>JAZOUN010000069.1:0-16475 GCA_045658165.1 Acutalibacteraceae bacterium
AAGAAATTCCAGCAATACTGATTCTTGAAATAATAATAGACGAAATCCTTTTCCACATCCTGTAAAAGGAAATTATGGCAGACAGAGGATAAATCCTTGTAATTGTATGTATTATATCTTCTTTCGCCCCAGCTTGAGAAGAACGGAGGGTCTTCCAATATGAGTTTTGTGCATCTGGGAGATTGTGCTGCAATGTATGCTGCAATCAGTCCACCTGACGAATGCCCCAACACGGCAACAGAATCACAAATCACATTTTCAATAAAGTCCATGATGTCGTTGCCGATACTGACCAGATTGTATTTTTCTGAATTGCGGGAACTCTTTCCATGTCCGTAATAATCTACCATGTACACATGGTAGTACTTTGCAAGCTTTGTAACGACCTTATTGAAGCTACAAGAGTTTGTCCCTTGGGCATGAAGTAGTAATAATTTGTTTTTTGCGGTTCCAACCTCATAGTAGTTCAAAATACTGCTATCATCAATTTTATACTGTGCATTATGAATCTTCATGTTGTATACTCACCTCGTCAAATTCAAGTTTGTCAATTTGATTATATCACACTTCTACCACACAATTCAATCAAAAAAACTGCCCTCGTGAGAGAGCAGGAATATCAGAGGGGGCATAACAATCCCCATAAACAATAAATAAGGGAAAAGAATTCGTATGTACTATATTTGACTTTGGAGTCTGAATCAATGATGTCGATGCGCCTTATGAGAATTCATTCTCTTCACCCTGACAACATAATTATGACAGAATTTCTGTAAAAACATAAAAAATAACAAAAAACTATATATAAAAATTTATAAGCTTCAGATCTTTCATAGTTAATTTGCAATTCGAAAGAATTGACTTTTTTACTATGAAAGGTCTGATTTTTATGAAAAAGACTATTTGTGAATTATTTGCAGGCGTAGGCGGTTTCCGTCTCGGATTTGAAAGACTCGGTACTGATTGGGAAACCGTGTGGTTCAATCAGTTTGAGCCCGGAACAAAGAAACAGTGGGCACATGATTGTTATGTCAGGTATTTCGGTGGTTGCAAGGACAATTCTTACAAGCGAAGCATCGGTCAATCGTTCAAGCCACGTTGTTTATGATATACATTCAGAAAAGCTCAGAACCCTTACTCCTGTTGAAACGGAAAGACTTCAGGTTTTTGACGATAACTGGACAAATACCGGAATGACAGAAAGAATGCGCTATTTCTGTATGGGGAATTCTCTGGTTGTGCCGATGGTTACACGAATGGCAAAGGTACTTGATGATATTCTGAATACGAAAAAAACACCTATTGAACATAAGAAAACTTTATGCTAAACTGAAAATATAATCTGTCAGAGGTGATGAAATGAAAAATTTCAGCAGTGTTAAATTCAAGTGGACATTCCGTGACTATCAGCAGTCCGTGCTTGATAATTCGCAAAAGCATCTTAAAGACAAAAAAATACACATTGTTGCAGCACCGGGAAGCGGTAAGACCATTCTCGGTCTTGAACTTATCCGAAGACAGAATGCTCCTGCACTTGTGCTGACCCCCTCTGTTACAATCCGTCAGCAATGGGGTGAAAGATTCATTGAGGCGTATCTTCCCGGGAGTGAAAATCCCGATGAATACATTTCATATTCTCTCAGAAAGCCCTCACTTCTAACATCCGTTACATATCAGGCTCTTCATGCGGCATTCACAAAATCAGTTGTTGAGGCTGAAGAGGATGACGATATGTTCGAAACAGAAGAGGTACAGGATTACACGGATTTTGACATTTTCGGTGAAATTAAAAGGGCAGGGATAAAAACAATCTGCCTTGACGAGGCGCATCACCTTAAAAGCGAATGGCAGAGAGTTCTTGAAAAATTCGTTGAAGCTCTGGGCGGTGAAGTAACAATAATTTCCCTTACCGCAACACCACCTTATGACAGTGCACCTGCAGAATGGAACAGATATCAGACCCTGTGCGGTGATATTGACGATGAAATTTTTGTTCCTCAGCTTGTGAATCAGAAAACACTCTGTCCGCATCAGGATTATATATATTTCAGTTATCCTACAGATGATGAAGCAAGAATTCTTGCTGATTACAAGGCAAAAGCAAAGGCTGTCTGTGAAAGAATTATTGCAGACGGCATTCCCGCAGGTGCTCTCAAGGCATCGGGTGTTGCAGGTAATGATGAATTGCTTTATGACAACATTCAGGGATTCAGTGCACTTGTCTGTGTTGCGAAAAAGGGCGGTGCAACAGTTTCCGAAAGCCTTGTGAATAAGGTCAACGAAGCCAGAAATGCACCCGCTTATTCGGTAAGAGTTGCGGAAGCTGCATTTCAGTTTGTCATTGATAATCCTGAAATTTTTACCGAGCAGATAAGCGAAGACCTCAGAGCAACGCTTTCTTCTGAGGCACTTATAGAAAAGAACAAGGTCCGTTTATCTTCAAATGATAAAATCAACAGAATGCTCGTTTCTTCAACGGGTAAGCTTCAGAGCATAAACAGAATTGTTGAAAGTGAGTACGGTAATCTCGGTGAAACACTGCGTATGCTTATTCTCACAGACTACATCAAAAAAGATATGATGAAGCTTGTGGGCACAGCTGAGCCTGTACATACATTCGGCACAGTCCCTGTTTTTGAATCGGTCAGAAGATGTAATCCTGATGCTAAAATTGCAGTTTTGTCAGGTACACTTGTTATTCTTCCTGATTCAGCTGTTGAAACTGTGCAGGAAATCGCATATAACGACGGTGTGCCTTGCAGAATAAAGAAAATCGAAAACACAAAGCATACCGAAATTATTTTCTCAGGCTCAAACAAAAACAAGGTAAGTATTATAACAAAGGCATTTCAGACGGGTGTCATAAATATTCTCGTGGGCACAAAATCACTTCTCGGTGAGGGGTGGGATTCCCCCAACATCAATTCTCTTATCCTTGCAAGCTTTGTGGGAAGCTTCATGCTTTCAAATCAGATGCGAGGCAGAGCAATCAGAATTGATAAGCAAAATCCCGATAAGGTGTCAAACATATGGCATCTCGTAACTGTTGAGCCTGAATCGGGTGATGAAATAATAAGTGATGATTTTGAAACAATGAAGCGTCGTTTTGCCTGTTTTCAGGCTCCTGCCTATAATTCCGATACCATTGAAAGCGGAATAGACAGAATTGATATTCTCAAACCGCCCTTTAATAATCAGGGGCTTGAAGCAATAAACACTCAGATGCTATCACTCGCAAAGGAAAGAAACGTGATGTCGGGCAGATGGTCAGCAGCAGTCAAGGGCAAATCAAGACCTGAAATTGCCGAAGTGAGCGAAATTCCTGCCGAGGTACAGCCTGCAGCAACAGTACATAAGAATAAGATTTATTCAATCATTCTTGCGGTGCTTCTTGTTGTGTCTGTTGTAATTATTGCAACATCAGGCTTTTTCGGCGGACTTCTGGGGTTTGTGCTTGCCGCAGTTTCTGCTGTGCTTCTTATAAAATCAGCGTCGGTTGTAATGAAGAATTCTTCACCCGAAAAAACCGTATATAACATTTCATCGGCAATTCTCCGCACGCTTAAAGAAATCGGTGAAATTGACAGCAACGGCGCAAGAGTGTCCGTTGAGAAATCGGCAAAACAGAATATTGTCAACTGCTCACTTGAAAGAGCCACACTCCGTGAAAAAAATGTGTTTGCAAAGGCGGTGTCGGAGATTCTTTCTCCCATTGACGACCCGAGATATCTTATTATCGGCACAAAAGGTATAATGAAAATCACAAGCCGTAATTATGTGCAGAGCTATGCCTGCCCTTCAGTTATTGCAGTCAAAAAGGAAACTGCAGCCATTCTTGCAAAAAATCTTAAATCTGCCGGCGGTAAGTTTGAGCTTGTATATACAAGAAACGAAAAGGGAAGACAAGAGCTTCTTAAATGCCGTAAATATTCTTATATCAATGCCAACAGTAAGGTTGTAAAAAATAAGAAAATTGTAAAATAATTGCACTAAAGAACAATATCATTTATTCCTCTGTTGTATTAAAATATAGTATATATTTTTAATTGACAGAGGTGAATCAGATGCTTAAATCTGTTACCGGAAGGTTCCGTGATAAATCAACAGCAAAACAATTTGAGTTTGAATTCTATTGTGATTGTTGCGGAAAAGCTATCAGTACTCCTGTGTTGGAATTTATAAACGGATTTGCTGATGATGGGCATATAACTGCCGCTGAGGCTGAAGCACGTGATATTCTGTATGCCTTTGAGCATCGCAATGCGTATGAAAGAGCAAATATTGAAGCACGTTATGATCTTGACAGATGTGAAATCTGCGGAGATATGGTGTGCCAGGACTGCTCTGTATTTACAGAAGAAAATGGTCATACAGCCTGCTGTAAATGCATAAAAAACAAAAAGTAAAAGAAAATATCCCGAAAAAATCGGGATATTTTTGTGTATACGGGATATTTAAAACTCTGTGAGAACAAGTGAGCCGTCCTCACCGCTTAATGTAACGGTGTAATTCTTTGTTGCACCTGATGCATCCTTGTAGGAGATGCCGTATGCCGGTGTATCACCGTAGAATGTGAGTGTAACCTCAACAGGCTTATCCTCGTGCATTGTATCAAGGGTGTAAAGAATCTCTGTATCGAAGCTCATTCTGCCGTTGTCATCGACATCAGTAACGGTAAGTGAAAGGAACTTGAAATCTGTGATTGTGCCCTCTGCAAGGAAGAGAATCATTGTTGAATATTCAGATTCATCAACCTTGAAAACTGCATATTCATCAAAAGCCTCTGCATCCTCAGCAAGCATTGCCACAACCCTTGAAACCTTTGCGTCTGTTGTGGGCTCATCCTGCTTTGCTGCAACTGATGAGAAGGGAGTAAGGTTTGTCTGAACCTTTTTTTCAATCAGCGCAGACTGCTTTGCCCGGAATTCATCCTCAGAAACATCAAGCTTTTCCGATTCTGAGGCATCAAGTTTGCCGCTTGTGTTGTGGAAATAGCCTGTTTCATAAGAATTATAGTCTGTTATGTCTGTAAACCAGTAATCATTGCATATAAGATCTGCACCGTTGAGCTTGTATGATGCAAAAATGCTTCTTGCAGCACCGTCTGCACCCTGATAGAAGAGGCTGCCGTCATCCATAAGGAAATATGCGCTTTTTGTCATACCCTCAAAAACAAATACGGGTGTATTATTCTTGTATGTATAAAGAGCAAGAATTTCGCTACCCTTGTTGCCTTCATCAATGAAGCCGACGATGAATTCCGGCACATTGTCACCGTTTATATCCTTTATTGTGTAGCCGATGCAACTGAGTGCCTCATTTATGCCTCTCATATTTACCATTTCAACAACACCGAGCGCTCCCTCAAGGTCAGACTCTGTGTTATCAAATACATCTTTGAAGGCTGCAAGCACAGAAGAGTATGCAACATCGTAATCAACATTATTTTCTGCCGCTGTGTTGCTTTCAGGTGACTGAGCATTTGTTGTGCCGTCAGTATCGGGGGTGTTGTTGCATCCGCTGAATAATGTTGTTAACGTCAGAATTGCAAGTATAACCGCAATAAGTCTTGTTTGCATAGAGAATGCCCCTTTCATTGAATAAACTTTTACAAATACAGTATACCTTAAAACCGTGAAAAATCCATTGTACAAAAGTGCAGAATTTTTTATGTAGATTTTGTCTATGATTTATGTTATATTAAATATATGTTTCACAAAGGAGGGACCGGTATGACAAAAAGAGAAACAAAAACCGTTGTTGTTGCATCGGTTGCACTTCTTATTTTCCTTGCAATGTTTTACGAGCGGCTTCACGATATGATTGCAGACCCGTTTTTAAGGTCGGCATTCAATATAGTTACCAACACAGCTGAAATTGTGGCTGTTATGCTATGGTGTGTTTCGGTAAAAAACAGAATTATAAACAAGCAGATATGCCGTTATCTCATTTATGTCGGGGGACTTATGTGCTTCTGGCTGTTTATCCGTGCAATAAAGTGGTATTTTGTAAGTAGTTTTGATGATGTTACCCGTTATCTGTGGTATATGTTCTATATCCCGATGATACTTATTCCGCTTTTCGGTGTCTTTATCGCTTCGTCGATCGGCAAGCCTGAAAATTATCGTCTGCTTGGCAAATGGAAGCTGTTGTTCATACCTGCTTTTGTTCTGATTGTGCTTATAATTACAAACGATTTTCACAGACTGGCATTTGATTTTCCTAACGGAATTTACTATTTTGACGACGATTATACATATAACATCGTTTTCTACCTTAATTTTGCGTGGTTTACTATTCTCGGTGCAATTTTTATTATTACAATGCTTGTCAAATGCCGTGTGCCGGGCAGCCGTGCCTTTCAGAAAATGCCTGCTGTTGTGTTTATCGGTGCAACGGTTTTCTGGATTGTATATTATCTGGGCTTCAGAGGCTGTGACCTTGTTGCAATGGATTGCCTTATGATAACGCTTCTGCTTGAAAGCTCAATTCAGAGCGGACTTATCCGTTCAAATCAGAAATATAATGAGCTTTTTGAGAAGACAAACATTGCCGTACGAATAATCGATAAGGAATACAACACCTGCTTTACATCAGCCAATGCAAGAAGCGTTTCAAAGCTTGTTATGATGAAGGCTGTGAAAAAGCCTGTTGATACGGGCAGTTCAAGAATCGGCGGAAGACCTGTTACCGGCGGATATGTACTGTGGCAGGAGGACGTAAGCAAAATCAAGGAGCTTATGTACAAGCTCCGTGAAACACAGGAACAGCTCAACGAAAATAACGAGCTTTTAAGAGCCGAAAATGAGCTTAAGGAGAAAAAAGCCAAAATCGACGAAAAAAACAGACTTTACGACAGAATCACCCGTGAGGTAGCTGTTCAGCTGAAAAAAGCAGAGGGGCTTATTCAGCAGGCAGAGCGTAATCCTGCCGAAGCAGAAGGAATTTTTGCCGAGTTGTGTGTTCTTAATGCTTACATAAAGCGCAGAGGCAATCTGCTTTTACTCAATGAGGATTATTATTTTATAAATTCCAAGGAGCTTGAATACTGTATTACCGAATCACTTGATAATATCAGGCTCAATGATGTTTATGTAGCTCTCAACGGCAGCTATGAGTGCAATATGTCTGTTGAATCGGCAGTTCTTATGTATGACCTTTTTGAAAAAGCCGTTGAACAGCTTCTCCATAGTATGACTGCCTGCTGTGTTTATCTCAGCTGTAACGAAAGTAAAATTTCACTCCGCATTCAGATAGGCTGTGAGACAGCAATAGACGAAAAAATGCTTGACTGCATCAGAAATTCAGCATTCGTAAGGAATATTTATATTGAGGATGAGGATGCAACGATAGACATTGAGACAGACAGGATGGTGAATGCAGATGTATAATTTCTTTGACCTTTCCGACTCTCTCCGTGTGACGGTTTTAACTGTAATATTCCTTGCTGTTTCATTTGCCGTGTTCTTTCTTGTTTACCTTTTCAGAAAAACAGAAAAGCGTATTGCATCAAAGCTGGCTGTGATAATTTTCAGCATTATCAATGCAGTCATTCTTACAATCTATACCTCAGGAATGAATCATTTCTTTTATGAAGCTCCGATTAATAAAAAAACGGCAGAATTTATGGGTATCCCCGTAATTTTCACGGTTATTCCCG
Source organism: Acutalibacteraceae bacterium (assembly GCA_045658165.1). Taxonomy (GTDB): domain Bacteria; phylum Bacillota; class Clostridia; order Oscillospirales; family Acutalibacteraceae; genus UBA1081. Next base: position 7,661 of record JAZOUN010000069.1, read on the forward strand.
TTGCTTTGCTTGTTATTCTGACAGCGGCTCTCGTTGTTGTTGAGCTTCGCAACAGAAAACAGATTATAACAAAGAATTCTATCAAGGAGAGCCTCGATAATCTCCCTGCAGGTCTGTGCTTTGCCATGCCCGACGGAAGAATTCTGCTCTCAAATCACTGTATGGGTGAGCTTTGCTTCTCAATAACCGATGAAGAGCTGCAGAATGCCGAAGAATTCTGGGAAACACTAAAAGGCGGCACATTGCACGGTAATGCAATGAGACTTTCATCGGGTGAAAATCCGCAGTTCAGGCTTCACGACGGCAGTATATGGCTTTTCAGCCGCAGTACGGTTGATGAAAATTATCAGATAACCGCAACGGAAATCACACAGCTTCATGAACTGTCAATAAGGCTTCGGGAAAAGAACGAAAACCTTGAAAATATGAATGAGCGTCTTCGTAAATACGGAGAAAATGTTGATGAGCTGACCCGTTCAAGGGAGCGTCTTGAAACAAAAGAAAGAATTCACAACAATCTCGGTCAGGTGCTTCTTGCAACAAGACACAGTCTTGGCAGTGAGGATTATGATGCCGAAGGTCTTATTGAGATGTGGAAAAAGAATATATATGTTCTTAAAACAGGCGCTGAATATTACGATGAACAGTATAACCTTGACACTCTGTTCAAGGCGGCGCATTCTGCAGGTATAACAATTGACCTGAGCGGTGAATTGCCCGAAAAAGGTGAAATCCGCAAGCTCTTTGTTATTGCCGCAATTGAAGTGCTTACAAATGCCGTACGCCACGCCGATGCAAAAACGCTTTACATCGGCTTCAGCAGTAATTCTGACGGTTATTACGTGCGCTTTACAAACGACGGCACAAGACCCGAAGGTGAAATCACCGAAGGCGGCGGTCTTAAAAACCTGCGTAAACGTGTTGAAAGAATGAACGGCACAATGAGAGTTTCATCAAAACCACGATTTATGCTTGAAATTATTGCCGACAAGAAGGAGGATGATTTTATATATGCTTAATGTCCTGATAGTTGAAGACGATTCAATGGCGAGAAAGCTGCTTGAGATTTATATAAACGAAAGTGAGAACTACAAGCTTTTGCAGTCCATTGAAAGTGCAGCAATGGCTGAGTTTTACTGCATAACAAACAAGATTGATATTATCCTTATGGACGTATGCACAGCTATGGACGCAAACGGTCTTGAGGCTGCAGAAAAAATAAAAATAAATCATCCCGAAATCAAAATCATAATCATAACAAGTCAGCCCGAGTGCAGTTTTATTGAAAGAGCAAGGAGTATAGGTGTTGACAGCTTCTGGTATAAGAATGCGAATGCCGAAGAGGTTATCTCCGTGCTTGACAGGACGGTTGCCGGAGAAAATATCTATCCCGATACCACCCCGAAGCTTAAATTCGGCAACACTGTCAGCAGTGAGCTTACGGAAAGAGAGCTTGAAGTGCTCCGTGAGCTTACGGGCGGTGAGCCTGATGCCGTTATTGCCGAAAAACTGCATATGTCTCTTCGTACAGTCAAGGCTCATATCCAGAGTATGCGTGACAAAACAGGCTTCCGCAACAGAACGGAACTTGCCGTAAGAGCCAGAGAAATCGGACTTGTAATCAACGATAAAAAACCTGAATAAGCTACCCGGAAGTGCCCTTCCGGGCGCTTTTTTTTGCACTAAAGTACGATGTATTAATCAAAGAAAACATTTATAATGAAAGTGACATATTGTATGTATATGTCGAAAATCTTAAAAAGGAGATTTAAAAAATGAAGAAATTAACAGCAATAATTCTCTCACTTGTTATGCTTGTAAGCTTTGCAGCTTGCGGAAATAACAGTAACGATCCCGCCACACCCGATGACGGAAATCAGACAGCAGTTGATAATAACAATCAGTCAACAGAAACACCCGCACCCGCAGGACTTGCAACAGGTGAATGGGAAAACAATCTGGGTAAATTTGCTGTAGCTCTTGTCGGCGCAGAACTTTTTGACGATGAAGACGGCGCAAAGGCTATCCGTGTTTACCTTGATTTCACAAACAAAGCAGACAGCTACACAACAAGTTTTACCGATGAAAAGAATGATGTTATTCTCATGCAAGGCGAAGAAGAGCTTGACGAAACAGATGCACCCTATGGTGAAGATGTTGCCGAATACGGTAATCATAAGAGAAATGTCCGTCCCGGTGTAACAATCCGTTGTATCTATCAGTTTGCTCTCAAAGAAGAAACAGGTACTGTAAAATTCACTCTTACAGCAAAAAATCAGGAAAATGCCGTAATTACATACGATTTTGACCTTGCAGCACTTCCCGGTGCACCTGCAGAAGCTTTTGTTGCAAAGGAAATTGCAGCTCCCGATTTCAATAACGGTTGGCCCGAAAGCGGCGAAATCAAAGATTATTACTCAGGTCAGGCACAGCATAACCTTGTAATCAAAAATGCTGAATTTGTTGACGGCGAAAATGACACAAAACTTATCAGAGTTTACTTTGAATTCACAAACAACAAGGATGAAGCAACAGATCTTTTCGATGCTGTTGACCTTCGTATTTTCCAGGACGGTATTCAGCTTATTGAAGGTATGGCAATTGAACTCAGCGAATCAGACCTTGCATTCTCAAAAGATGTGGAAGCAGGACAGACTGTTACTGTTTCAAACGTATATGTTCTCATTTCAGATTCACGCGTTGAGGTTGAAGCAAACGATATCTGGGATGACATGGGTATTGCAAAGCAGTTTACAGTAGGATAATTTTGCACATAACACAAAAAGACGGTGGAGAAATCCATCGTTTTTTTATTGTTTTTGCACTAAAAATGCACATTTCTGCACTAAAGTACAATGCGGATTTATTTTTATTATTATATAATAAATTCGGGTATATATATTTTTTCCCTACTCTTAACTTACAAAGGAGATAAAAACTATGAAAAAGAAAGTTTTAAGCATTCTTTTAACGATTGTTATGCTTATGGGCATTTTTGCACCCGCAGGCATATTGACTGCAAGTGCGGCAAGTGTCATTGAAGGTACAACAGGTGCGGGTACAGAGGCAGACCCGCTTATCGTTGATGGCTATGGTGAATTGCAGGCAGCACTTGCATACGACGGAACACTTTACATCGTTGCAAAGAGCTTTCCTACCGAAAAACTCAAATTGCTTGATAACGTTGAGACACCTTTTTTTGAGGTTGTATCAAAGAAGGTTCTGACTCTCAAGCAGAATTTTGACGTTGAGAGCATTGGCGGCAAGAGCAGAAATTTGTTCAGCGTTACGGACGGCGCTGACTTTACAATGATTGCAGACGGCCGCAGGAAAATCAAGCATACATATACCGTGCTTGAGCTTGCAGGTCCCACTGCAAAGGCTACACTCAAGGGTGAATTGATTATTGAAACCACTACCGATGACGGTAGCCAGAGCTCTTATGCACTTGTAGCTCATCAGGGTAATATTTTAATTGACGGTGCTTATACTTCAGGTGATTATTTAAAAATCAGCTCTGCAAGTCTTAAGAACAATGCAGCTGTGTTTAAAAACGGTATTGTAGATGGCAAGGTTGCATTAACAGGTACCGCATTCAGGCTTTATCCCGGTTCTGTCGGATTCCTTCGTGATGAAGAACAGGATTTTACTACTGTTCCTAATTTTGGTGCAGCAGAAGTTGTAAGAGAAGATCTTCGTGTTGCATGTATAGGCGGCTTCAATGAGCAGAGCCCTGCTCTTGAGGGTACAGATGCTACTATTACTGCTGCCGAAGAAAAGGTTATTCTCGGCATGAGTAAAAAATACAGCTTCAAGACTACAAATAATACCGGATGGGCTGAAAAATTTGTTTATACACCCACAGGCACAATTCAGGTTGTTGACAGTACAAATAATCTTATTTATTCTGATTCAGACAGCGACAGCGGAACATTTGATAAAAACGTAAATCTTAGTCTTGACATTAAGGATATTATCAAAACTCCCGGCAAATACAGAATCATAGAAATCATCAGACTTACAAGAGACGGAAATGATGCTACAAAATATGTTCATATTTACCCCATTGAGGTTGTAGACTTCAATACATTCCTCGGTCAGTCACCCAAAATGCCTGCAGGTCAGACGGAATTTTTCCTTGGTACTATAAGCCAGGCATCATATCCCATAACATTCTATTCTCATTCTCTTCCCAAGAGTATGGTTGACGAAGGCTATAAGTCTATTGCAATTCTTAAGGTTTACCTGAATAATGCCGATAACACTTATGTTTACGGTGAAAAGGCTTATTGCGATAAGGGGCAGAAAATCTCCTATGACCTTAATGAACTTCCGGCAGGCATCTACAAGCTTGTGGAAACAATCGAGCTTCGTGATAAGAACAATAAGGTAGTTAGGTCTGCAGAAAATACGTTTGCGATTGACTGGACACCGCAACAGGATATAAAAGAAGTTAATATTACAGCTAACTGGCAGGGAACAATTTCAGCTCCTGTTTGTACAACAAAGGGTGTTAAAATCCTTAGCTACAGATGGGAAAAATACGACGGCTCCAACTGGAATACCTGCACAGGTACAATTGGCGGCGGAAGATATCGCTGTATGGTTGAGCTTGCAGCTGAAACAGGTTATAAGCTTGCTTCCGGTTATACCGTAAAAATCGGTGGAATTGCTGCTAAAAAATACAGCGGAAATTTATGGTATGTTGCACGTGATATTACAGGATATGTAAATTTTGTTGACATTGAGCATTCCAATGCTCCGGAAGCAGGTGTATATCCCGTATTCGACGGTTATGATATCGTTCAGGGTGCAAATACCTCAGTCAAGCTTGTTGAATGGTACAAGTGTGATAAGGACGGCAAAAAGCTCAGCGAACCTCTTACAGCAGAGGATATGTTCGAAAAGGATTCTTATTATCGTCTTGAGGTTACTGTTGCTCCCGCAACAAACTATGAATTCAAAAACGATGCATCATTCTATATCAATGGCGCAAGTGTAAATTACAACACCTCTCACGGTAGTGATATCCCCGGCAGCATCACAGGCTACAAGGTATATCACGTTGATGACGTAGAAGGAACATTCAAGCTTTTCCTGTATGGTGGAAATCTTTCTCAAAGTGTCATTATTAAAGACGGTCAGTATATTGCTTCCGACTCTGCAACACCTGTAACAACCAAGCCTTCAGGCGGATATGCATACTATAAGAATGGTGTTCTGACTTTTGAAGCTTACATCAATACAAAGGCTCATTTTGTATTTGAAGAAGGCAATCTTGATGTTTATCTTAAGGGCAGAAACGTAATCGGTGCTATTTATAACAGCGAATACTTAGGTGAAATCAACGGTCTTGATGCCCGTAGGGGTAATATGACTATTGATGCAGCCGAAAGGGGCAGTCTTATCATTGCAAGTAATCCTCTTGATGCTTACTGCAACATTTATGTAAATACTCTTACCTTCAACAGCGGTAAGGTAGTTTCCTGCCTTGCAAACGGCACTTACGGTTCAGCACTCTATGCTGAAAAGCTCATTATTGCAGACGGCTACAAGGCTTATGTTGGTGAAACCAACGACTTCGATGCTTCCGAAGAATGGAACGGAACATCAGATATCAAGGATTATGAAAACGTATGGCTTGATAAGAATGTATGCAGACACAATTATGTCAAGTACGAAAAAGCTGATGCTACATGTACGACAGAAGGCGTAAAGGAAACATTTGAAATCTGTGAAGAATGTTATCTTATCGTAAAGAAAGAAAACGGTGAAATCCTTACAGGTGACGAAGCAACTGAATTTTTCTTTGATGTTGTAATTCCTAAGGGAGACCACACATATCAGTTTGTTGAAAAGCATGATGCAACCTGTGTTTCAGCAGGTGCAAAATCAAGCTACTGGCATTGTACAGGCTGTAACGGAAAATTTGTAACTGATGCAAAAACTGAGATTTCATTGCATGAGTTCAGTAAGAATATACGTATTCCCAAATTATCTCATCAGCTTAAAGCAGTAGCCGCAAAGCCTGCAGAATGTGAAGCAGACGGTAATATTGCATACTGGGTATGTGAACGTGAAGAATGTGGAAGATACTATTCAGACGAGGCTGCAAGCAACGAAATCGGTACTGCAGATATAATTATTGCAAAGAATGGTCATACTGAAGAAATACTCCCCGGCAAGCCTGCAACAGAAACTGAAACAGGTCTTACAGAGGGTAAGAAGTGTTCAGTATGCGATAAGGTTCTTGTTGAACAGGTAGAAATTCCCGCTATTGAAGCAGGTCATACACACGCATATACAGTAGTTGTAACTGATCCCACTTGTAAGGATAAGGGCTTCACAACTTACACATGTGTATGCGGTGACAGCTATATTGACTCTTATACAGATGTAACTGAAAACCACGTTCCTGAAGTAGTTCCCGGTAAGGCTCCCACATATGAGGAAACAGGTCTTACAGCCGGTGAAAAGTGCTCAGTCTGCGGTAAGGTTCTTAAGGAGCAGGAGGTTATCGATAAGCTTCCCACAGACCATTCACACGAATACACAGACACTGTTGTTGCTCCCACATGTGAAGATAAGGGGTACACAAAGCATGAATGTATCTGCGGTGACGTAATTATTGACACTTATGTTGATGCAACAGGTCACACACCTGAAGTAATCCCCGGTAAGGCAGCAACAGAAACAGAAACAGGTCTTACAGACGGTGAAAAGTGCTCAGTCTGCGGCACAGTTACAAAAGAACAGACAGAGATTCCCAAGCTTGAACCCGGTCACACACATTCATATACAACAGTTGTAACAGCTCCCACATGTACAGAAAAGGGCTTCACAACTTATACATGTGCTTGCGGTGACACATATAAGGCAGATGAAACAGATGCAACAGGTCACACACCTGAAGTAATTCCCGGTAAGCCTGCAACTGATACAGAAACAGGTCTTACAGACGGTGAAAAGTGTTCAGTATGCGGTAAAATCCTTAAAGAACAGGAAGAAATCCCCGTTCTTGATAAGCCGATTGATTATATCCCCGGTGATGTAAACGGCGACGGCGAAATAACAGCTTCAGATGCCCGTCTTGCTCTTCGTATTTCTGCAGGACTTGACACTCCTACAGAGTATCAGTCACTTGTTGCCGATGTGAATGACGACGGAGAAATAACAGCTTCCGATGCAAGAAAAATCCTTCGTAAATCTGCAGGTCTCGAATAATAATCAGAATTAATGGTCTGAGGTGATTTTAATGTGCAGGCAGAAGAAATAATTTTGTCTGCACATTATAAAAACAGGAGGAGATAACAATGGCATATTTTAAGCTTTTTATTGCTATTTTTACAGCCGTATTTATGATTTTATCACTATCTTCTTGTAAAAAAACTATTGATACTGATGAACAGGCGAGCAACAAAAACGAATCTTCATCAGTCAATAATTCTGACAACGAAACCGAAAATACTGTATATGAATTCTCAAAAGACAAACTTTTTGAAGTCAATTCAATATCAGAGCTTCTGAAAACACATAAATCCGTAAAAATTATAGATAAACACGACGGCACTGAAAATATAGAACAATACTTTTTCCATGACGGAAAACCCGTTTTTGTTCAGAAATGGACAAGTGGAGGAGATGACAGTTATTCTCTGATAGAAGGTTGGATACAAGGATATTTTATTGAATATGCCGACGGTGAATATTATGTTTCGGTCAACGTGAATGAGCCGACAGATGATACTGCAGAATGTCCTTATGATGGTGTAATCACAAATGTATTCAGTGAGTATGAAATTGAGTTGAGTGATGAAACCGAAGACAGTTTTGTTCTTGATTTAAAATTTGAAGGTCAGTCTTCTGATGTAATTCACAAATGCACTGTAAACAAAAAAACTCATGAAGTTACAAACATTTATTATGAAACAGGCGACGGTTATACTTCAATAACAGAATATGTTTATGGTGAAGAAGTTGAAGATTATGGTATAACGCAGGGATTTGATAACACAAAAACGGTAACAATGCATATTGAGAATATTGAAAACGGTGAAGCAAAAAACAAAACTGTTACATATACCGTTCCGTCAGACTGGATACTTACTCCGTCACTTTATGATGATTATACTCTTTATACAAACGCTGAATATAATCAGTTATTCGAGTATCCCGGTCACAATACGGATTATACAATTTATGCAACACAAATAAAAGGTTAATATAACCGGAAGGAGCAGTTCTTATGGGACTTATCAAAGCAGGAATAGGCGCAATCGGTGGTGTTCTTGCCGACCAGTGGAAAGAGTTTTTCAGTTGTGATTCACTTGACAGCGAAACTCTTGTAGTAAAAGGAAGAAAGAGCGTAGGTTCACGTTCATCAAATACAAAAGGTCACGATAATGTGATTTCAAACGGTTCAGGTATTGTTGTCAATGAAGGTCAGTGTATGATTATCGTTGATAACGGCAAGATTGTTGAATTCTGTGCAGAAGCCGGTGAATTTACATACGACACATCATCAGAGCCCAGCCTTTTCACAGGTAAGCTTGGTGAAAGCCTGAAAGAAACATTCAAAACAGTCGGTAAGAGATTTACTTTCGGCGGTGATGCAGGAAGAGATCAGAGAGTTTATTATTTCAACACAAAAAACATAATGAATAATCTCTTCGGTACACAGACTCCGATTCCTTTCAGAGTTATGATTGACCAGGCAAGAGGAATTGACTACGATGCAAGTATCCGCTGCAACGGTACATATATTTTCAAAATTTCAGACCCGCTTCTTTTCTATTCATCAATCAGCGGAAACGTT
>JAZOUN010000070.1:0-27431 GCA_045658165.1 Acutalibacteraceae bacterium
TTTTATTATAAATCATTTCAAACAATACAATTCAGCAAAAATTTTCCTCACTCTTTCGTCGTTGTTTTTTTATGGTTATTTTAATTGGAGTTATTCAATAATCATCATATCATCGATCATATTAAACTATTGTTTCAGCAATATGTTGCTTTCCGAAAATTGTTCACGAACCATAAAAAAAGTTGTTTTCACAACTGCTCTTTTCTGCAACATTGGAAGTTTAGGAATATTTAAGTATTATGATTTTTTCATAACAAATATAAACACTGTCTTCCATACATCCATAAACACACTTAACATTCTCTTACCTTTGGGAATTAGCTTTTTCACTTTCCAGCAATTATCTTATATTATTGACAGTTACAAGAATGATGTTCCCAAATATTCCTTTTTTGACTATGCACTGTTTGTAACATATTTTCCGCAACTTATCGCAGGACCTATTGTTACACATGATGAAATGGTACCTCAATTTGCGGACATCACAAAGAAAAAATTCAATGCTGACAATTTTGCTGCCGGTATGTATGGTTTTTCATTAGGTCTAGGAAAAAAAGTAATTCTTGCAGATATTTTTGGACTTATAGTTGATGCCGGTTTTGAAAACATTTCAGGCATAGGAACATTGAATGCCCTATTAATAATGCTTGCATACACTTTCCAGATTTATTTTGATTTCAGTGGATATTCTGATATGGCAACCGGAATTGGCAAAATGATGAATATAAATATTGTTCAGAATTTCAACTCTCCATACAAAGCAACAACTATTGTAGATTTCTGGAAAAGATGGCATATAACACTTACAAGATTTTTCACCAAATACATATATATTCCGTTAGGCGGAAACCGAAAAGGTGAAAAAAAACGAAATATAAATATATTGATTGTTTATCTTGTCAGCGGAATATGGCACGGCGCAAACTGGACTTTTATTGTCTGGGGTATTCTTCATGGTTTTGCATCTGTATTAACTAGAGTTATAGATGTAAAAACAGGTATATTCTCTAACAAAAAATCAAAAATCATAAAATATGTTTCATGGTGTTTTACTTTTATATTTTTAAATCTTACATGGGTAATGTTCAGAGCTGATTCGGTCGAACAAGCAATATTATTCTATAAAGAATTATTCAGTTTCAACTTTATTAAATTAAACACTGAACTAATTAATTTAACTCAATCTGACGGATTATTCTTTTTATGTAAGGCAATTCCTTTTGCCGGCAATTACTTATATGAATACTCATATGTAGTTTTACTTATAATTTCATTTATACTTTCTGTTTTTGTTAAAAATGCAAATTACAGAACTGTAAACTATAAAGCTAAATGGTATCACCCGATTATTATTACTGCAATTTTAATATGGAGTATAATGTCTTTTGGCGGTGTGTCATCATTTTTATATTGGAATTTCTGAGGTGAATTATGACTGCTAAAAAAATTATAATATCAACATTTGCATTACTTTTAAGTGCATTGATTCTTATCGGAACAGTTAATTTTTGCATAGATCCTTTGTTTCAATACCACAAACCATGGTTCAATATGGAGCCCTGCATTACAAATGAAAGATATCAGAATGCCGGAGTTGCAAAAAATCTGGATTTTGAAAATGTAATCATCGGCAATTCTATGTCAGAAAATTTTATTGTTTCTGATGTTGAAAAATTATTCGGCGGAACAACAGTAAAATTGACAGCTTCAGGCTCTCACAATTTAGATTGGGCATATCTTCTGAATATTTTAAACAAGAGAGAAGACCATCCGAAAAATATTTTGATTAATTTCGATCCCGGTTTTTTTGATGCTTCACCGGAAGTTATGCAATTTGAACTGCCGGAGTATCTGTATGATTACAATTATTTTAATGATTTTGAATATCTTTATAATTTTGCTTTATTAAAAGAATATACTCTCAATACAGTACTCTCGAATATAACAGGTAATATACCTAATTATGATACAGCATTTGTATGGAGCAAAGAGAATGATTGCGGAAAAGATATTGTTCTGGCAACATATACAAAAGATTCACAACAAAAACAAAATAAGGAACCCTCCGATACTTTTTTTACAGATAAAAACTTATTATTAACAGGTGAATACATCCAATCAATGCAGGATACTCAGTTTGTATTTTTTACTTCTCCTTTCAGTATTTTATATTGGAAAGATAAATATGATGAAGGTCGCCTGGATGATTATAAAATGCAATTTGAGAAATCATTCACATTCTTTTCACAATATGATAATGTTACCGTATATTTCTGGACTGATACTGAGATGTTAAATATAATCAGCAATCTAGAAAATTATAAAGATGCACAACATTATGGTTTCAATATAAGCAAAGAAATTATTAAAAGAATGGAAAATAATATCGGAATTTTACCAAAAGAAGAAAAATCATGGCAAAGTTTATTGGATACATTTTTTGATTTTCTTGAATCTTATGATTATGAAAAAATATTCGAATAGTTACAGTTATCCCCGCCTGAAACAGGCGGGGATTGTGCTTTTAATTATTTATATGTAACATTTGCAAATGAATCCGATTCAAACATCAGCCAATTGTCTGATGCAGAGTTGAATTTTCTAAAATTCACATTTTCAACAATAACATTCATTGTGTTTGTTTCATTTGCTGCTGAGAATTTTGATTTCATTGCTGCATTATATGTGATATTTTTAAACACGATATTGTCTGCTGTAAAATGATTGATAGGTACAGTTTCCATATCACCGATTTCTTCCGTAAACACAATACAAGCCATAGCTCTGCCGTCATCACGGAAAATTTCGATATTATCAAACGTTACACCGTCAATACTACCCTCTGCAAGTTCAATAATAACTGCAAGGGATGCCACACGGTTATTGTTCCATGTTGCATCACGGCAGATAACTGCACTGTCTTTGAATGTGACATTCTTTATGGGTCTGTTTACTTCACCGTGAATACCGTAACATCTTGCCTTGCCGCCCCATGCGACACAATCAGTGAATGTGATGTTTTCAGCTTTTGAATCAAGAGGTCCGCCGATAGTCTTTACATCGAAAAGGTCATCACCGCTTCGTGCAAAGCAACGCTCAATTGTGCCGTTTGTTGAATTACAGATTGCAAAAGCATCTGAATTCTGTCTGTAGCCGAAAATATCAACATCTTTTATGCTGAAATTATCACAGAGATAAGCAATAAATGACCATTCGGAAGAATTGACAATCTTGATACCCTCAACTTCAACATTATTACACTGAGAGAAAACAAGACCGCGGCGCTCTCTTCTGTCAAGATGAGAAAGGTCAAGGACACCTCTGCCCACAAACTTTATGTTATCGCAATTATAGAAGTTAACAAAGGGGAAACGTGTAAGCCCAAGTGAATTGAGTCCGATTGCTTCAGGTTCAACACAGTTATTTTCATCTTCTTCGCTCATAATGTCATATGCGTGCTGTGCAAGGACATAAGCACCCTGTTTCATATATACAACATAATCTTTTTCACCTGCAAAACAAGCATAGGGAGTTTCTATAAGTCCGCTTTCAACAACATAGACATTCTCTTCCCCGTACTGATCTTTATATGCGGCAATTTCAGCTTCTTCATCAACTCTTTCTCTTACAAAAAGAGTAAAAGCATGAGCCTGAGAAGCTCCGTTGAAAAGGAATGTATAAATGCCGAAATCACTGATACTTGCAGTCATTACACCGTCTGAACAAGTTGCACTGACACCGAGGCTTTCGGGAAGACAGATTGCATTTTTAATTCTGAAATCCTTTGAATAAAGTTCAATGTTGAATGTAAATTCTTCATCCTCATCAAGATAAACTTCTGAGAATGAATGAAGTTCACCGTACTGAGTTTCACCCAGAAAAACAGTTGCCGCATAAACGGGAACATCTTTTTCTGCAATTTTTGCTGTATAATAGGGAGAAATGACAATACCGTTGACATCTTCATAACCCTGTGCGCTTTCATAAAGCTCCTTATCGGCATCTGCACGGGATTTGAGTTCTTCTTCGGTAACACCCCACTCTTCAAGAGTTTTTACAGCCTCAGAGGGGTATGTAAGAACATCAAAATCGAGATTTTCACTGTTTGGCACAATAACTGCAGGATTTATAAATGAAGTTACAGTTATTGAAATTGCCACAAATACTTTGAATAAAATTCTGAAAAGACCAAGCATAACGAAGCCTCCGTTTTTTCTTTTTCATTATAACAAGATAAATCTGCAAAAGCAATTGAAATTATACTATTATTCTGAAATTTTCCATTTCTGCTGCATTATTCTGCAGGGTTTGTTTTCTTCTTCCGTCGCATAAAACACAGTAATAAGTGTACCGTCATCCAATTCAATAGTTGAAGGGTATCCTATATCATCACTTGCAGTATTTTCATAAAGACGGATGTCCTTTTCCCATGTTTTTGCACCGTCAGAACTTATCATAGCCATTATTCCGTACGGCTGTTTTCTGCGTCCGTAAGTGCTGACAATAAGTCCCGATTTCAGCTGAATAAGGTGCGGAGGTGCACCGCCTGTTTCGTCAAGAAGCATTTCAGGTTCGGACCATGTTTTTCCCTTATCTGTTGAAACACTCTGCATAACCGAAAACACTGTATCATCGAAAGAGTCTGCACGCATCTGACACAGAAGTGTTCCGCCAGGCAATTCGAGCATATACGGTTCTGAAAGAAAATACGCATCACTGTTCTTCGTAATTTTTCCCACAAATTCTGTTTTTCCGCTGCATACATCAACAGTCACAACAGATATACCGTTGGTACAATCATTAAAATCATTACCTGCCCACATAATTGTACCGTCTCTCAGCTGTATGGGCCCGTGGGGCGAAGTTACAGGCGAATGCATTATTTCACCGAATGTTATACCACAGTCATTGCTTACACGGAAAACAGACCCCAGATATTTTTCTTCATCCTCCTTGGTTATTGTGTTTATATAACTCTGCACATACTCATTTTCCGTATTATACTGTCGCTGCATATCAGCTGAATTATTGAAAGATGTAACAATAACACCCTTTTCACCGAAAGGACAGATTCCTGCATCCCTGTCATCAAGAGGAGTATCTATAACGGGAGCCGGCATTGTGTATGTATTTCCGTTATCGTAACTGTATGAAACAACAGCCTTACCGAAAGGACAGACATGTTCAACTCTGAATCCCGATGCACCGACCATTATTTTTCCGTCCTGAAGACGTGCAACGGTAGGCCATGCAAAATAACCATGCTTACTGTAAGCATTTGATATTATCGTCTTTTCTTTTCCTATAAGTTCAATTTTCATTTTCAATCACCGTTTTTATTTTACAGTAATTTTTTTTAATTTTCAATAATGCTGTTCAATTTTTAATATTAATCACAACTTTGCCTTAAAACAATATACTTGTATCACAATAAATGTTGTGCTATACTGAAATTACACTGACAGAGAGAAGGTATTTTCCATGAAAAAAATTTGTCTTATTCTCGCATTTATTCTTATGATGACTTCACTTATGCCGATATTTTCTTCGGCAACAGAAGTTACACAGGGAGGTTATGTTGTTTTGGCTGATGCACAGGACGCAAGACTTATTGCCGCAGGCGATACCCTTTCAAAGTATATAAAACAGATAACAGGCAAGGATTATCCCGTGTCTGAAAACGGTGACGGAATCAGATTCAGTCTCGGCTATTCTGTCGACATTCCCGTCAACGGTTATGTTATAGAAACTGCAGAAAATGAAGTTAAAATAACAGGTAACGGCACAAGCGGTGTAATTTACGGTGTTTATGCATTCCTCGAAAAATACTGCGGATGCAACTGGTATACATCAACTCTTTATTCAATCCCCGAAAACAAAAATCTGACAATTCCTGCAGGTGAAAAGACGGAGTACAAGCCTTTCTTTGAATATACCGATACAGACTGGCTCAGCCCTCACGATACAGAATATTCTCTTGCAAACGGTCTCAATGGTAATACATACAGAACAATCCCCGATGAATTGGGCGGCACAGTTGATTATCTTTCAGGCACAAATGCCGCAGGTGAACCCGCATCAGGCTTTGCACATACTCTCGGTTCACTTTTCTGTTCAAAAAAAGCTTATTTTGAAACACATCCCGAATATTTTGCACTTCATAACGGCATAAGACAGGATGAACAGCTCTGCCTTACAAATGAAGATGTATATAATATTGTGTTCTCTGAAGTTATGGCACTTCTTGAAGAAAAGCATAACCCCGACTCGTCTCTTCAGATTATCTCACTCACTCAGGGTGACAGCGGCGCTGACGCAAAAATGTGTCAGTGCGCAAACTGTAAGGCAATCGACGATGCAAACGGCTCACATTCGGGTACAATGATTACATTCGTCAACCGCATTGCAAAGGCTGTAAAAGAAGCAGGTTACAACAACGTTGCAATCGACACATTTGCATACCGCTACACAAGAAAAGCTCCCGCACAGGTTGTGCCCGATGATAATGTTATTATTCGTCTCTGCACAATCGAATGCTGTTTTGCTCACGCTCTTGATGATGAAAACTGCACAGAAAACGTTGCACTCATGTCTGATCTGAGAGAATGGAGCAAAATCTGCAACCGTATCTATGTATGGGATTATGCAACAAACTATGCAAACACTCTCGGCATCTTCCCCGATTTCGGAGTGCTGCAGAGAAATATTCAGACCTTTTATGAAAACAATGTTGTCGGCCTTTATGAAGAAGGCAACTACTATATGGCACAGTGCGACGGTGAATTCGGTGAGCTCAGAGCATATCTTCTTTCAAAGCTTATGCAGAATCCCTACATCGACTACGATGCATATATGAACAAATTCCTTGAGACTTATTACGGCAAAGGCTGGCTGAATATCCGTCAGTTTCTTGATATGACAATTGAAAAGCCTGTTGCAGAAGGTAATCATCTTAAAATTTATGAAGCAATGGCAGATACACTCGGCTTTACTGCAGAAGACATTAAAACTGCCGACACACTCTGGGAAAATGCAAAAAACGAAGCAGACAACGAAACACATCTCACAAACATAAAGAGAAGTGAAATCTCATGGAGATACTGGAAAGGCTATAACGTATACGACAAGGCAGAAACAGAACAACTTGTTGAAGACATCAAGGCTTTCGGCATCACAATGGTAAGTGAAGGTGACCCGGTAGGTCCCGATTCTCTTGAATTCTACAACGGCAAAGCAAACACAATCGGTGACAACACTCTTTTCCCCATTTCCAAAGTGCTTTACGGCATTGCTGCTGCAATGAGCGTTATTCTTCTTATTATTGCAGTTGCTAAAAAACCGAGACAGTTTTTCTTTATTCCATTGCCCATACTTGCAGGTGTGTTTACAGAGCTTTTCGGCTGGCACAGACGAGCATACATCCACGGTGTTGACACATTCGGCTACACACTCACACTTGTTCTTATCGTCCTTCTTTTTGCATATGGCGGAGCCCTTATGATGAAAGGCAAAAAGAACAGAATCATCTGCGCTGTTGCAGCGCCCGTAATATGGGGCATTCTCTATTCCGTCACATTTGCTTTGTCAGACAAATTCTTTGCAGGTGCTCCCGCATTCAACATTGCAGCGGCATATATCCTGACAGGTGTCGAAGCTATTGTCATTCTTGCAATTGCAATGAAAAACCTCTTAAAAGAAAAGAGAGGCAATAAAAAATGAATGTTTTATCAATAGGCAACAGTTTTTCCTGCGATGCTCAACGATATCTGCACCGCATTGCAGAAGCTGACGGCGTTGAACTGAACACTTTCAACCTTTTCATCGGCGGATGTTCACTTTCACGTCACTACAGAAATATGCTCACAGATGAGAAAGCATACGAGCTTGAAATGAACGGTGAAAGTACAGGTTTCTCTGTTTCACTCAAAGAAGCTCTTCTTAACCGCAACTGGGACATTGTCACCATTCAGCAGGTAAGCAATGAAGCTCCTTACTATGAGACATTTCAGCCCTATCTTGACAGTGTTATTGAATTTGTGAGAAAATGTGTACCCAAAGCAAAAATCGTGATGCATCAGACATGGGCATACGAAGAAGACAGCTATCGTCTTAACACAGAATTGGGCTATGCACATCATACAGACATGTTTAAAGACATAGAAGCTGCATGCAAAAAAGCCGCTGAATCAATAAATGCTGATTACATAATAAAATCAGGTGAACTTTTTGAGCGTATTCTTAAAAATGGAATCAAAACGGTACACCGTGACACATTCCATGCGCATCTTGGCATAGGCAGATATGCACTCGGTCTGCTGTGGTACAGGACAATAACAGGTAACAGTGTTATGAACAACACTTTTGATGACCTCGATAAATATGCATCACCTGAACAGATACTCATAGTCAAAAATTGTGTTGAAGACATTTTTGCTCAATAATACCTGAATCCCTGCTGAAAAGTGGGGATTTTTTCATTGACTACAGTAATCTGTTGTAGTAAAATAGAAAGGTAATTTTCTTGAAAAGAGGTAATTTGCAATGAAAGACAAATTAGTTGTTGCAAATATAGGCATGAAATTCGGCATGTCACATGTGGAAGGTGCAATGAGCTGCGATGCAGAAATCGGCGCAATTTGTGACTGCGACAAAGAAGCACTTGAATTTGCAGGCAAAAGATATAATATTCCCGAAGACAGATGGTTTACCGATTACCGTGATCTGCTTAACAATGACAAAATAGATGTTGTTACTGTTGCAATCCCCGATCAGCAGCACGTCAGTGTTTCAAAGGAATTCTTAAAAGCCGGCAAACACGTGCTCTGCGAAAAGCCTCTTGCTCTCACAAGAGAAGACCTTAAAGAAATTATCAGAGCAGAAAAAGAATCTGACGCAAGATTCATGGTAGGTCAGATATGCCGTTTTACACCTGCATTCATAAAGGCAAAAGAAATCATCGATGCAGGTACAATAGGCGACATATATTATGTTGAATCAGAATATGCTCACGACTACATGTATCTTGTTGACAACTGGAGATCAGACCCTCTTCGTCATGGTGTTATAGGCGGCGGCTGTCATGCCATTGACCTTTTAAGATGGCTTGCAGGCGACCCCACAGAAGTCATGGCTTACGGCACACACAAACTTCTGCCCCAGGTAGCTTATGATGATGCAACAATCGCAATAATGAAATTCCCCAATGATGTTATAGGCAAGGTTTTTGTTTCAACAGGATGCAAGCGCAATTACACAATGCGTACTCTCATTTACGGAACAAAGGGCACAATCATCTGCGACAACACTTCACCCACAATGCAGCTTTTCACAATCGGTGATGACCAGATGGCACATGACCCCGAAATAATCGAAATAGAAGTAAACAATCACAACGCAGCAGCAGAATTCAGAGTGTTTGCAGATGCAATCTTAGGTAACACTCCCGTCGCAACTGATGCAACAGAAGGCGCAAAGACAGTTGAAGTATGTCTTGCCGTTGTTAAATCTTCAAAAACAGGTGTGCCTGTAAAACCCGACTATAATTTCTGAAAAAAGGATACAAAAAAAATGAAAAAATATTTATCAGCATCAATTATGTGTGCAGACCTGCTCAATCTTGAAGCATCAATAAAAGAGCTTGAAAAAGCAGGCATAGATTATCTTCATGTTGACATCATGGACGGAGCTTTTGTGCCCAATATCACACTTGGTTTTGACCTTATCAACGCTCTTAAAAAAATAACAAAAATCCCCCTCGATATTCATATGATGGTCAACGACCCTTCAAAATTCATCAATGTTATGAATCTTGATGAGAATGATATTCTCTGTGTGCACTATGAATCCGAAATCCATATTCACCGCACACTTGAAATGATTAAAAACAAAGGTTGCAAGGCAGGTCTTGCAATCAATCCCCAGACTCCCCTTTGCAATGTAAAATATCTCACAGACTACATCGATATGCTTCTTGTTATGACTGTAAGCCCCGGTTTTGCAGGTCAGAAACTTTTCAAGGGTGCTGAACGCAAAGTCGAAGAAGCAAAAGTTCTGCTCAAAGAGTGGGGATGTGAAAATATCCTTATCGAAGTTGACGGCAATATCAGCCTTGAAAACGGTGCAAAGCTCAGCCGCAAAGGCGCTGATATCTTTGTGCAGGGCACAAGCTCACTTTTCCTTAAAGATAAATCTCTGACACAGGCTGCAGAAGATTTCAGGGTGGTTTTATAAAATGTATAAAGACATCAAAGCTGCCGTTGTCGGCAGCATAAATATGGACCTCATTCTGAGTGCGGAGCGCATACCCGAAACAGGCGAAAACCTGCTTGGCACAACATACGGCTATGCAAACGGCGGCAAAGGTGCAAATCAGGCAACTGCAATTGCCCGTCTCGGCGCAGAAGTCAGAATGATAGGCAAAGTTGCCTCTGATACAAACGGCAACAAGCTGATTGAAAATCTTAAAAACAACAATATCGACATTTCAGGTGTTGCAACAGACGGTACATCAACAGGTCTTGCTGCAATACTTATTGACGGTGACGGCAAAAACAGAATCATCGTATATGAAGGTGCAAATGCAGAAATCGATGCATCTGAAGCCGTAAACAGCATCGCAGATGACACAGACCTGCTTCTTATTCAGTTTGAAACAAAAGAAGAAGTTGTTATTTCTGCTGTAAACCATGCAGTAAAAAACAACATCACAACTGTTATAGACTGCGGACCTGCAAAACAATTCAGTCTTGAAAAAATGCAGGGCGCAACAATCGTTTCACCCAACGAAAGCGAAACAAAAGCGCTCACAGGTATACTCCCCAATGACAATGCATCTGTCCTTAAAGCATCAGAAATACTTATGGAAAGAAGCAAAGCGAAATACATCGTGCTCAAACTCGGTGAAAGAGGCTGCAGCATTTGGGACGGAGAAAATATGACTCTTCTGCCCGCTTACAAGAGCAATGTAGTGGATACCACCGCTGCAGGTGACTGTTTCACAGCTGCCATGGCACTTGAATATATAAAAAGCGGTAACATTGTCAGAGCTTGTGACATGGGCAACAAAGCAGGTGCTGTTGCAGTAAGCCGTTACGGTGCAGCAGACTCTATGCCTACCGCCGATGAAATAAAAAAATTCAAATAAACAAGTCAAAAAAGAGAGGCATATAAAATGGTAATAAACAAATTATTCTCAAAACCAGTCTGCATGAGTATTCTTATCTGCGGATTTGTCTACGGACTTTTTCTTCCCTTCTGCTGGGGCAATAATCCTTTATCAGAAACAGGTACGCTTTCACTTCTGTGCGAAGACAGACAGTTTTTCTTCTGGATATGGGGAATTCTGAGCGCAGGCGGTCTTGTTTTCAACACACAGTATCTTTACAATAAATTCGGCTGTAAAAATAAATTCCTCAATGCGCTGTGTGTTCTCGCACTGCTTAGTATGGTAGGTGTCGCAGTAACATTGGGACATGATATCACAACATGGAACCCCAAAAGAATTATTCACTGGGTAACAACAGGTACATTTGTTGCTTTTGTTATTGCTGCTATAGCTCTGTTTTTCCTCATCAACATAAAAAAATTCAAAAACTTCGGTATTCTTGCGGCATGTTCACTTTCTGTTCTCGGAGTTTTCCTTTTTATGTTCCTTGTTATCGGCAAAAGCGGACTTATGGAAATTATTCCCCTTGCATTGCTTGAAATTTTCATGTTTATTGTGAATTTCACTCCACTTGTAAAAGTACAGCCTAAAACAAATACATAAAACATATATCTTTTTTTGTTTTTCTGTGATATAATCAAATAAAAAAAAGGAGAATCACCATGACTTTCTTACAGGCAATAAGACTTATTACTGCAATCGTTATGATCCCCTATTATCTTTTCAATTATGTTTTCAATGATTATGCATACCCCGCTTACAGCAAAGACGGTGCATACCTTTTCTGCTATTTTGTAGGCAATGAAGTAAACGAGCAGACTCTGCATTTTGCTGTCAGCACAGACGGTTATCACTTCAAAGCACTCAACAATAATGAAGCTGTTATTGAACAGACTCTCGGCACAGGCTGTGTACGCGATCCGTACATACTTAAAGGTGTTGATGAAAATGGTAAAGACTGTTACTACATAATAGCTACTGATATGAATGCTCTTGAGGGCTGGACATCAAACCACTGTCTTATAACATGGAAATCTTACGACCTTGTCAACTGGATTGACGAAACAGTTATTGATATGCGTCAGTTCCCCGGTTTTGAAACAACAAACAGAGCATGGGCACCGCAGGCAATATGGGATGCCGAAAAAGAAATGTACATGGTTTACTGGGCAAACTCAACTCAGGAAAATGACACTGCAGGTCATTACTATGCTTACACAAAGGATTTCAAAACCTTTGAAACAGAACCGCAGGTGCTTTTCGGCAGATGGAATGAAACTGATCCCGAAACAGGCGAAGTAAGAAATATTCAGTGTATTGACGGCGACATCGTCTATAATGAAAAAGACGGATATTACTATCTGTACTTCAAAGAAGATCTTACACAGAAAATTGCTTATGTAAAATCAAAGAATCTTACAGGTCCTTACAATACAGATTACACAATCTGTTCTCTCAACTACTTTGGTGTTGAAGGCAGTTCAATGTACCGCATAAACGGTACCGATTCATATATGATGATTATGGATGAATACGGTCAGGGGACATTCTTTGCACAGATGACAACCGACTTTGTAAACTTCAGACAGTTCCAGCGTTCATCAATGGAAATTGATCAGCTGAAACCCCGTCACGGTTCAGTTGTTTCAATTACGGAAGAAGAATATAAAACACTCTGTGAGCATTACGGAGTGGCAAAATAAATAAAGAAACCTTAAGGAGGAATTTTTATGAGCAACGAAACAAAAAGAACCTATGTACCTTTTCAGTTATGGAAAGAAAAATCAAAACAGATTGAATATACAGGAACAACTCCCCTTTTAAGTCCTGACGGAAAACTTATAGCCAAGGGCTGGGCAAGACACAATGTTTTTGATTACAACAGAAATTATGTCAAAACAGGCATAATGAGCCGTAAAGAATGGGATTTCTATCAGGTTTCTGACGGAAAGTATATGGTACAGCTCAGCTTTGCAAATATCACAATCGGCGGATATGTTGCAGCAAAGCTCATTGACCTTGAAGCAGGCAAGCAGATTGTGGATGCAACTCAGCTCTTCCTTTTCAGCAAAAATACTCATGTTCCCCCTGCAAAAGGTGACGTTCCCAACAGATTCAAAGAAAAAATCGGCAAGGCTGAATTTGACTTTGATACAAAAGAAACAACAAGATCTCTCTGGTTCAGAATGCCCGTAAACGGCAAAATGGTCGAATGCAAGTTTGAAATGGATATTATGCCCGGACTTGAAAACATTACAACTGTTCTTCCCTTTGAAGGCGACGAAACAAAGTATTTCATGACAACAAAACAGAACTGTATGCCCTGCGAAGGCACATTCATCTACGACGGCAAGGCATATGAATTCTCAAAGGATACAGCTTTCTGTGCTCTTGACTGGGGCAGAGTTAACACACCTCACGAAATGGTATGGTACTGGGGTAACGGTTCAACTTATGTCACAGATGAAAAGGGTGAAAAACACCTCTTCGGTTTTGAAATCACATGGGCCATCGGTGATGAAAGCAACGCAACTGAAACAGCAATCTTCTATGACGGCAAAGCTCACAAATTCGGTGCTGTTGACGTTGAAACATTCCCCAAGCCCGATAAATTCATGGAACCCTGGAAATTCGTTTCTGAAGACGGCAGATTCAATCTCACAATGACTCCTACTTTTGACCATCATTCAGATATGAACCTCGGTGTTGCAAGAATGCACACTCATCAGGTTCACGGCAAATGAAACGGAAATGTTATTCTTGACGACGGTACAAAAATCGAAATCAACGATATGTATGCATTCTGCGAATACGTAGAAAATAAATGGTAAAAAATTTTCCCCGTATTAATTAATCCGGAGTGCTAAGAACAGATAAAAATTATCGGGAGACACTTTGCAATGAAGTGTTCCCGATTTTTTATATAAAAAGTGACACTTTCGGTTTGAAAGTGTCATAGTGGATTATATACTTTAAAATTAAGTATACCTGATTGAAAATATTTTCTTCGGTATATATAAGTGATATTGAAGCCTTGCGGCTTCAGTTTTATTTTATCCGACCGAAACTGCCCGAAAGTCAATATCGCTGTAATGCGAATAAAACTGCCGAGTGTCCTTACGAACACTCGGCTAAAATCCGGCATATTATTTATGTTTATTTCATCGGTGTGAGTGTCTGTGCATCCACATCATTGTAAAGGAACTGAGGATAATCGGGATTTGACCAGATATTTACACCCTCATCATCATTCTCATAGAACCAGTCATAAAGTCTTCCGTGACCGTCATGTGTTGTACTGTGAAGCATGGGAGTAACAAACCATGTGTTTTCGGGGAGAAGACATGTTGATGCATCAATTCTGTTGTCGGGTGAAATATGATTATGACCGTCATTCACAGCCTGAACATAATTATCACCGAGAGTTGTTCCGAGAAGAGCAACAGTGCCGCCTACAGATGCATATTTTGTATCAACTGTTCCGTCAGAGTCGTTATGCCATGTGGGAACAAGAGGAGTTCTCTGGATTGCTGTACCTGCAAGAATCATTACGGGCACACCACTGTCAAGAACACCGTTGAGAATTTCGCCGGCCTTTGACTGAACATTATAATGATATTCGTCAATTCTTGCTTCAAGAACTGGATTGGGATCATCACCGAGCATGAAAGCTTTTGCGCCTTCGTAATATTCATCGGGCACGAATGACCATATACCGCAGTTTGATCTGAATACGGGAATCAGAACTTCTTCAAACACTCTGGGTGCACAGTTGTCGAGGATAGGCTGAACAGCGTCAAGTACTGAACCGAGGAATCCGCTCTTATACAAGCCGTCAACAAGACCGAGAACGAGCTTTTCTGTAAAGCTGTCAAGAAGTGACGGAAGAGCTGTTGTTGCATAATTGTAAACAGCGTCTGCAGAAATTTCAATTCTTCCGTTAAAAAGATCACCTGCAACAGCAGTACCCTGAAGAGGACAGCACTGGAAGATTACTGACTTGACTTTTTCTGTACCGTATTTATAAAAATAAGCATTAGTCATCACACCACCCATTGATGATGCACGAAGTCTTACTTTTTCATGCCCTGTAATTTCAAGCACACGGTCAATGAATGCATTGAGGTCATCTGCTATAACAAGAGGATCGCCGCGGAAATCATAACCGAAGTAGTAATTTCCTTCTTCACCGTGAGTAGGATCTGTGGGAAGCTCCTCTTTTGTTGTTACATCGGGAGTTGAATTACCCTCTTCATCATTTGCAAGGGCACCGAAAACATCATCAACAGCAGGAATGAGTGAATCTGCAAACTTATCATAATCCTTTGTTATCATAACTGAAAAGAGAGGTCCTATAAGTTTTGCAATAAGCTTTATGTATGTAGTTGTTTCGGGACGGAAAAGAACTTTTTCATCCGGAGTATCTGCATACTGGTAAATTGTTGCACTGCCGAGTGCTGCAACATAAACTTCCGGTTCTTCACCGCATGTGCACTTACCGTCAACAAGCTCAGGCTCCTGCGCTGAGGGAATAACAACAACGGAAAATGCAAGAATGATTGTAAGAAGAATGCTGACTGAAGATCTGAAAATTCGTTTCATAAAAATTCTCCTATCACTTTTTTTATTAAATATAACATATAAAAATTCTTTTTTCAATCATAAAAAAGTAAACTTTTTCATAAAAACTGTCTATTATTTATTTTCAATACAAATAATACAGCTTTTATTATTGCAATACAGAAGAATCAATGATACAATAATTATATAAATTATTATTCAAGAGGTAATTAAATTATGGAAAAAATCCGTACTGAAGGCAAAATCCTTATTGACGAATACGGCAGAGAGAGAATTTTCAACGGAATAAATGTCTGTGACAAAGGCTCTTATGATGAAAATACAAAAAAAAGAAATTTTGAATATGACTGGACAGACGGCAGAATTGAAAAATTCAAAAAGTGCGGAATGAATCTTATCCGTCTCGGAATAACATGGGAAGCTGTTGAGCCGGAAAAGGGCAAATACAACGAAGAATATCTTGATGCGATAAAACGTATTCTCGACAAATGCGCACAGTCAGGAATATATGCTTATATCGATATGCATCAGGACCTTTATTCAGGTTGGGGAAACGGCCCCGGGGATGGTGCTCCCGCATGGGCATGCTACACTGACGGTTATAAATACACAAACCCCAGACTCGTATGGGCAGAAAGTTATTTCATAAGCAAAGCTGTTCACAGAGCTTTTGATAATTTCTGGAGCAACAAGCACTCTGTACAGACTGCATACATAAAAATGTGGACACACATCGCTGAAAAATTCGACGGTCATCCCGCGCTTTTCGGCTACGATGTAATGAATGAACCGTTCCTTGGTACAGACGGTGGAAAAACAATCTTCCGCATTATAGGTTCTGTTATCAAAAACTCAATTACAGACAAAAGAATCAGCAAAGCAAAAATCGTAAAGGAAGCTCTTACAAAGGGCAGAGCTATCCATGTTCTCGATCAGTATACATACGATGTTTTCCACAAAATGGTCAACGAAGCTGCTCCCCTCGTAAATAAGTTTGATAAAGAAAAGTACATGCCTTTCCTTAACTCAGCAGCAAAGGAAATCCGCAAAGTATCAAAAGATCCTATTCTGTTCATTGAAAACAGCTACTATTCAAATATGGGTATCAAATGTGCTGTGGAGCCTATTACAATCAACGGAAAAAGAGCAGAAAATCAGCTTTTTGCTCCTCATGCCTATGACCTTATGGTTGACACTCCTGCTTACAAATACGCAAACAGCAGCAGAGTAAAATCCATTTTTGACCGCAGAAAAACAGAGCAGGATGCAAACCTCAACATGCCTGTGATTGTAGGTGAATGGGGCGGTTACTCAGAAGGTACAGAATGGCTTCACCACATTGAATTTCTTCTCAATCTCTTCGATTCAAACAAATGGAGCAATACATACTGGGCATATTTTACCGAGCTTCTTGACTCTCCTCTCGGTGAAGTTCTTAAAAGACCTTACCCCCGTGCAGTTACAGGAAGAATCCTTTCATACAAACACGACAGAAAAGAAAACACCTTCACACTTTCTTACCTTCAGGATAAAGACTTCTCAGTACCCACAGAAATCTTTGCACATAAACCCGTTGAAAGTGTAGAAACAGACGGTGAATATGAAATCTGTGCAATTGATGATGAAGTTTCTGTTGTAAAAATAAAAACAACACCCGGAAATCATACTGTTAAAATAAAGTTCTGCGGTGAAGGTTTCAGCTATCTTGCAGAACATGGTGAAAATGCATGACAACAAGCAAGAAAAAGCAAATCGTTTCCGTTGCAACCATTTGCTGCAGTGCAATCGTAGTAATTTTCGGTGCGTTACAGTTATCCGGCATATGGGATAAAGCACTTTTTGTTGCAGAACCGATGATGGGTATAGTTCTTATATTACATGCGGTTCAGAACCGTTACAAAAACAGAACGCTCTCAATTCTTCTGTTTTGCACAGCAGTTATACTGTTCATCATTACAGGATTTCTCATATTTTTTCAGTTTAAATAAATAACGGCGTTGTGTCATTGAAGACACAACGCCTGTTTTTTATAGGATCAGATTGAATTGAAGAGATTCTTCATATTCTTAAGAGCATTGCCGATACCTGAAAGGATCTTTCCTATACCCTTGAGAGTACCCTGGTCGTTGAGGATTGTAAGAAGACCGCCTGCCATCTTTTCTGAGAAAACACCCATACTCATAGACATCATACATCTGATGGGAATCTGAAGAGCCATAGCTTCCATCATGTCCTTATTGCCGTCATCGGGAAGCATAGCCATAATCTTCATTATAAGTCTGCAGATCTTGCCGCCTGCTCTGCCGCTCATTGAATCTTCAAGAGTGTTGTTAATTCCGAGAGGCACATTGGGATCTCTGTGAGTAAGAGGAATAGCTCTGCCGAGAAGTGCTTCAAACTGTTCATCAGAAACAGCCATAACGTCAGCACCGTAGTAGCAGGGAGCTGTTGCCTTGTAATCAGGAACAACTGCAGCAACTGTTGATTCAACATTAACTGTTGCACTGAGTTTTATATCACGGCTTGATGCACCTACGAGAATTTCGAATGCACCTGTTTCAACATGCCAATCGTGAAGATTTACATTGTAATATGCAAATGCACGCTTGTCGAGAGTGATTGAAACTTCCTTTTCTTCTGAGGGAGCAAGGAACACCTTCTTGAATCCCTTGAGTTCCTTTTCGGGACGGAAAACTGTTGATTCACTGTCTTTTACGTAAACCTGAGCAATTTCAGAACCTGCAACAGAACCTGTATTCTTAACTTTGAAAGTAACTGTTACTGTATCTGTATCTTTGATACTGTCTGCAGAAACCTTCATGTCTGAATATTCAAAGCTTGTGTATGAAAGACCGTAACCGAAGGGGAAGAGAACGTCTTTCTTTGCTGTGTCGAAATATCTGTAACCTACATAGATACCCTCACGGTATTCAACTGTAAGAGGATTGCCGGGGAAGTTTGCAGTTGATGCTGTTTCTTCAAGAGCTGTGGGATATGTTTCAGCAAGTTTACCTGAAGGATTGACCTTGCCGAGAAGAATATCAACAATAGCACTGCCGCCTGCCTGACCGCCGAGGTAGCCGTTGAGCACTGCATCAACCTTATCAAGCCAGGGCATTGTAACGGGGCAACCGCCTGAAAGAACAACAATAACCTTTTCACAAGCTGCGCATACTGCATCAATAAGTGCATTGTGACTTTCGGGAAGGCTGATATGCTTTCTGTCGTTACCTTCTGTTTCATATGACTCTGTAAGACCTGCAAAGATAACTGCGATATCTGCATTCTTTGCAACTTCAACAGCTTCTGCAATAAGAGCTTCTGCAGGTTTGTCTGACTTTCTTTCATAACCGGGAGCGTATTCAAAGTTTACGCCTTCATTTGTCAGTTCATCAAATGAGTTATCAAGCTGTGTGGGATTGATAAGTGATGAACCTGCGCCCTGGTAACGGGGATTCTTTGCCATTTCACCGATAAGAGCAATCTTCTTTGACTTATCAAGAGGAAGCATATTCTTGTTATTCTTAAGAAGAACCATTGACTCACCTGCAATCTTTCTTGCAAGTGCATGATGCTCTTCTTTATTGTATGTATAGTCGCAAAGATTTTCTTTTGACTTGAGAATGAGTTCAAGAATTCTGTCAACACAAGTGTCAAGAACAGCTTCATCAAGATCACCGTTATTTACAGCTTCAACGATTTTTGCAGCTGCAATACCGAATGATGTGGGCATTTCAAGATCCTGACCTGCTTTGAGACCGAGAACTTTATCATTGTTTGCGCCCCAGTCTGTTACAACGATGCCTTCAAATCCCCATTCATCACGGAGAACATCGTTAAGGAGCCATTTGTGTTCTGCGCAGTATTCACCGTTAAGACGGTTATATGCGTTCATTACTGTCCAGGGCTGAGCTTCTTTTACAATGGGTTCGAAAGCTGCAAGATAGATTTCACGAAGAGTTCTTTCGTCAACAACAGAGTCAACAGTCATTCTTCTTGTTTCCTGATTGTTTGCAGCAAAGTGTTTGAGAGATGTACCGATACCCTTTGACTGAACGCCCTTTACAAATGCAGTACCGATTCTGCCTGCAAGATAAGGATCTTCTGAGAAATATTCAAAGTTTCTTCCGCAAAGGGGTGAACGCTTGATATTTGCACCGGGGCCGAGAAGGACAGAAACCTTTTCTTCAAGACATTCTTCACCGAGAGCCTTACCCATTTCTTCAATAAGCTCGGGATTCCATGAACTTGCTGTTGTTACAGCTGTGGGGAAACATGTTGCGGGCTTTGAACTCATAAGTTCGCCCTTTTCCTTCTGATCCTTTTTCTTTCTGAGTCCGTGAGGGCCGTCACAGACCATAATTGAGGGAAGTCCTAATTCTTCATTTTCCTGCAGATGCCAGAAATCCTTACCTGAACAGAAATCTGCTTTCTGCTGAAGAGTCATTTTTGCGATGATATCAGCGTGTTTCATGATTTACCTCCTGAAAATATGTACATAAATAATATTAACAAAATTTATTGACAAAACAGAATTTGTCGAGCTGACGCAATTCGTAATTCGTAATGCATAATTCTTAATTTCGGAAAGGGCTTCGCCCTTTGACCCATTTTAAAATTCAAGCCCGCAGGGCTTCCGATAATTAAGCATTAAGCATTAAACATTACGCATTTAATTTGTCGAAGATACCTCGACAAATTATTGCTATTTTTTATTATATCATAATAAAAAATTTTTTGCATCTGTTTTATATAATTTTTTTATTCTTCTGTTATCCCGAGTATATTATCTGCGGCAAGGCTTTCAGCAGCATCAATATTCTTGAGTTTCTTCTGAATTATATTATTTCGCTTGGTTGCTTCTTCAAGTGAAGCATCGGCTTCGGAAATCTTCTTCTTGACCTTTGCAAGGATTGTATCAAAGCTGTCATACTGCTTTTTGATTGCTCCGAGAAGTTCTTTTATTTCGTTTGCCTTTTCGTTGACTGCCATTGTACGAAGTCCCATAGCAACAGAATTGAGAAGAGCAGTAATTGTTGTAGGTCCTGCAATCATAACGCTGTATTCGTTCTGGATTTTTTCAAAAAGACCTGATTTTGAAGAAGCTATTTCCGCATAAAGACCTTCTGTTGCAAGATACATAATTGCAAAAGGAGTTGTTTCGGGAACAGATATATATTTAGAAACAGTTTTCGCCTCGTCAAGAACTCTCTTTTCAAGTGCTTTTCTTGCAACTGCAATTGCCTCGGCATCAGCACTGTCTGCAGCGGCACAGAGTCTCGCATAGTCCTCCATGGGGAATTTTGAGTCAATGGGAAGATATGTAATTTTTTTACTGTCATCACCTGACGGCAGTTTTACCGCAAATTCAACAAAGTCCCTCTGACCTGATGACTGATAATTCTTTACATACATATTAGGCACTGTCTGATCCAGAATTCCTTCAAGCAGATACTCTGCCCATGTGCCTCGTGTCTTGACATTTGTAAGCACTCTGTTGAGTGATGTTACATTCTGTGTGATACCGCCCGAAAGTTCTTTCATCTCACCAAGAGATGTGTAGAGTTTTTCCAGCTGACCGGAAACTGTCTTAAAAGATGAATCAAGTCTTGTTGTAAGCGTTGATGTGAGTTTTTCATCAACGGTTGCTCTCATTTCCTCAAGCTTTTTCTCGTTTTTCTCTGTCATCTTTTCAACAGACGCTGTCAGAGTTGCAATAATCTTTTCATTCTGCTGTGCATTTGCAGTGCGTATCTCAGAAAGGGATTCATTAACCGATGACACAATTTTATGCTGCATATTAAGATTCTTTTCTGACATTTCAAGTATTTTTGAGTTCATGCTGTTCATCATCTGAACACTTTCACGACGGTTATTTGACATTTCGGAAGAAACAGTTGCAGACAATGTATCAATTTTTGTTTCAAGAACAGCAGTTTCTTTATCATTTCCTTTTTTTGATGCCTTAAGTGCAAAAATCAGTGCAAGAAGTGAAAACACTGCACAAAAAGCAACAAGAATCACAATTACAATAAATTTTATATCCATAAATAAAAATCCTCCTTGTCAATGAAATCAGTATACCAAATTCAGAATCAAAAGTTAAGTGCTTTACGAAAAATAAATAAAAAAAGAACCCGGAATATCAGATCAAAGCAGATATTCCGGGATGATTTTACATTTAACCGAATAAATTTTTATCAGAACTCAATTTTTTCAGCGATGTAAGCTTCAAGTTCATCAATGGGAAGTCTTACCTGTTCCATTGTGTCTCTGTCACGGACTGTTACACAGCCGTCTGTTTCACTGTCGAAGTCGTATGTGATACAGAAGGGTGTACCGATTTCGTCTTCACGACGGTATCTCTTACCGATTGAACCTGTTTCGTCGAAATCAACCATGAATTTCTTTGAAAGCTTTTCGTAAACTTCAAGAGCTTTATCTGAAAGCTTCTTTGAAAGAGGAAGAACTGCAGCCTTGTAGGGAGCGATTGCAGGGCTTAAGTGGAGAACAACTCTTGTGTCATTCTTTTCTGCATCAATAACTTCTTCGTCATAAGCTTCGCAAAGAAGAGCAAGAACAGTTCTGTCAAGACCGTATGTTGATTCGATAATAAAAGGAATATATCTTTCGTTTGTTTCGGGATCAAGATAATCCATCTTGGTACCGCTGTATTCCTGATGTCTTGTAAGGTCGAAGTTTGTTCTGTTGTGAGTGCCGTTGATTTCGCCCCAACCGAAGGGGAAAAGGAACTCGATGTCACATGCAGCCTTTGCATAGTGAGCAAGCTTCTCATGATCGTGAAAACGGAGATGGTCTGCAGGAATACCAAGATCCTGATAATACTTCATACCGTAGTTCTTGAAGTAATCGTAAAGATCTGTGTCTGTACCTTCCTTACAGAATGTCTGGAACTCCATCTGTTCAAATTCAATTGTTCTGAATGTGAAGTTACCGGGTGTTATCTCATTTCTGAAAGCCTTACCGATCTGACCGATGCTGAAGGGAAGTTTAGCTCTCATTGAACGCTGAACGTTGAGATAGTTTACATATTCACCCTGAGCATTTTCGGGACGGAGATAGATAACACTCTTGCTGTTGTTTGTAACACCTCTGAATGTCTGGAACATGAGGTTGAATTCTCTGATGTCTGTGAAATTGTGCTTACCACAGTTGGGACAGGGGATTGAATGATCCTTGATAAACTGGAACATTTCTTCCTTTGTCATGCCGTCAGCATGTGCATTTTCATCAAAATCGTCAATGAGGTTGTCTGCTCTGTGACGCATTTTACATTCTTTACAGTCAAGAAGAGGGTCTGAGAAAGATGCGACGTGACCGCTTGCTTCCCATACTCTGGGATGCATAAGGATATCAGCATCAACTTCGTAGCTGTTCTTTCTTTCCTGAATGAATCTCTTTCTCCATGTATCTTTTACATTATTCTTAAGTCTTGCACCGAGAGGGCCGTAGTCCCATGTGTTTGCAAGACCGCCGTAAATATCACTACCTGCAAAAATAAAACCTCTGCCTTTGCAAAGGGCAACAATTTTTTCCATTGTTTTTTCAGTATTCTGCATTTTGTTACCTCCAAACATAACAATTCAATTATTTATTTTAAAACATTGTTAAGAGATTGTCAAGAGATATTACAGAATTGTGCATTATGCATTCCGGAGAACACTCAGAAACCGCTTATTTATCAATATTGTCCCATTGACACGCCAGAAAAAAAGTGTTATAATCGTTAAGCCGCATATGGCAGGCAGGGTGTTTTGCGCCCTAAAAGTGGTTTTTACCCGCCCGTCGTAGCGAGTCTGATTAAGGAAGGTAAATCTGATGTACGCAATTATCGAAACAGGCGGCAAGCAGTACAAAGTTGAAGAAGGTTCAATCGTCTTCATTGAAAAGCTTGACGTTGAAGCTGACAGCGAAGTAGTTTTTGATAAGGTTATTGCTGTAGGTGCAGACGACGGCATCAAAGTCGGCGCTCCCTACGTTGCAGGTGCAACTGTTACAGCTAAGGCTGTTAAGAACGGCAAGGGCAAAAAGATAACTGTTGCTACTTACAAAGCAAAGAAGAACGAAAAGCGCAAGATGGGCCACAGACAGCCCTACACAAAGATTGAAGTTGCTTCAATCAACGCTTAATGATCAGAGCAAAGTTTAATATCCGCAAAGGTAGTTTTACTATCGACGGGCACTCAGGTTCGGCAGAAGCAGGGCAGGATATAATCTGTGCTGCAGTTTCATCGGCAGCTTATATGGCGGTGAACACAATTACCGAGATAATCGGTGAAGATGTCGAGGCAGATGTTGACGACGGATATATGAAAATTACGCTCTGCGGCGACTCAAAAGCCGCGAAGGATATCTTAAGAGGTCTTGAACTTCATGTTAAGGAACTCGCAAAAGATTATCCCGACTTTATCAAAATAATTACGGAGGTATAAGCTATGCTCAAGATAAACATTCAGCTTTTTGCGCATAAAAAAGGTATGGGTTCAACCCGTAACGGCCGTGATTCTGAATCAAAAAGACTCGGCGTAAAGCGTGCAGACGGCCAGGCTGTTAATGCAGGAACAATTCTTGTTCGTCAGAGAGGCACAAAGATCCACCCCGGCAACAACGTTGGTAAGGGTTCTGACGATACACTCTTCGCTCTTGTTAACGGTACTGTTAAGTTTGAGAGAATGGGCAAAGACCGTAAAAAGGTCAGCGTTTACGAAAACTAAGATTTTATTCCATAAAAAGCCTGTGCTGTGCACAGGCTTTTTTCATTTGGATAAGGGAATCAGAACTTATCGAACCAATTAACAATGTATAATGTACAATTTACAATTGTGCAGTTGTAACGATACAGGCGGATTTTGCAAATCATTGTACATTGTACATTGTAAATTGTTCATTGAAAGATCCCGATAAATTGTTGTTTCTTCCTATTGATTTTTTCCCTTTACGGGTGTAGAATATAGTGTACTAATTTCCGGAGGTTATTTTTTATGGATAATATATGGCATTCAATAGATCCCGAAAGAATCAAACCCCATGATTTCATGGCTGTAATTGAAATTCCCAAGGGAAGCAAAAAAAAGTATGAACTTGACAAAGAAACAGGTCTTATCATGCTTGACAGAATTCTTCATACCTCCACTCACTACCCTGCAAACTACGGTTTTATTCCCCGTACATACGGCGACGACCTTGACCCTCTTGATGTTCTTGTTCTCTGCTCAGAACCCCTCGATCCCCTTACACTTGTAAGATGCTACCCCATCGGTGTTATCAAAATGATGGACAACGGCAGAGGCGACGAAAAAATCATTGCAGTTCCTTTCGGTGATCCCACATACAATGTTTACAGAAGCATTTTTGCACTTCCCAAACATGTATATGACGAAATGTCACATTTCTTCAAGGTATACAAATCACTTGAGCACAAGGAAACAGTCGTTGACGATGTAAAAGACGCTAACGAAGCAATTGAAATAATAACTTCATGCATCGAACACTACAACAATACCTACGGTGCAGAGGAAAACAAATAAAAGGATTTCTCTATGAACAATATTGTTTACACCTACGGAAGCAAAATATATCTCAATATAACAAACGCATGTCCCTGCAACTGCGAATTCTGCGTACGCAACAATACAGACGGGCTGGGCGATATGGGTTCTTTATGGCTTGAACACGAACCGTCTTTCGATGAAATCAGAAACGCAATCGACAGTTTTGATTTTGCCGGATATACTGACGTTGTTTTCTGCGGCTACGGTGAACCGACTTGTGCACTCGAAAAGCTTCTGAAAACTGCCGAATACATCAAACAGACAAAAGATATCAGAATACGTCTCAACACAAACGGTCTTTGCGATCTCATTAACAAAACTGAAAATTCAGCCGCAAAAATGGAAGGTCTTATTGATGCTGTTTCAATCAGCCTGAACGCTTCCGATGCTGAAAAATATGAGAAAATCGTTCATCCGTCATTCGGTCTTAAATCATTTGATGCAATGATAAAATTTACAAAAGATGCTCAGAAATATATTCCGTCAGTCAAAATGAGTGTTGTTGATACAATAGGCGAAGAAGAAATTGAAAAATGCAAAAAACTCTGTGAAGAAAACAAAATTGAACTAAGAGTAAGAACTTACATCAAATAAAAAAAATCCGTAACAAGTGTTACGGATTTTTTATTTAATCTTGACGTGATTACTTTTTATCAAAAAGTTCAGATGCGGATGTTGCAAGAGATGCAAGTCCCTGAAGTTCTGAGGGAATAATAATCTTTGTTGCCTTTCCGTCTGCTGCTGCAGCAAATGCATCAAGACTCTTGATTGTAAGAACTTCCTTAGTGGGGGCAGATTCATTAAGAACCTTTATACCTTCAGCCTTTGCCTGCTGAACAGCGATAATAGCCTGAGCCTCACCCTCTGCCTCACGGATTTTTGCTTCCTTGACAGCTTCCGCACGGAGAATTGCAGCCTGCTTTTCACCCTCTGCCGCAAGAATCTGAGATTCTTTCTGTCCTTCTGCAACGAGGATCTTACTTGCCTTTTCACCCTCTGCACGAAGAATTGCTTCACGGCGTTCACGTTCAGCCTTCATCTGCTTTTCCATTGCGTCCTGAATTTCCTTGGGCGGGAAGATATTTTTAAGTTCAACACGGTTTACTTTAATACCCCAGGGATCAGTTGCTTCATCAAGAATACCTCTGATTTTTGCATTGATAATATCTCTTGATGTAAGAGTTGTATCAAAATCCATTTCACCGATGATGTTACGGAGAGTTGTTGCAGTAAGGTTTTCAATAGCTGCAACGGGCATTTCAACACCGTATGTGAAAAGTTTGGGATCTGTTATCTGATAGAAAACAACAGTATCTATCTGCATTGTAACATTATCTCTTGTAATAACGGGCTGAGGAGGGAAATCCGCAACTTTTTCTTTTAATGAAACGATTTTTGCAACCTTCTCAATAAAAGGAATTTTGATATGAAGACCTGTCTGCCATGTTTCCTTATAAGCTCCGAGTCTTTCAACAACATATGCCTTTGACTGAGGAACAATTTTGATATTTGCAATAATAATAACAATTGCAAAAACAATAAGTACTGCTAAAATAAAAATCCATTCCATAATGATACCTCCGTTTAGTTTTCTTTTATAACAAGAAGCTTTACGCCTCTTATTTCTTTAACAATAACCTTTTCACCTGCTTCAATTACGGTTTCGTCCGCAGAACGTGCAGTCCAGACAGCGCCGTTCACCTTTACTGTGCCCGAGGGTGCCAGATTGTCAATTTTTTCTGTAACAATTCCGGTTTGCCCTATTACCATATCAGCATTTGTAGGTTCAACTTTATTATTTATTATTCTTTTTACCAATGGCCGTGTTGCTATAAGCGCGATTACAGTAACAAGAACAAAAATAACAATCTGTATCCACAACTGCTCAACGCCTGCCAGCGTCGCAATGAACGCAGCCAAAGCTCCCACTGCAAACCAGACAGAAACTATCTGTGTTGTTGCAATTTCAAGAACAATTGATGCCGCAAGAACACCGAGCCACACATAAACCATCATATTCACCGCCTTTTTATTTAAGTATATCACAATCTTTTTTACATGTAAATAAAAATCCGTCAAAAAGGTACAAATTTACTGTCAAACGGCAAAAAAAA
>JAZOUN010000071.1:0-19156 GCA_045658165.1 Acutalibacteraceae bacterium
TGAATTTGAGTGGAACGGTATAAAATACGGAGCTTTTCATGAAGGTGAAGGGGATAAAGAATTTTTCCTTTGTGAAGCATATAAAGATGATGACGGTGTATTTTTCAAATCAGCAGATGATTTACTTGACTTTGAAATTCAAGGAGTACCTTTACGAAAAATAATAACTGATGTTATTGTCTGGAACAGAAATATATAATACACAAAAATCGGATGTCCTTTCGGGCATCCGATAATTTTTTTTACTTATTAACCGAAATATCTCTTAAGAAGACCTTCGAGAGCCTTGCCGTGGCGAGCCTCGTCTCTTGCCATTTCGTGAACTGTATCGTGAATAGCATCAAGGCCGTTCTTCTTTGCGCAAGCTGCAAGCTCGAACTTGCCGTTTGTTGCGCCGTATTCGCAATCTACACGCCAAGCAAGATTATCCTTTGTTGTATCCTTCATCTTGGGCTCAAGTGCTTCACCGAGGAGCTCTGCAAACTTTGCTGCGTGCTCTGCCTCTTCGTAAGCTGCCTTTTCCCAGTAAAGACCGATTTCGGGATAGCCTTCTCTGTGAGCGATTCTTGCCATGCAAAGGTACATACCTACCTCTGAGCATTCACCGTTGAAGTTAGCCATAAGCTGGTCGAAAATGTATTTCTTATCTTCTGCGCTGATGTCGGGGTTGTTAGCAACTGTCTTTTCATAGATGCCGTATTCGTGCTCTGCAGCGAGTTTCATTTCGCCGACCTGCTCTTTGAATTTTTCTGCAGGAACCTTACATACAGGGCACTTTTCAGGTGCTGAATCGCCTTCGTGAACATAACCGCATACTGAACAAACAAACTTTTTCATTATAAATTACCTCCGAGTAATTGAATTTTAAATTTAAATTTTTTATATGAACGCTTTTCTGCGTTACTGACTTTCTTTAAGACACTCGCCGCACACTCCGTGGAAGACAAGTGTGTGATAATCAATTCTTCCGTCATAATGTTCCTGAGCAAAAGAATCAATTTCCGTATCATGTGCAACAAAATGAAAATCATCTATCCTGCCGCAGTTTTCACAAACGAAATGTGAATGTTTCAAAACATTTCCGTCAAATCGTTCTTTTCCGCCCCAGAATGCTACACTCTGGATTTCACCACTCTGTTTCATCTCGCCCAGGTTTCTGTAAACAGTTGCAAGACTCAGATCAGGAATCTCAGGTTTGAGCTGTGAATAAATCCATTCCGCAGTAGGATGCGATGTGGTGCCGGACAAAACTTCTCTTATTGCTTCTCTTTTTCTGCTGTATCGTTTTGCTTTTTCGACCATTATTACCGCCTCCTTAACAATAATGATAACTACTATCGTTAGTATAGTACATGTTTTCCGTTTTGTCAATAGTTTTTTTAAATTTTTTTATATTTTTTTTGCAGGGATATTTTTCTTGCTTTATATAATCATATATGATACGATAAAATCAGGAAGGAGCAATAAATATGAAAAAGTACAGAATCATATTATTTATAACGGCAGTCATTTCTGTTATTCTTGAATTGCTGCCTTCAGGTGCAGTCTGCAATTTTGCAACACCTGAAAAAACAATCAGACAAACTTTTGCATATTTCAGCCTTACACCTTTCGGCTATGCAAACTTCGGACCTTTTATAACTGCATGTCTCACCTGCATTATTTTTGTTTGTTCAATTTTATTTTTTATAAAATTTTCACACAAACTCAATCAGATTGCAATTATAATTTCCGGAATATCAATTATAACATCTTTCATGCCGATTTTTTTAGGAATTAATTATTATTCAGTTGTCGGCGGTTTTATTTCAGCAACAATTATACTTCAGTTTATCATTTTACTAAAATTAAAAAGGAGCAACAGCAATGAAACTAAATGAAATAAATATAAGAGATCCTTTTATAGTTCCCGAAAACGGCAAGTACTATATGTACGGCACAAGAGGAAAAGGCTGTTGGGAAAGTCAGAAAACTCCGGAAATGGGTTTTGATGTATATATAAGTGAAGACCTTGAAAACTGGAGCAATCCTGTAGCTGTTTTTGAAGCTGATGACAATTTCTGGGGCACTCATAACTTCTGGGCACCGGAAGTACATAAATATAATAACAAATTCTACATGTTTGCTTCATTCAAAAATGCAGACAGAAACAGAGGAACTCAGATTCTTATTTCTGACACACCCGACGGGAAATTCACTCCCATAACCGAATTCCCCGTTACTCCCGAAGAGTGGATGAGCCTTGACGGAACTCTTTATATTGATAAGAACGGAGATCCGCATATTGTTTTCTGCCACGAGCATCTTCAGATAAAGGACGGAACAATCTGTTCAATGAAACTCAGCCGTGATCTGACAAAAGCAGTAAGCGAACCGAGAACTCTTTTCAAAGCTTCCGATCCTTATTGGGCAAGAAAAGAATGTGACCATTGGGTTACAGACGGTCCTTTTATGTACCGCGGTGAAAGCGGAAGACTTTATATGATATGGTCAAGTTTTACAGACAGCGGTTATGTTCAGGCTGTGTGTTATTCCGACAATGGTGATATTGACGGCAATTTCTGTCATGATCTGCCCCTGCTTGCAGAAAAGGATGGCGGTCACGGCATGATTTTTACGGGATTTGACGGAAAAACATATCTTGTTCTTCACAGACCTAACTCAAACCCCGACGAGAGACCTGTTCTTACAGAAATAAAAGAAAAAGACAATTGTCTTGTTATTGCATAAATCATTCAGAAGGAGCTGTTAAAACGAAAAGTTTTTACAGCTCCTTTTCCCTATTCCCTTTTATTTAAGATTTTTCTTGCTATATTTATATATACTGTGATATAATAAAATATAATTATATGCAGAGAAGGCTTGATATGTACAGAAAAAAACCTGCAATGATAATTTTTGATGTTGGCGGCACACTGTTTGACGACGGACCGTGTATAGCAGAAAACGGTCTTCATGAACTTCGTCTTGCCGCAAAAAATCCCGACATTACAGATGATGCACATCTTGTTGATTTATGGAATGATTATATGACCGATGTCTGCCACGGCTTAAAAACAGAATCCGGAACTTTCATTGACATTCCCTTATCGGCTGTAATAAACTACGTCACAATAAAAGCAGGATTGCAGTATGATATTCCGATGATTCAGAAAGAAGTCATTTTTGATGCTTTCAATTCAACAAGAACAGTAATTGACGGTGTGACAGACCTGCTTTGCACATTAAAACAGAAAAATATCCGCACTGCTGTTATAAGCAACAACATAATGAGCAGTGAAAGTCTTGCAGTTTCGCTCAGAAATAACATTCCCGATGCTGATTTTGAGTTTGTTATCACAAGCGCAGATGTGTCTTTTTCAAAACCGGACAAAAGGATTTTTGAAACTGCAGCAGCTGCGGCACAGCTTGACCCTGCACAATGCTGGTACTGCGGAGACAGCAGAAAACCCGACGTTAAAGGTGCAAAAAACAGCGGTATGTTGCCGATATTGCTGGACACAAAGTCAGAAACGCAAGCAGAAATTGCATCTGACGAATTTGCAGAAAATTATCTGAAAGTGAATCACTGGAATGAACTTTCAGCAATTATAAAGAAATTTTAATTCCGAAAAGGAGATAATATATATGAAAAAATTCATGGGTGAAGATTTTCTTCTTTCAACAGAAACTGCAAAAACTCTTTTCAAAGCATGTAATGCAATGCCCATTTACGACTGGCATTGCCACCTTTCACCTAAAGAAATTTACGAAAATAATGAACCTGAAGATATCACACAGCTCTGGCTCGGCGGTGACCACTACAAATGGCGCGGTATGAGAAGCTGCGGTATTGACGAAAAATACATTACAGGTGACGCTTCCAACTACGAAAAATTCATCAAGTGGGCAAGCGTAATGAATTATTGCATGGGCAATCCCCTTTATCACTGGACTCATCTTGAACTTCAGAGATATTTCGGCATTGAAACTCCCCTTTCACCCAGAACAGCAGACGAAATCTGGGAAAAGGCAAATGCAAAAATCAAGGCAGGCGGTTTCAGACCCCGTGACCTTATTGCAAAATCAAATGTAGCAGCTGTCTGCACAACAGACGACCCTGCAGACACTCTTGAATATCACAAACTTCTTGCAGAAGATAAATCATTATCATTCAAAGTACTTCCCGCTTTCCGTCCCGACAAGACTCTCTACATCGACCTGCCCTCATTCATCCCCTGGCTTGAAGCTATGGAAAAAACAGCAGGAACAACAATCGACAGCTATGCAAAGCTCAAGGAAGTACTTGTTGACAGAATCAACTTCTTCGAAGAAATGGGCTGTAAAGCAACAGATCACGCTTTCCTTTATCCTCCCTACAACAGAGCAACAGAAGAAGAACTTGAAGAAATCTTTGCAAAGGGCAGAAAAGGCGAAGCTCTTACAGAGACAGAAGCAGACAAATATAAAACAGAACTTTTCCGTTTCCTTGCAAAGGAATATTATAAAAAAGGCTGGGCAATGGAAATCCACATCGGCGCAATGAGAAACAACAACGCAATGATGTTCAACAAACTCGGCCCCGATACAGGTTATGACTCAATCGGTGATAAAGAGATTGCACACGGACTTTCACGTCTTCTCGACTCACTTGCAGAAGAAGGAATGCTCCCCAAAACAATCCTTTTCACTCTCAACCCCAAAGACAACTATGTTCTCGGCACAATGCTGGGCAACTTCCAGAATTCAGATGCAGAATCAAAGATTCAGTTTGGCTCAGCATGGTGGTTCAACGACAACATCGACGGCATGCAGACACAGATGAAAGCTCTTGCAAATCTCGGCATGCTCGGCAAATTCGTGGGCATGGTAACCGACTCACGTTCATTCCTTTCATACCCCCGTCACGAATACTTCAGAAGAATCCTCTGCGAACTTGTAGGCGGTTGGGTTGAAAACGGCGAATATCCCTGGGACGAAGAAGTCCTTACTGCAATGGTTGAAGACGTTGCTTTCAACAATGCAAAAAATTACATCGGAATGTAAGGTGAATTTCAATGGCAGAATTTACTTATGGTTTCGGTTTCAGACCGAAAGAATACATCGCTGAAAGTCTTCTTGACCTTGTGGGCAAGACACCCATGCTTAAAATGAGCCGTTATGCGGCTGCAGCAGGTGTCAGCGGAACCATTATCGCAAAACTTGAATGCTTCAATCCTTTAGGCTCTGCAAAAGACAGAATCGGCATTGCAATGATTGAAGATGCAGAAAGAAAAGAACTCATTTCACAGGGCGGAACAATCATTGAACCCACAAGCGGAAATACCGGCATTGCTCTTGCATCCGCAGCTGTTATAAAGGGCTATAAACTCATTCTCACCATGCCCGAAAACATGAGTGAAGAAAGAATCAAAATGCTCAAGGCTCTCGGTGCTCAGATTGTTCTTACACCAAAAGAACAGGGAATGCAGGGTGCTGTTGAAAAGGCAAAGGAAATTGCCGCAAATACAGAAAATTCATGGATTCCCATGCAGTTCGAAAATGAAGCAAACGCAAATATTCATAAAATAACAACTGCACAGGAAATTCTTCACGACACATACGGAAAAATTGATTATTTTGTTGCAGGTGTCGGCACCGGCGGAACTCTTACAGGAGTTGCAACCACACTGAAAGCTTTTAATGACCGCATCAAGATAGTTGCTGTTGAACCTGCAGATTCTCCCGTACTCAGAGG
Source organism: Acutalibacteraceae bacterium (assembly GCA_045658165.1). Classification (GTDB taxonomy): domain Bacteria; phylum Bacillota; class Clostridia; order Oscillospirales; family Acutalibacteraceae; genus UBA1081. Next base: position 5,717 of record JAZOUN010000071.1, read on the forward strand.
CAAGGAACCTGCCCCCCACGGCATTCAGGGAATCGGGGCAAACTTTATTCCTCCCGTACTTGATACTTCACTCATTGATGAAATTATTGATGTATCAACACAGGAAGCTTACAACGCTGCAAGAACTGCAGCCCGTACAGAGGGACTTCTTACAGGCATTTCATCAGGTGCGGCACTCTTTGCGGCAACTGTTATTGCAAACCGTCCCGAAAACAGAAACAAAACAATCGTTGTTCTCCTTCCCGACACGGGAGAGAGATATCTTTCAACAGACTTATTCAACTTCTGATTATGGATCTTTCAACTGATATAAAGTATATAAAGGGTGTAGGCGAAGTTGTTGCCGGGCTTTTCGGTAAGCTCGGCATTTTTACAATCGGAGATCTGTTATGGACATTTCCCCGTGACTACGAAGACTGGAGCAAAATAGTTCCCATAAGAAATGCTCCTATCGGAGAAAACTGCTGCATAAAAGCAAGAATAACAACTGCCCCCGACGGAATGAAAACACGAAACGGAAATATGATTTTCAAAGCCGTTGCAACAGACGGTGAAGGAATTCTCATGCTTACATTCTTCAACAACAAATATGTTGTGAATCAGCTTTTTGAAGGCAATGAATATCTGTTTTTCGGTAAAATAAATATGAATATAATCGGCGGAAGAGAAATGCTGTCTCCCCGTTTCATAAGAGTCAGCGAAAACGAAAAAATACATCCGATTTACCGTCAGACAGAAAAACTAACAACAAAAAAAATCGAAACCGTTGTTGCAAATGCATTATCTGCGCTTAGAGGTTCTTTTGAAGAAACTCTTCCCGAATATCTTATTAAAAAATACCGTCTTATGGGCATTGAAGATGCTATCCGCAACATGCATTTTCCCGAAAATGACATTGCTCTTCAGCAAGCCCGCAGAAGACTGATTTTTGAAGAACTTCTCGGCATGCAATTGGGCCTTCTTTTTCTCAGAGGACGAAGCCGAAGCAGAACATCTGTAAGAATATCTGAAGACAGATCCGAAGAATTTTATTCTCAGCTGCCATATGAACCCACTTCTGCACAAAAAAGATGTATCAGTGAATGTGCACAGGATATGAAAGAATCACGCCCCATGAACAGACTTCTTCAGGGTGATGTTGGTTCAGGAAAAACAACTGTAGCAGCGGCACTTATACATAATGCCGTTTCCAACGGATACCAGTGTGCATTAATGGTTCCGACAGAAGTTCTTGCAGAACAGCACTGTAACTCTTTATCAAAAATATTCGGCGGAAAAATCAATATCGCACTTCTGACAGGCTCTGTCAAGGCATCTCAGAAGAAACTCATAAAAGCAGGGCTTTCCGACGGCAGTGTTGATCTTGTAGTGGGCACACACGCAATTATAAGTGAAGATGTCCAGTTTAAAAAACTCGGTTTTGTAATAACAGACGAACAGCACCGTTTCGGTGTGAATCAGCGTACTGCTCTTGCGAAAAAGGGAATTAACCCCCATACTCTTGTCATGTCTGCAACGCCTATCCCGAGAACACTCGGTCTTATCATTTACGGTGATCTTGATATTTCAATAATAGATGAGCTTCCCAAGGGCAGACAGCCCATTGAAACATACCGTGTGGGAAGCAATTATCACGAGAGACTTTATAAATTCATAAAAAAGCATCTTGATGAAGGAAGACAGGGCTATGTTATATGCCCTCTAGTGGAAGAGGGAGAAACAGACCTTGTTCCGGCTCAGGAATATGCTCAGTTCCTGCAGGAAAAGGTATTCACATCCTACAGCGTGGGACTTCTTCACGGCAAAATGAAGCCGAAACAGAAAGAAGATATCATGCGTGATTTCAGCGACGGAAAAATTCAATTACTTGTTTCAACCGTTGTTGTTGAAGTCGGCATTGACGTCCCGAATGCAACGGTAATGATGATAGAAAACGCTGAAAGATTCGGTCTTTCTCAGCTTCATCAGCTGCGCGGACGAATCGGCAGAGGAAAACACAAATCAACTTGTGTTCTCGTGTCCGACGCACAGAATGAAGAAAGCGTGAAAAGGCTTGACGTTATGTGCAGAACAACCGACGGTTTTGCTATAGCGGAAGAAGATCTTAAACAGAGAGGTCCCGGTGATTTTCTCGGTTCAAGACAACACGGTCTGCCCGAACTTCGCCTTGCAAATATTGTGACAGATACAAAAATACTGTATGCCGCCCGTCAGCAGGCGGAAGACATTATTCTGGCTGACCCCGAACTTGAATTGCCCGAAAACAAAAAACTCAGAGATGTTATGGAGAAAATATTCGGCAGATTCTCAGAAGTAGGCATAAATTAAACCTCCTGAAAATTCAGGAGGCTTCATGGAGCTTGTGATCCGGCTCGAACGGACGACCTGCGCATTACGAATGCGCTGCACTACCGACTGTGCTACACAAGCTTATTCTTTTGTATGAATTATTATAATAAATTCTTTGTACTTTTTCAATACATTTACTGCAAATTTTCACAAATGAAATATTACCCGTCAGGTGTAAACCAATGAACAGAAAAAAACTTTTAACCCTAAGAACAATATTTATCATACTGACTCTGTCGGTTATGGTAACGATTTTTGTACTGTCGGCAGATAATGCAGATGAATCAAACGCAAAAAGCGATATACTTGCAGACTCATTCGTATACAGCGTTCTTTCACTTTTTAACCTGAGCGATGAAGAAATTCAACAAGTAATTGATGTCAGTGTTTTTATTGTGCGGAAAACGGCACATTTTGCTGAATATGCAGTTCTCGGCTTTTTAACAGCTTGCGTCTGCACATCGTTTTATCTGAAAACAAAACAGACACTGTTGATTTCATCCGCCACAGGCATACTGTATGCAATTTCTGACGAAATTCATCAGTATTTTGTGCCGGGAAGAGCATGTCAGATAAGAGATGTGCTTATAGACTCTTCAGGTGTTATAAGCGGAATTGTTTTTCTGTTTATTATCCTCTTTATGTACAGATATATACAAAAAAAGAAAATGGCAACATAAAATCAAAAAGCTTGTACGGGTTTCCGCACAAGCTTTATTTTTTTAATATCAATACTGCCAGAATCCGACTTTCTTCATACACTTCATAACAGTTCTGTTTGCAATACGGTTTGCCTTTTCTGCACCGATTTTTGCACACTCTGCAAGATATTTTTTATCAGCAATAAGTTTTGCATATTCTGTCTGGAGAGGACGAAGCTCCTCAACAACAGCTTCTGCAACTGCAGCCTTGAAATCACCGTAGCCTTTGCCTGCAAACTCATCTTCAATCTGCTGATTTGTTCTGCCTGTACATGCAGCATAAATCTCCATAAGATTTGAAACACCGGGCTTATCATCGCTGTAATAAACCTTTGCCTCAGAATCTGTAACAGCAGATTTGATTTTCTTTACTATAACATCGGGAGCGTCAGTAACAAGAATGAATGACTTCTGGTTAGTGTCTGACTTACTCATCTTCTTATCAGGTTCCTGAAGAGACATAACCCTTGCACCTGCTTTACCGATGAAAGGTTCGGGGACCTTGAAGAAATCACCGTAAAGACCGTTAAAACGGTTTGCGATGTCACGTGTAAGTTCAAGATGCTGTTTCTGGTCTGCACCGATGGGCACGTAATCTGCATTATAAAGAAGAATATCTGCAGCCATAAGTGTGGGATAAGTAAAGAGACCAAGATTGATATTGTCTGCGTGTTTTGCAGACTTATCCTTGAACTGAGTCATTCTTGATGCTTCACCGAACTGAGTGTAACAGTCAAGAATCCAGCCGAGCTGTGCATGAGCCGGAACATGGCTCTGACAGAAAATTATATTTTTTTCGGGGTCAAGACCCATTGCAAGAAGAATTGCAAAAAGATCTGTTGTTCTTTTTCTTAAATCAGCAGGAGCAGTTCTTACAGTTATTGAATGAAGATCTGCCGCACCGAAAAGACAATCATAATCCTGCGCCATCTTTTTCCAGTTTTTGAACGCACCGAGGTAATTACCCAGTGTAGGTGTGCCGGTGGGTTGAATAAGACTTAATACAACCTGCTTTTTCTCTGTATTTTCCATATATAAACTCTCCTTTTATGTGTATAAAAAAACAACCTTTATCCCTTGTTCAAAGGGACAAAAGCTGTGCTTCTGCGGTACCACCCTTATTCGTCATAAGACGCACTCACGGTATACAGACATATACCTGCCGTATTTACGGTCGGCTTCCGTCGCCCCTACTCACAAAAGCTTTCAGTTTGCCCTCACAGGTCCATTCTTCGGTTTATTATTCCGCTGCAATCACACCGTCTGCAACTCTCTTTAGGATTTTAAGCCGTTTACTACTCCTGATCAACAGTTTATATTTAATTGAGTAGATTTTATCACCACAAAAAAGAAAAGTCAAGAGTTAAACGCAAAATCCCCGATTTCTCAGGGATTTTGTTTTTTTATTTGCTTGTTTTATCAAAAGATGGGTTGAACATATAGTAATTCTTGCTATCGAGGGCATCAGTTGCGATTCTCAGACCTTCACCGAACCGCTGATAATGAACAATTTCCCTTTCTCTGAGGAATTTTATGGGCTGAATAATATCAGGGTCATCAATAAGACGAAGAATGTTATCATATGTCACTCTTGCCTTCTGTTCTGCCGCAAGGTCTTCATGCAGGTCTGCAAGAACATCACCTTTGGACTGAATATAACTTGCAGTCCAGGGAACACCTGATGCTGCAGCTGCATACACACCGGTTGTATGTGTAACAAAGTATGCATCAAAACCCTGTTTCTTTATATCTTCGCAAGAAAGGTTTCTTGTAAGCTGATAAATCATTGCACCTATCATTTCAAAATGAGCCAGTTCTTCCGTGCCTATATCCGTAAGCAGACCTTTGAGTTCACCGCAGGGCATAGAATAACGCTGTGAAAGATAACGCATTGCGGCACCGAGTTCACCGTCGGGACCGCCGTACTGATCCATAATAATTTTTGCATATGCAGGATTGGGATTTTTAATTTTCACCGGAAACTGTAATTTCTTCTCATAAGTCCACATAAATCATTCACCTTTCTCCCAGGGCCACGGAGACTTAAGCCATTCGCAGCCTTCCCCTGTCATTGTTGAAAGCGGGCCATATTTCTTTTCATACTCTTCTCTGAGTTCCATGGCTCTCGCCATGTGTTTTTCATGCATTCGCTGTGCTGCTTTGTCACAAGGATGAGTATCAAGATACAGATGCAATTCCCATGCCGCAAAATTCTCTGCACTGAGGCAATGCAGCAATTTCACTCTGTCATTCAGCATGTGCATCTCCCCCTGAAAGGCTTATCAAGATCACAGAATAAAGTACCTTTGCAAAGAGCATCATCAACGCTGTAATATGACAGGTCAAGCTGAAAAGGTACGTAAGCCATGGTTGTTCGCATTTCTGCAGGAAGAAAAGACATTTCGCAATCTGCACTTTCCTTTGTGCACGCACAGTTACTTTTGTTTGTACTGTTATTCATGACATTGCTCCTAAGTTTATTTGAGGACAATCCTCAATACATACTATGCAGATTGTAAAGATTTGTCACAATAAAAAACCGTCGGCAGAACAAGAGGCTGTTCTGAACCGACGGTTCGTTATTTATTCTGTTCAGATATCAAGCATAGCTGATTTTCTCAGAATCAGTCTTGCGTCTGCTGCTGTTATCTGCTTATCACCATTTATATCGCCTATTGTTATTTTTTCAGAATCGGCACTTTCCAGTTCAGCAGAAATTCTCAACGCTATTCTCGCATCTGCCGCTGTTATTTCACCGTCCATATTCATATCTCCGGGCTGATATCTGGGTTTTGCAGGAACGCTGACAAGGAGCTTTCTGCCGCAATAAATACACTTATGAACAGCACATGTTTCCGAATTACGGCTGTCTTCTGTATCTTTCACATAACTATGTGAAGTTACTGACCCTTCTGTTTTTTTGCAGACAGTACAGGTTTTCGGATTCTGACATGTTGCATCGGACCATTTATGGTCTGCAAGGTCGCCCTTTGTTTCACCGCACACGCTGCAGGTTGCAGGGGCCATACATGATGCTTCTGACCAGAGATGATCTGCAAGTTCACCCTCTGTTTTTTCACATACAGTACATGTTTTAGGATTCTGACATGTTGCCTCTGTCCATTTATGTCCGAATCCCTTTCCGTCTGTTACACCGCAAACAGAACATTTAACGGGAGTATCGCATGTTTCAGGTACCCATGAATGTCCTTTTGCAGGAATTACTGTACTTTTTTGCAGAACAAGACCGCAGGCTGAACACAAGGAGCCTTCTGTTCTTCCTGCCTCGGTACATGTGGCTTCTTTTGCTTCAATCTTCTTAGGTGTGTGATATCTGTATGTTGAAGACCATTTTGCGGGGTCCATGGGTGCGTAATAGGAATCGCCCTCCCATGAATCAGTTGTTTCTGAGAGCCATGCAAGTCTTTCTGTTGCAAAATCAAGAAGGAAATCAACAGCATTTTCGTATGTTTCAGCATCACCGCAACGGTAAGCCTTTGTTTTTGCTGTCATAGTCCACAGTTTGTAATTCATTTTCTGTGAAGCATAAACAGACTGTGCGTAAGACATTATATTTCCGTCTTCACCAAGCATTTTTTCAGCGGCAAGATAGAATTCACCGGCTTCTGAATTGAGATATTCCTTTACCGCATCTCTGAAACTTTCGATTGTAATAAGTGTGCTTGCAAGGTATTTTGTTGCAGCCCAGAAGTTTTCGGGATTACCTGCAATCTGACTGTTATAGTCATATCCTGTTGTGAAAGAAAGATCATAGTCCCATGTAGGACCGGCGTACATTATATCCTCATCTTCAGGAAGATAAAAATATGTTGAAGAACGATAACTGTCGTAATTCTTTGTATATTCATTTATAAGATATATTTTTACAAGAGAATCAAGGTCACAATATTCGTAATAATATTTACCTGTCTTCTCATTATATCCGTCAGGACTGAATACGGCATCTTCAAAATCCTGATAGAACTGACTTATGAACGCGCCTGTTTCCTTCGTAAGGTATTCGGGATTCTTTGTAACAACAGCTTGTCCTCTGTTTGTCACAAAACCTGATTGTTCATCCGGATATCTGTAAATAAAATCAAGCTCGATCAGGTATGCATGATGGCTTGTTCCTTCTTCAAGTTCAGGTTCTGCAAGACCGTCCACATATTTATATGATCCCTTGCTGTCAACTTTTGCATCAACTTCACCTTTGCTAGCAAAAGTCTTTGTAACAACAACGGGATTTTCATACGCATCAGAATCCTCGTTCAACTCTTCAATAAGACCGTCAAGATCCTGAATGTCAACACCTGTTTTGCCTACTTCAACTTTATCAGTAAGAAGATACGAACCTCTGTATTCACCGTCATAATAAAGATCGATTGATTCCGCATCGACTGTATAAGGAATTCCGAGATCTTTTGCAAGAGTTACAACAAGTGAATTGTGAATAAGTGTAACGTCACCGGCATTTGCAAGAAGAACCCATTTTTTCTGGGCATTGCTTTCATCACCTGTCATGTTGAACTTATTCTTTATTTTGAACTGGTATGCCTTCTTCTCAAAATCGGTAAATGTAGAGTTACCTCTTGCCTTGATTTCAGTCATTTCATCGGCATTTACAATGTTACCCTGTGTATCGATATAAACAATATTGCCTTTTGCCTTGTTTGATTTTGAAGAATCAATCCATTTTCTACCTTTTTCAGCAGGATTTTCACTTGTGATAAAAAGACTTCTGATGTTTTCTGATTTCATAATAATCAGAGTTTTTTCAAAAACAATTTCTTCACCGTCAGAAACCGTAATTTTGACTTTATACTCGCCATCAGTTTCCTCACTGTCACTGAACAGAGCGGGCAGGTCAAAAGATTCACCGAACGCAACTTCTGCATTATTATCAGCAGAAACGGTAAATTTATCATATCCCGTATCTGAATAAAGAGTTATCTCACCAAGATCGGCAGATGACGGCAGGAACATATATGTATTTTTATCTACTGCGACCTGAGGATAGATCTTTGTATTCTCATTTTCAGAATTTGCAACAAAATACAAAGCATCTTTTTCAGTCTGAGCAGATGCTGTAAACACAAAACATACAGATAAAAGCACTATGGCAAAAATTAATGCCGCAAATCGCAAATATTTCATGTTTTACCTCCATAAAAATAAATACGGGAACAAAAAAAATTCCCCTTCTCCTACATTATATAGGAGAAGGGGGAAAAAGTCAATCAACTGATTTAACCATTATTATAATGAAGTATCAAGACCTGCTGAAAGACGGAGAACCTTTCTTGCGTCATAAGCTGTAATATAGCCGTTTCTGTCTGTATCAGCTATAATAAGCATTTCATCTGTTGCTTCATCAAGACCTGCTGAAATTCGAAGGATTGTTCTTGCGTCAGCGGCTGTGTATACACCGTCACCGTCCATATCACCAAGAACAAGTTCAATAATTTCTTCACTGCCGGGCTCTTCTGAAGTAGGTTCATCTGAAGTAGGTTCATCTGAAGTGGGTTCATCTGTTTCAGGTTCTTCAGATGTGGGTTCGTCTGTTTCGGGTTCTTCAGATGTGGGCTCGTCAGTTTCAGATTCTTCTACATCTGTGATTTCTTCAATTGCAGGAATAACCTTTGAATCGAGAACTTCATCACAAACTGTACACTTAACCTGTTCAAGACCTTCAACACCGATGTCTGCAGGAGTTACAACTTCCCACTCACCTTCAGTGTGACCTGTTGCCTCGAGTTCTTCTGTGTATGAATCATCACATACTGAACATGTGTAAACGATTGAACCGTCTTCTGTACATGTTGCGTCTGTTTTAACTGAAACATAATCATGACCTGTTGCATCAACAACTTCCTGAGCAACGAGAACTTCATCACATACTGTACATACAGAACCTTCTGTAAGACCTGTTTCTGTACATGTGGGAGCTACTGCTTCAAGAACTGCTTCTGTATGACCGTTTTCATCAATTGTTTCCTGAGCTACAAGAACAAATCCGCAAACTGAACACTTTTCACCTGCTGTAAGACCTGTTTCTGTACATGTGGGATCTTTTGCTTTAAGAACTTCTTCTGTATAAGCATGATCTTTGACATGAGCGTTTACGATCTTACCGTCTACATCATAGTAATAGTAGTTACCGTCTTCTGTGCGGATGCTGTCATCAGTCATCTGAAGTTTGCCGTCTGCACCGAATGTATATGTCTTTTCGCCGATTGTAGTTTCGCCTGTAGCTGCATAGAAATCTTCTGCGCTGAAGTAGTAAACAGCACCGTCGATGTAATGCCAGCCGGTAAGTCTTTCATTACCACCCCAGTAGAAAACAAGACCGAGGTCTGTCTGCGCAAGAGCACCCTTAACGAGTCTGCCTTCGTTATCAAATGTGAAGAGAAGGCTTGTTCCGTCAGAAGCTTCTACGGGATACTTGCCGTCCTTGACAGTATCAACTGATGTCTTACCGTCATACTTAAGACTTGCAATACCACCACCGTTCTGTCTGTCACAATAGTACCAGTAACCGTCTACATTGTGCCAGCCACGCTGAGGAATACCTGCAAGGTAATAGAATGTGTAGTTGCCGTTTTCGTTGAATGCACCCTTTATAAGGTTGCCGTTTTCATCGAATGTGTATTTAAGAGTAAGTTCCTTTGTGGGAGCGTTATCTCTGATGTCAAGTTTTACAACTTCTTTAACTGAGTACTGACCTGTTACTGCAAGTCCGTCTGCACCGAGGTAACGATCACCCTGCCATGCATTTGTCTTGAGTGTACCGTTTTCAAGAACGAATGCAAATCTTGTAAGCTTTGCATTTTCATCGAATGTGTAAGTGTATTCGCCGATCTTTCTTGTACCTGTAGCTGCTACACCGCCTTCATCAAGGTAAGCAACACCGCCGTCATAGTCAATCCATATGCTACGTACAAGATCGCCATCCTTAAGGATTGCATAACCTACAAGATTGCCGTTTTCGTCGAATGTGTATGTGTAACCGTCGATTTCAACTTCACCGACTGCTGCAACACCGCTTTCGTCGAGATAAGCAATACCGTCATTGTATTCAATCCACTTACTGCTTACAAGATCACCATCTTCGAGAATTGCATATCCGAGAAGCTTACCGTCTTCATCGAAATTGTAAGTATACTCGCCAACGATCTGGTCATTACCTGCAACAGCAATACCCATTACACCAAGATAGTAAAGTTCATTTTCAACTTCAATCCACTTTTCTGTTTCGGGAACACCGTCAACAAGGCTCATTAATCTGCCTGTTTCTTTATCGCTGATAAGACCTGTGTAACCGTCAAATTCCTTTGCATAGTTACATACTGTACATTCAAGCCAGCCGTTATTAACAATCCAGTTATGACCGTTAGCTGTACAATCAACTGTCTTTGTTCTTGTATAAGTGTCGATGTTGATACTTCTTACAACTTCATAACCTGTTACAACTTCAATTGTTTCTGTTCTGATTTCTGTTGTAACATCGCTTCCGCTTTCAGGTTCAACTTCAACCTCGACTTCAACTTCCTGCTTTTCTGTGATTTCCTTAACGATAACATCGTCGGGTAATAATTCATTTACTGCTATTTCAAGTTTAACACAGTTATATGCATTGAGAACAAATTCTGTATCTGTTGTTGAAACTGTTGTGTAAACTGCTGAGTAATCCTTGTAATCTACAAGTGTGTCGTAGTAATGAGCGGGCTCATTAACTGCATCGTAGCCCTTACCGCCTACTGAACCTGATACAATGTAAACTGTACCGTCTTCTGCATCGGGTTTACCTGCTGTAATGGGCTGAGTTCTTGCGTATGCGTGGTCATGACCTGAGAATACGAAGTCAAGACCGATTTCGTCAGCAACCTCTGTTACAAGCTCACGGTAGCCCTTTGTAGCACCGCCGGGATTTGTGTAATAAGGAGGCTGATGAACAACAAGAATCTTCCATGTTGCATCTGACTGAGCAGCGTCTTCCTTGATCCAGTCAAGAGCTGACTTGTAAAGTGCAAGATTATTGAGGAATCCCATTGATGCAATGTAAACATTACCGTACTCTGTTGAATATGCTTCGGGAGCGTTGTTGTGAACGCCGGGAAGATCATAGTAATGAGTTGCATTTACGCCGTAGTAGTCACCTGTGTATTCGTGATTACCGAGTGCGTGGAAGATGTTTGTGCTGCCGAGAACGCCTGTTGTGAATGCTTTACCTGCTGCTTCCCAGTATGCATATTCACCAGCATTATCAACAATATCACCGGTATGAATACCGAATGTGTAATCTGTACCTGTTGCACCGAGTGCAGCATTCACATTAGCAATTTCATTAACAGTTGTTGTCTGAATATCAGCAATAACAAAGAAGTCTGTAGACTTGTTAGCCTTATCGGTCTTGAATGTCTTGATTTCTGAATATGTTATGCCGTCACCAACCTTGAATACATATTCTGTATTTTCCTTAAGGCCTGTGATTTCTGCACTGTTGAATCTTACTGCATAGTTAGTAGCAATATTACCGGTAGAATTGAGTTCTGCAAGATAAGGAACACCTTCAAACTCTGCAAATACTGTGTTTTCGGGATCTGCATCATAAGCAGACTTTTCAGCATAAAGAACTATTGCCTTACCTTCTGTGTAAAGGGGATTTGCCATCCATGAAACTGACTGTGAATTCCAGGGAGTCTTTGTTGAGTTCAGCTTGATGTATGTGGGAAGACCTGTTGTATCGCCCTTTGCTTCATAGCTCTGAGACTTAAAGGAGAATGAACGAAGAACTGTGTAAACAATTTCAGGCTCCTGGGGAGCTTCTGTTGTTTCTTCTTCTATTGAAACTTCCTCAGTTGATGTTTCTTCTGAAGCAGCTTCTTCTGTTGTAGTTTCAGCTTCAGTTGATGTTTCTTCTGAAGCAGCTTCTTCTGTTGTAGCTTCAGCTTCAGTTGATGTTTCCTCTGTTGTTGCCTCTGCCTCTGTTGATTCTTCTTCTGTTATAGTTTCTTCAGAAGTTATTTCAGCTTCTGTTGTGGTTTCAGGAACTTCGGGTTCTGCAGGAGTTACGGGAACATTCTTTATTGCTGTGAGAGTGAATTCCTTTACTGAATCAACAAAAGCTGCTGTAAAGAGTTTACCTTCAGCATCTGTTGTGCCGAGAAGCTCTTCGCCTGCATAAATCTCTGCACCTTCAACGGGATTACCCTTTGAATCTGTTACATAGATGTTGCCGCCTCTTGAACCTACGAGCATTGTATCAACTGTGATTACAAGGGGAGCTTCACAAGAAGAAACAACCTTACCTGAGAATGCTGCAACGACATCTGTTTCACCGCTTACATATTTAAGAGCACCCTTTGAAATTCTGTGAGTTACTTCAAGATTTTCAGGAGTGTTTTCGGGAACTTTAGTGATGATTGATGCAATCTTATCACCGTCTTCTGCAACTGCTGCAACCTCATCCTTTACAATTTTAAATGTAAGGGTATCTCTGATTGCATTATAAACTGCTTCACCGTCAAGCTTGAAGCCCTGAGCAGGAACAACAGTTACATCTCTCCAATAGCTTGTGAAGAATGAAAGAACCTTAACCTCGATTTCAGCCTCAAGAATTTCAGCTGCATTGTTTGTAACGATGTCAAGAATGTATTCTTCACCGAGAACGGGAGCATTTGCTGCTACGAATTCAACCTCTGTATCTTCAGCACCGCTGTCGATAGTGAAGTAGCTCATTTTTGTTGTCTTGTTACCGAAGTTATCAGCAACCTCGATTTCGATAACGTGTTCACCGTCGGGAAGAACAGCGTCATAGTAGTAGATTTCGTCATTACCTGCATCGATGTAGCACTTGTCTGTAACATCAACACCGTCGATGTACATCTTTGTAGCTTCGTCATTGATGCCTGTCATGTACTTGTCTTCAAAGTCAGAATAATATGCCTTGAATGTGTTTGTGTTTGAAGTAAATACTGTTTCACCGTCAACGATTGCTTCGTTCATATCGCCGATGTAACCGATTTCGGGGTTGTGAGTATCTGATGTGTTTGCACCATAGATAAGAGTGATATTATCAATGTAGATAGTATCAGCTGTTACGTTTGTACCCATGTTTGAGGGCTGGTATGAAATCCAGAAAATACCGTTATCATGAGTCTGACCGTAAGGCTCATAAGCACCACCGACATTTGAAACACCTGTGAAGCCCTTTGTACCTGTAAGGTCAAATTCAAGATATTTCCATCCTGTCCATGTGATACCTTCTTTTGAACCGGCTGCATCACCCTTTGCTGCTGCAGTTGTAATATCCTGATAAGATGTTTTATTGTAAGTATTATTTTCTAAATCAATTCCGTTTGCACACTGAAGATACAGACGATATGCT
>JAZOUN010000072.1:0-2589 GCA_045658165.1 Acutalibacteraceae bacterium
AGCCCTGTGCTTCTGCCTTTGCCCAGCTCTTTGAGCCTTCGTAAAGACCGATGATAACGTTAACGCCGCTTTCCTTGAGGTTGAGAGCGTGTGCGTGACCCTGTGAGCCGTAACCGATGGTAGGTACTGTCTTGCCGGTAAGTCTGCCGAGATCGCAGTCCTGCTGATAATATACTTTTGCTGATGTGTTCATTATAAAAATCTCCTTTGAAATAAATACTTTGTAAAATTCAAGTTCAATGTGAACCGATAATAATGAAAACGGATAATTGAAAATATAAAACGTAAAGTGTCGAAAGTGCTATGCACTTTTCCGTTTCGCTCTATATAATGTTTTCCGAATGAAAACCACCGTCATTTTCAACTTTCAATTTTCAATTTATTTTTTCATTAAGAATGCTTCCTTTGCCTCTCTTGAGAGCAACAATACCTGTACGGCAGACTTCGATGATTCCGAATTCTTCCACAAGGTCAATGAAAGCATCAATTTTTGATGATTCACCGGTGATTTCGACAATCATTGATTCAGTGCCGTAATCGACAACCTTTGCTCTGAAAATATCGACAACACTCATAATATCCTGTCTGTTTTCTTTGCTGTTCTTTATTTTAACAAGAACAAGCTCTCTTGAAACAGATTCTGTCTTTTCAAGCTCTGTAATGCTCTCAACATCGGGCATCTTTGCCAATTGACGGATAATCTGATTCTTTATAACATCGTCACCGTTGAATGTGACGGTCATTCTTGAGTATTCGGGGTTTTCTGTTTCACCAACAGTAAGTGAATCAATGTTGAAACCTCTGCGGCGGAACATACTTGAAATTCTTGCAAGAACACCGTATTGGTTACGTACGAAAACTGAAAGTACATGTCTGTCCATATCAGTCACCTACCCTTTCAACAATGATGTCATCCATAGAGCCGCCGGGAGGAAGCATGGGAAGAACCATTTCGTCCTTGTCGATGTAGCATTCGATAAATACGGGACCGTCTGCCTCAACAGCGCTTTTCATAATTTCTTTGAAATCTGCCATCTCTGTGCACCTGTAACCCCTGACACCGAAAGCTTCAGCAAGACGGACAAAGTCTGTCTTTCTGTCAAGAACTGTGTTTGAATAATGCTTGTTGAAGAAAAGTGTCTGCCACTGACGCACCATACCGAGAACACCGTTATTCATCATAACAATAACAACGGGAACGTTGTATGAAGCAACAGTTGCAAGTTCGTTAAGACACATTCCGAAGCTGCCGTCACCTGTGACAAGAATGCTCTTGCCGCCTACACCCACTGCAGAACCGATTGCAGAACCGAGGCCGAAGCCCATTGTACCAAGACCGCCGCTTGAAACAAACTTGCGGGGCTTTGCGAATTCGCAGTACTGTGCAGCCCACATCTGATGCTGTCCTACGTCTGTTGCAACGGGCATATCAGCTGTTTTGCATTCGTTGATAACCTGAATGATGTTGTAAGGATTCATTTTATCAGAAACGGGAATATGTTTATTCTCTTCTGCAATGAATTCTTTTACAGTTGCCATCCATTCGGGATGTTCTGCCTTATCGATACCCTTGATAATCTCTTCAAGAGCAAGTCGGACATCGCTGCAGATACCAAGCTCTGCAATAATATTCTTATCGATTTCAGCCTTGTCTGTATCGATATGTATTATCTTTGCCTGGGGAGCATATTTTGCCTTATTACCTGTTGCTCTGTCGCTGAATCTTGCACCGACAGAAATAATAAGGTCTGAATTATGCTGTGCCATTGAAGAAGCATAATGACCGTGCATACCCTGCATGCCGAGGAATCTTTCGTTAGAATTCTCGATAGCGGAGATACCCATAAGTGAGCATCCGATAACAGCATCAATCTTGTCTGCAAGAGCTTTTACAGCTTCACTTGCTTCTGATGAAATCACGCCGCCTCCGCAATATATATAAGGCTTCTTTGCTTCATTGATAAGCTTTATTGCGCTTTCAATCTTGTGAGCTTTGGGAGGAATCTTTGCATCTGCCTCAACGGGAGCTTCGGGCTCATAATCAAAGAGAGCAATCTGTACATCCTTGGGAATATCCACAAGTACGGGACCGGGTCTGCCCGATTTTGCAAGTCTGAAAGCTTCTCTTAATGTGTCGGCAAGTTTTGAAACCTTATTCACAAAGAAATTATGCTTTGTGATGGGCATTGTGATACCTGTTATATCAACTTCCTGGAAGCTGTCTCGTCCGATAAGGTCGTTTGAAACGTTACCGGTGATTGCAACCATAGGAATTGAGTCAAGGTAAGCAGTAGCAATACCTGTTACAAGGTTTGTGGCACCGGGGCCTGATGTTGCAATGCAGACACCGACTTTACCTGTTGTTCTTGCGTATCCGTCAGCAGCGTGGGATGCGCCCTGCTCGTGAGCCACAAGAATGTGCTTTATATCATCCTGATGCTCATATAATCTGTCATAAATGTGAATAACCTGTCCGCCGGGATAACCGAAGACAACTTCAACATTCTGCTCAATAAGCGATCTGATAAGTATTTCAGCGCCTGATATTTTCATCTTTTCACCACACATATATAATTCGTAATGCTTAAT
>JAZOUN010000073.1:0-18552 GCA_045658165.1 Acutalibacteraceae bacterium
TACAATGAAAGTCAGACCTTCTGTAAAGAAAATTTGCGAGAAGTGCAAAATCATTAAACGCAAGGGAAAAGTAATGGTTATCTGTGAAAATCCCAAGCACAAGCAGCGTCAGGGCTAATGCTCTGATAATACCGTAATGGAGGTGCAACTGACAAATGGCGCGTATATCCGGTGTTGATCTTCCCAGAGAGAAGAGAATTGAAATCGGTCTTACTTATATCTATGGTATCGGCCGTAAAACCGCAAGCGACATTATTAAGGCAACAGGTATAAATCCTGACACAAGAGTTAAGGATTTGACCGAAGATGACGTTTCAAAGCTTCGTGAGTACATCGAAAAGAATGTAACAGTTGAAGGTGATCTCAGAAGAGAAACAGCATTTGACATTAAGAGACTTGTTGAAATAGGATGCTACCGTGGCGTTCGTCACAGAAAGGGCCTGCCCGTTAGAGGTCAGCGTTCAAAGACAAACGCACGTACAAGAAAAGGTCCTAAGAAGACAATCGCTAACAAGAAGAAATAATAAGGAGGGAATCGTAGTATGGCAAAAGCAATCGCTAAAAAAGGCGTTTCACGTAAACGTCGTGAGCGTAAGAATATTGAACGCGGTGCAGCACATATCCAGTCTACATTTAACAATACCATCGTTACTATTACCGATACACAGGGTAATGCAGTATCATGGGCAAGTGCAGGCGAAATGGGCTTCAGAGGTTCAAGAAAATCTACACCCTTCGCAGCACAGACTGCAGCAGAGACTGCAGCTAAGGCAGCAATCGAGCACGGCATGAAAACTGTTGAAGTTTTCGTAAAAGGCCCCGGACAGGGAAGAGAAGCAGCTATCAGAGCACTTCAGACAGCAGGTCTTGAAGTCAGCATGATCAAGGACGTTACTCCTATCCCCCACAATGGCTGCCGTCCGCCTAAAAGAAGACGTGTATAACCTATAAATGGAGGTGTTTTAACACATGGCAAGATATACTGGTGCAGTATGTAAATTATGCCGCAGAGAGGGCAAAAAGCTCTTTTTAAAGGGCGAAAGATGCACAAGCTCAAAGTGTTCACTTGAACGCCGCAGCTATGCACCCGGCCAGCACGGTCAGGGACGTAAGAAGCTCACAGAGTATGGTCTTCAGCTTCGTGCTAAGCAGACAGCAAGAAGATATTACGGTCTCAGCGAAAGCCAGTTCCGTAAGTATTTCATGATGGCAG
This sequence comes from Acutalibacteraceae bacterium, assembly GCA_045658165.1. Lineage (GTDB taxonomy): Bacteria > Bacillota > Clostridia > Oscillospirales > Acutalibacteraceae > UBA1081. The sequence goes on from JAZOUN010000073.1 coordinate 1,214, forward strand.
TTCGTCACGAAGGTGTTACCGGTGACAACTTACTTCGTATTTGCGAAAGCCGTCTTGACAATATCGTATATTCACTTGGCTGGGCAACTTCACGTGCAGAAGCAAGACAGCTTGTTACACATGGCCATTTCCTTGTAAACGGTAAGAGAGTTGATATTCCTTCATACCTTTGCAAAGCAGGCGATGTAGTAGCTATCAAAAAGGCAAGCCTTGATTCCGAGAAGTTCAAAGCTATCCTCGAGAAGACAGGAACAATTCCTGCATGGCTTGAAGCAGGCGATGATAACACAGCTAAGATCGTTGCTCTTCCCGAACGCGATCAGATCGAAGTTCCCGTTGAAGAACATCTTATCGTCGAATTCTATTCAAGATAATAGCTTAACGGTTAAACTGTATAACGCAGCTTGACTGCAAAATCTAAGGAGGGTTTTGAATGATAGGTATTGAGAAGCCCAGAATTGATGCTGTTGATTTAAAGCAGGACGGTACTTACGGCAAGTTCGTTGCTGAACCTCTTGAAAGAGGTTACGGTACTACTCTCGGTAACAGCCTTCGCAGAATTCTTTTGTCTTCACTCCCCGGATATGCTATCACATCAGTTAGCATTGACGGTGTTCTTCACGAGTTTACAACAATTGAAGGCGTTAAGGAAGATGTAACTGAGATCGTTCTGAATTTAAAGAATGTCATTCTGAAAATTCATGGCTCAGGACCCAAGACAATGTATATCGACTGCAATGGTGAATGTGAAATCACTGCAGGTGATATTCAGGCTGATTCAGAGGTTGAAATCCTCAATCCCGATCAGCATATAGCAACACTCAACTCCGATGCTCATGTTCGTATGGAACTTACAGCAGACATCGGCAGAGGTTATGTTTCAGCAGAGCGTAATAAGAAGATGATGGAACCCGTTATCGGTGTTATCGCAATCGACTCAATTTACACTCCTGTTGTAAAAGTAAACTACAAAGGAGAAAATGCTCGTGTCGGCGACGTTACCGACTATGATAAGCTTTCACTTGAGGTTTGGACCAATGGTACTATAGCAGCTAAGGATGCAGTTTCATTGGCAGCCAAGATTCTCAACGAGCATCTCAACCTCTTTATTGATCTGTCAGATGAGGCAGGCAACACAGAGGTTATGATAGAAAAAGGCGAAGATAACAAGACAAAGATCTTGGAGATGACTGTTGAGGAACTTGAGCTTACAGTTCGTTCATTCAACTGCTTGAAGAGAGCGAATATTCACAAGGTAGAAGATTTGATCTCAAAGTCAGAAGAAGAGATGATGAGAGTGAGAAACCTCGGACGCAAGTCTCTTGATGAGGTTATTGCAAAACTCAATTCTCTTGGACTTTCTCTTCGTCGTGATGACGAGTAAATCAGATTTTATACCACACTAACGGTAAAGGAGAGATATTAATGCCCGGAACCAGAAAACTCGGCAGAACTTCGGATTCCCGTAAGGCTATGCTCAGAGCAATGGTAACTTACCTTTTGGAAAATGGCAAAATCGAGACCACCGTTACAAGAGCTAAAGAAGTTCGTTCAATGACAGAAAAAATGATCACTCTTGCAAAAGTGAACAATCTTCATAACTACCGTCAGGCTATGGCTTATGTCACAAAGGAAGACGTAGTTAAGAAGCTGTTTGACGAAATAGCTCCCAAGTACAAAGAGGTCAATGGCGGTTATTGCCGTATAATCAAGACAGGCCCCCGTCGTGGAGATGCAGCAGAAATGTGCATCATCGAGCTTGTTTGATAATAACCAATAAATTAAGGTGCTCAGAAATGGGCACCTTTTTTTATTGCATATATTTCTTTTCAGATGCAGATTCTGCATCTATTGTATTATAATATATATCATTATATATTTTGTCTATTGTGAGACTTTCTGAGGCAGTAAAAGTATTGAGTATGTTAGATATGTTTATTAATAACAGCAGACATACAATCTTTTGCATCAGTTTCACACAGATGTAATACTGATTGTAACGCAAAAAACATCCGCTGTAAGGCTCTACAGCGGACTTTTATTATTCATCAGTTAATATTATTATTTGTTGTATTTGTTTCTGTGTCAGCAGCAGCCACAGCTGTTACCGCAACCGCATGAGCTGTTGTTACCTGTACCGCAACCGAAATCGTTGTTGCAGAAGAGAACGATGATTATAAGTACGATAATCCAGGAGTTGCAACCTGAGAAAAAGTTCATTGTCTTGCCTCCTTTCTTCTTGTCGTTACACTGTATATTATGCTTCTCAGGGGACAAGTGTTACAGGAAATAAAACAGTTTGTGTAAATTCTTTTTGTGCAATACTTAAAATGTTTTTACGGTGCGAATAAGAATGTATTTGTAAGATTGAATAATTCAATCGGTAGGGGCGATGAATCATCGCCCGGCACGGCAGTGCAAACACCGTAAGGTGTTTATATTAAAAAAATTAACAGCAATCTGACTATGCTTTAACTGAGATAAAAAAATATCCGAGTACTCATATGAATACTCGGATTGATTTTGTTTTAATCAGATATTATTTTTCAAGATCTGATGTGTTGTAATATTCGTCGAAAGTAGCCATACCTGATGAAACTCTGAGTATGATTCTTGCGTCAGCAGCAGTGATAACACCGTCGCCGTTAACATCAGTGTTCTTGAACTTAACAGATGTTACAACGGGGTAACCGTCGATCTGAGCTGAGATACGAAGAGCAAGTCTTGCGTCAGCAGCTGTGATTTCACCGTCAAGGTTTACGTCACCTACAAGGTAGGGAGTTGTGATAACAAGATCAGCAACATCAAGGAAACCGGGGTTTAAGTATCTGTTGTATGCCATGAACTGTCTGTATACACCGTTGCATGAGTAAACGTCAACAAGGTAATCTGTTGTTGCAAGGTATTCAATGAAGTCCATTGAATTGCTTGCTGTATCAAATGTACCGTGCTTCATGTTTCTGATGAACCATGTGTTATCGGGAAGAGCACATGTTGAAGCATCAAGGTAGTGACAGATAGCAGCAGCGCTGTGTTCGGGAGTAAGTGTATCGTAAACAGAGTTGAGGTGGTTGTGGTTTGCACATTCGCCTTCTGTGTTTCTCTGGTCTTTGTTCTGACCTGCAGCACCTACGTCGTTAAGAGGAATTGTGTAACAGCCGAAGCTTGAGTAGTATGTATCGATAAGTCCGTCACTCTGTGCTGAAAGACCGAAGAGTTCTTCATCAGAAGCCTTGTTGTCACCGATGGGAACAATCTGGATATCCCAGCTTGAAATAACGTTAACGTTGATGCCTTCAGACTTAGCGTTGTTGAGGATTTCAGAAGCTGTCATCTGGTAGTTCTTGAATGACTGGATTCTTTCCTGAAGATCACTGTTGTAATCGCCTGAAGTTGAATCATCGCTCATGAACATGAATTCCATTGCTTCGTCATAGTATTCAACGGGAACCATTGCCCAGAGACCTGTAAAGTTCTTAAGCATATCTCTGAGGTATGTATCGTAGAGAGGATCTACAACATGTCCCATCATTGTGATTACACTGCCGATGAAATCCTGTGTTTCCCAGTTCTTGTTGAGGATGTAGTTTGTAAGCCATGTTGCAAACCATGTTGCGGGGTTGTCTGAGAAGTCGTTTGTGTAACGGATGAATGCGCTTGTTGCATTCTGGATTTCATTGTACTGACGGATGAGTCTTCCTGTGAAGAGGTCACCGATAAGTGATGTACCCATGAAAGCTGAGTTGACAGTTACAAAGTTGTAAACGTCAGCTGATGCGTCTTCAAAGCATTCTGCAAGGTATGTTGTAGCAACTGTTGAGCCGTAACCTTCAGAAATGATTGAAACGTACTTCTTGCCTGACATTGTCTTTACGTTCTGAATGAATTCGTTAAGACCCTTTGCACTTTCGATGGGATCTATACGCCAGTCGTAGTTGTAAACGTAAACATTGTCTGCACCGATTCTGTCACACATACCGATACCGATGTTGCCTGCGATTGTTTCGAAGAGTTCTGAATCAGTCATGTAGTATGAAAGTGAGTGATCGTATACGATAGGACCAAGATTTTCACTCATTGAAGTTCCGTCGGGATTGAGCTGAATAGGCTCAAGCATACCGAAAACCTGAGAACCAACGAAGAAGTTCATGATTTTTTCGTATTCATTTGATGAGATAGCCACAATACCGTCGATAAACATCTGAGCAGTCATTGCTGTCATAGTTGTATCTGAGGGAGGGAATACCTTTACAGCACCTACTGTACCGGGATTAGCGTAGATAGGGTTATGATCGATGCCGTTAACAACGATAACGGGGTTGCCGTTGTAATCGTTCTTTGCGGCAAATGCAGTTGATGTGATGCCGAATACCATCACAACTGCAAGAATGCAGGAAAGTACCTTCCTTGAGATTTTATTAAGCATAAGTGTTCCTCCTTATGTGAATTACCCTTGTATTATATAATATAAATAAATATATTTCAAGAGTATTTTATTAAATAATTTTAAAACAAGACAAAATACGGAGTTTTACACAATTAAAAGGGGGATGTTGTCAGTTGTTTTGTGTTGTTTCTGCAACTGCAAAGCCTATATTGAGAAGTACGAGTGCTCCGAAAACGATAAGAAGAATTGTGTAAGCAGAACTGAGTTCGAAAATGCGGATGTCAAAGTTTAAATATTCGAGGTATTTCTGGTAATTTTCAAGTCCCTGAATGCCTTTGAGTATGTTTACCATTGAGATTTTGCCTGAAACAAGCTGATCTGCAATGTAAGTGAAGCATTTGTTTGCCGCAAAAGTAGAAATAAAGCCCATTGCCGCAAATGATGCTGTAAGGTATTTTTTCTTTGTGAAAAGACCTGTTATAATCACAATAAGTGCAAAACCGAGAGCAACACAAAGAAGAATGAATGCCGCAGTGAAGAACTGTGTTACATTCTGGGGGATTGCAGCTGCATTGAAGTCTGCAAATGCACCGTTTGCTTCAGGACCGAAGAACATGTCGTAAACTTCACGGATTGTATAGAATTCGGGAAGATTTTCAATGTTTATGCCTGTAACTTTTTCGATTACCGCATTGATATCCACAAGACCGCCTATAAGACCGCCCAGGAGGGCACCGAGCTGATTGCCGCCGATAGAAGAAACGTCAACCGTTGCAACAAATCTGAACAACGGGAGGAACAGAAGTACGGGTGCCAGCGCAAGTGCGGCAACAGTGTTTAAAATTTTGTAAAGAATTTTCATTTTATCACTTCCATGAAGAATTGAGCTGAACTGTTCTGTTCAGTACGATTTTTTCGTCTGATGAATCCTTGTCTACGCAGAAATATCCCTGACGCATAAACTGGAATGTGTCACCTGCTTTAAGGTCATCAAGACCGCCTTCAAGAAGGCACTCAGAAACGATGAGTGAATCGGGGTTAAGGTTATTTGTGAAGTCACCGTTTGATTCGTCGCTGGGGTTGGGAACATTGAAAAGTCTGTCATAAAGGCGCACTTCTGCCTTTTTGCAGTCAGCTGCGTTTACCCAGTGGATAGTACCCTTTACTTTTCTTCCGACAGGTGAGTTACCGCCTCTTGATTCGGGATCAAAAGTACAGTGAACGCATGTAACTTCGCCGTTTTCGTCAACATCGTAACCAACGCATTTTACGAAATATGCACCCTTGAGAGGCACTTCGTTGCCGGGGAAAAGTCTGAAATATTTCTTGGGAGGTTCAATCATAAAGTCGCTCTTTTCAATGTAGAGTTCCTTGCCGAAAGTAACCTTTCTCTTGCCCATTTCTGGGTGATCGGGGTGAATTTCTGTTTCGAGTGTGTCGCAGAAATCATCGGGCATGTTGTCAATAACAACCTTGAGAGGCTCAAGTACTGCCATTGCTCTGGGTGCAGATGCGTTGAGGCAGTCTCTTACGCATGATTCAAGAAGACCGTAGTCAACAACGCTGTTTGCCTTTGAAACACCGATCTTGTCTACGAAATCACGTATAGCCTGTGCAGGGTATCCGCGTCTTCTCATACCGCAGAGTGTAGCCATTCTGGGATCATCCCAGCCGTTTACGATGCCTGAAGTAACAAGCTTCATGCACTTTCTCTTGCTTGTAAGGCAGTAGTTGAGGTTGAGTCTTGCAAACTCAATCTGACGGGGAGGCTCTGCAAAGCCGATTTCTTTGACAAACCAGTCATAGACTGCTCTGTTGTTTTCAAATTCAAGTGTGCAGAGAGAATATGTTACTTCTTCTCTTGCGTCTGAAAGGGGATGTACGAAGTCGTACATGGGATAGATGCACCACTTGTCACCTGTCTGGTGGTGGTTTACGTACATGATTCTGTAGATAACGGGGTCACGCATAACGATGTTGGGTGACGCCATGTCAATTTTTGCTCTGAGAACATGGCTTCCCTCAGGAAATTCGCCGTTCTTCATTCTTTCAAAGAGGTCGAGGTTTTCTTCAACACTTCTGTCACGGTAGGGGCTGTTTTTGCCGGGTTCTGTGAGAGTACCTCTGTATTCTCTCATTTCTTCAGCAGTAAGGTCGCAGACATAAGCCTTGCCCTTCTTTATGAGCTTGACAGCGCACTCATAAACAAAGTCAAAGTAGTCTGATGCATAGTATACATTTGCCCATTTGTAGCCGAGCCATTCGATGTCTTCTTTGATAGCATCGATGTATTCTGTATCTTCCTTTGAGGGGTTTGAGTCGTCAAGACGGAGATTACAGATACCGCCGTATTTTTCTGCAGTTGAGAAGTCAATGCAGATAGCCTTTGCATGACCGATGTGAAGGTAACCGTTGGGTTCAGGGGGAAAACGTGTCTGAACTCTTGTGTTGATACCCTCACGGAGTTCATAGTCGATTATGTCATGAATAAAATTTGAAGGTCTTGTGATTTCTTCCATGTATTTCAGATCCTTTCGGAATTAAATGTTCTCAATAGTTTTGTTCAGTCTTTCAGCAACTTTTTCCTTGCCGAGAAGCTTCATGATCATGTAAAGATCGGGTGTGTTTGTTCTTGATGTGACTGCGATTCTTATAACAGTTGAAATGTCACCTACATGGCCCTTGAATGCATCGGGATTCTTCTTGAATTCCTTAACATTTGGAGTAAAACCGAGAGGTTCGCACATTTCTTTGATTTTTGCAAACCATGTGTCTTTATCGTCGCTGTCATCATAAACTTCGATGTACTTTGCAAGAATTGCCTTTGCATCGTCAGAAGTGATGTTTGCGGGCATTGTGTAATCGGGAGTGTAAAGTGCATCATAGAAATATGATATGTAATCCTTAACCTGTGACCACTGTGAAATGTCCTTTCTGGGCTTGGGATTTTCACGGTCAATGTTAAGAATTTCTGTAGCAAGACAAGTGTCAGCATTCATAAGGTCAAACAGCTCTTTGTCGTACTGCTGTGCCCACTTCATAACATAATCGCATACCTGCTTTGCAGTCATGACAGAAATAACATTCTTGCTGACGTCTGTGAGTTTTACAAGGTCAAAGAGACATCCGCTTGAACTCATTTTTTTGAGGTTGAAGGGGAATTCAAAGATATCTGCTGTGGGATTTGCTCTTCTCCAGTCTTCGAAATTGGAGTTGAGAAGAGTAACGAGGTATTCGAGCACACTTTCCTTGGGGAAGCCCTTTTCAACGAAGTAACTTACTGCTGCTTCGGGGTCTTTTCTCTTGGAAAGCTTACGCTTTGTGCCGTCTTCTTCATCTATTTTCATGACCTGGGGAGTGTGTGCATACTTGGGCACTTTGTATCCGCAAGCCTTGAAAAGTGCAATGTGCTTGGGCACTGATGAAATCCATTCTTCACCGCGGATAACATGAGTTGTTCTCATAAAATGGTCGTCACAGATGTGTGCAAAATGGTATGTGGGAACACCGTCTGACTTGAGAAGAACTTCGTCTATGATGTTTTCGGGCATTTCGATTTTGCCTCTGATAACGTCTTCGAAAATAACCTTGTTTTCTTCATTTCCGTCTGCTCTGAAACGAAGGACATATGGCATTCCGGCATCGAGCTTTGCTTTGATTTCGTCGAATGAAAGGTCACGGCATTTTGCCCATTTGCCGAAGTAACCCCAGATTGTAGTGCTTTCTGTTTCCTGTTTTTCACGCATTGCTGAAAGCTCGTCCGCAGTGCAGAAACAGGGGTATGCAAGCCCCTTTTTAACAAGTGATTTTGCAACTGTTTTGTATATTTCTACACGCTGGCTCTGGGTGTAGGGACCGTATTCGCCTTCCTCTGTGCCGAAACCGGTTACACCTTCGTCAAAACCTACACCGAATGCGTCAAAACCGTTAATGATAGCTGAAACACCGTCATCTATTTCACGTTTTTTGTCTGTGTCTTCAATTCTCAAAAATGCAACACCCTTTGTTGCTCTTGATGTCATAACATCTGTAAGAGCACCGAAAAGACCGCCGATATGAAGATAACCTGTGGGGCTGGGGGCAAAACGGGTAACTCTTGCTCCTTCGGGAAGCTGTCTGGGTGGATATTTTTCTTCAAAATCTTCAGGAGCTTTTGTAATTTCAGGGAACAAAAGCTCACTTAATGCATTGTAATCCATATATATTTCTCCTTTACTGAGCATAATCATCCACTTTAATTTCTTAGTATAAAACAAAAATAATAAAAAGTAAATAGGGAAAATAAATATTTTTAAAGTATCAAATGAATTGACATGAAGAAAAAATATGTTACAATAGAATCACGTTGAACAAAAAGGAGATTTATACCATGAGTAAATTTATTCCTCAATTCAGAATGATTGTTATGAGTGACATTCATGTCAAAGAAGATAAATCATGCAAAGAACTTGCAAGACTGCGTAAAGGTCTTGATTTTGCGTATGATTATGCTGAAAACAGTGAGTATAAAAATATAGATGCATTCGTTGCCGTAGGTGACTTTGCAGACAGCGGAAAAGAACAGCAGATGCTCAATCTCAAGGAAGTTCTTGACGAAAAAATCAAGGCGGAAACAGATATAACTCTCCTTATGGCAAGCCATGAATACCACGGTGAGGGCGAAGAAGCCGCAAAGGAAAAATTACAGCGTATTTTCGGCATGCACTACTACGCACACAAGGTTATAAAAGGTTTTCATCTTGTGGGTGCATCATGTACAAGAGGCTGTCATTTTGATGCTCCCGAGCAGGAATTTGTTGCACAGGCACTTAAGGAAGCTGCTGCCGATTCACTTGAAAAACCCGTGTTTTTCTTCCAGCATCCGCATGTTACAGATACTGTTTACGGCAGTATTTACTGGGGTGAAGATGAGCTTTATGAGATACTTTCAAACTATCCTCAGCTTATCACATTCTCAGGTCATTCACATTGTCCCATAAATGATCCCAGAAGCGTTCATCAGGAGTATTTTACATCTTTCGGAACAGGTTCACTCAGCTATTTTGAAATGGATGAATTCGGCAAGGTAGGCGGAACAATTCCCACAGACAAAGAAGAATGTGCGCAGTATCTTATTGTTGAAGCAGATGAAAACAACAGAGTCAGAGTTTACCCCGTTGATATTCTTTCAGGCAATTTCTTCCGTGAAGCATGGAAAGTTGATGTTCCGTCAGATCCTTCAACATTCATTTACACAGAACGAAGAGCAGGTACGGAAAAACCTACTCGCTTTGATGATAATGCATTCATTACAGCCGAAAAAACAGAAGACGGTGTGAAGGTTGTTTTTTCTCAGGCGAAGGGTGAAGAAAGGGTCAATGACTATATAATCAGACTGAAAAACGAAAAAGGCAATATTGCAAAACAGGTTTCCGTATGGTCACATTATTATCTTACACAATGCCCGAAAAAATCACGGCAGAAATCAAGGATGTTGTACCCGGGAAGTATACTGTTGAAGTCGTGGCAAGAGGCTTCTGGAGAACAGTTTCCGACAACAGCATAAAAACAGAAATCACCGTATAAAACAAATATACGCTGACTACCCATAAGGAAGCATTTCTTTAAAATATGAACTTTTGGCACAATAATGCGTTAAAACTCCCCGATATGCGTCAGCATTATCGGGGAGTTTTGCCTTAATAATTAATAATTAACAATTTGCAATTTACAATTATGCAGATGTTACATCACAGGCGGTTTTTGCAAATCATTGTACATTGTAAATTGCTGATTGAAACAGTCCGACAAATTATTGTTTACCTGCGTGATTGAATAAATCAATCCGTAGGGGCGTTGACCCAACGCCCGCTGCGTAGCAGAACGGCTCTGCCGTTAAATTTTCCTGCAGAAAATGCACATTCGTGCCGGGCGATGAATCATCGCCCCTACGGGATATCGTTTCATTGTAAATTGTTCATTGAAAGATCCCGATAAATTATTGTTCAACAAACCCCATTCCCTCATACCACTTCATTGTTTTTTCACTGTCGGTCATAAGAAAAACTTCCTTACCGAGCGATTGTGCAAGTGCGAGGACAGTTTGTTTGCCGTAGCCGAGGTTTCTGTATTTTTTCAGCGTTGCGACGGAAGAAATAACAGCAATTGACTGTGTTTCTCCGCTTGTGAGAGCAACAGAAACACATTTTCCGTCTTTATAAATGCATTTTCCGTGTATCAGAGAATGACGGATTTTATGTGATGCATCTGTGTACCATTTTTCAAAATATCTGTTTCTGTTTTCGTCATCTTCAAAAACAACACCGAAAATGTCCCTTATGTTTTCTCCGCTGATGTCTTCGGCAGAGAAATTTTCGTTGTTTCCGGCAAATTTCAGGGTAAAAGACGCTTCCCCCGATGATATTTCGGCAGCGCCCACTGTTTTTGCAAAAAGCTCTGCCTCGGCAAGGTCGCAATCCTCACCCGGACAGGCAAGAAATATGCCGTCTGCCATTGAAAAAACGCCGTTTACCGAGCCTTCGTCCGATAATGAATACCAGAAGAAAACATCGTTTGAATATATTGAGTAGGTGAGCAGTCTTGTGTGAATTACTGCACCCGTAATCCTTTTTTCGCAGAATGATATAAAATCATCAAGTCTGTCTTCCGTAAGCAGTTTTATCATTTTGCAAATTCATCAAGCATAGCCTCTGCAAGCTGTCTCTGACTTTCGATATCCCTCTTGTCGCAGACGCATGAGGGGGAGTGGAGATAACGGCAGGGGGTGTTGATTGTTATTGTCTTTATTCCTGCTCTTGTTTTATGGATTGAACCGGCATTGTTGCCGCCTGCGATAACGGTTTTAGGCTGTACTTTTATGCCTTTTTCCTCTGCAAGTCTGAAAGCTGTATCAAAAAGATCCTTGTTGTAAAGAGTGCTTCTGTCCATGAATGAAACAGCTGCACCCTCACCGAGTCTGCACACTTTTTTGTGATCGGGAACATCAATAAGATCTGCCGCAGTTGTTGTTTCAAGAACGATTGCATATTCGGGATCAATTCCGTAAGCTGAGGTCATCGCACCTCTGAGTCCGATTTCTTCCTGAACGGAAAATGAAAAATAAGCATCATAATTCAGCTCTGAATTTATCATATCAATAAGTATAGCACAGCCCACACGGTCGTCCAGAGCCTTTCCCTTGATTCTGTTGTCACCGAACTCAACAAAATCAGAGAGGAATACGCCTGTTTCACCGATTTTTATAAGTTTTTTTGCCTCTTCTTCGGACGATGCACCTATGTCGATGTAAAGAGAATCGGAGTCGGGAATTTTTGTTCTTTCGTCGCCCTTTGAAAGGTGAATGGGCTTGATTCCCACAACACCGGTAATACCGTTGTCAAAAATTATCTGTCTTGCAAGCAGAACCTTTGTGTCAATTCCGCCCACGGGTGAAAATTTCAGCATACCGTCAGATGTTATGAATGTTACGATAACACCGACTTCGTCTGTATGTGCATCAAGCATGACTTTGTGAGAAGCCTGATTTTTACCTTTTCTGAATGCAATTATGTTGCCGAGTGCGTCTTCATGCCACTCGCATCTGCCGTCAATACGGGAAATAATGTACTCACGCACTTTCTTTTCTCTGCCTGAAGTGCCGCAAAGGAGAGAAAGTTCTTTTATTGTATCAAACATTGTATTCTTCTCCTTTCTTTATGATGTATGCAGCAATTATCTGTGCTGTTGATTCAATATCATCAAGGTCGGCAATTTCCGACTGAGTGTGCATATTTCTCAGGGGGATTGAAACAAGACCTGTTCTGACGCCTGCTTTTGAAACGCAGATAACGTCTGCATTTGTGCCTGTCTGAGAGGGGCAGATTTCTGTCTGATATCTGATTGAATTCTTTTCTGCAAGTTCAATAAGTTCTTCTGACATCTGCTGTGAAAGGGAGGGGGAAATGCATATCATTCCGCCGCCGCCGAGCTTTCCTGCCTGCTGGGCAGAAATTCCGGGAGCAGTTGCAAAGCTTACGTCTACGGCAATTGCCTCGTCGGGAGAAACAGAGAAAGCACCTGTTTTTCCGCCTGCCTCTGTTGTTTCTTCCTGAACCGAGAACAGAACGGAAACCTTTACTGCAGGTTGCTTTTCTTTTATGATGTCAAGAACTCTCAGGATTGCAGCCATGCCGATTCTGTCGTCCAGTGCAGCCCCCGTTATTCTTGTACCTGCAAGTGAACGTATGGGAGCATCGATTGTTATTCTGTCTCCGACTGAAATGAGCTTTTTTACCTCTTCGCCCGAAAGTCCCGTATCAACAAAAATGCTGTCAAATGAGGGAGCTTTTGAAGAGTCGTCACCGTTTGCAAGATGGGGAGGAGTGCTTGTTATAACACCGTAAACAGGCTTTTTGCCCCATACAGTGACTTCAGCTGCCGCAAGAACACGTACATCGGTTCCGCCGCATTTGTCCACACGCAGAAAACCCGATTCGTCAACAGCAGTAACAATAAGTCCTATTCTGTCAAGATGAGCATCAAGCATGATGTGAAGTTTGCCGTCACCGACTGTACCGATGATGCTTCCCAGTGCATCCGTATGCACTTCTGCATATTCTGAAAGCAACTGTTTTGCCTTTGTCATTGTGTGGCAGGCTCCGGAAACACCGGCACCCTGTGTCAATTGTTCGCATATTTTTTTAATATCCATATATAACACCTTTTTTATAGAACTGAATTCTATTATATTCCCAACCGACGGAAAATGCAAGAAAAACAATAATTTAGTGACATCGAGCCACTAAATTATTGAATGAAAAATAAATAGTGAATAATGAATAATGAATAATGGATGAGGGGTCCTTTGCCCCTTGCCCCATTTTGAAATTCAAGTCCGCAGGGCTTCCGAAACAATTTGCCGCAGGGAAAAAATATCACTGCATTGACTTATCGCAGATAAATTGTTGTTAAAGATCATCCGCATCCTGAACCGGCATATCGTCATCGTCATCCGTTCCCGAATAACTGCCGAGGACGTCGCTTTTTATGCCGTCTGTTTCAGTGCAGTTCCATATTTTTCTCTGTGATGAGGGATAATAACCTTTTTGCTTTTTTCCGTTTTTATCGTAAGTGTCCATATTATAAACTCCTTTCGTATATATATTATCTGCATTAAAAATCTGATTATCAGTTGATTTTTTCTGCATTGCGTAGTATAATATGAATACTGTAAAATAATTAAAAATATGTGTGGTCAATATGTTGCAAAATATATATCCGTTACATATTGTTTTAATATTTTTGCCGAAAATAAAATAATTTCAAAATAGTGATTGACAAAAGATGCAATTTGGAGTATTATTGTCATAGTAATGAAGATATCTGTCTTCATGTTTTGAATTTATATCTTTTTTTGAAAGGATTGTCTTGTAATGAAAAAAATTCTTGCTCTTATCATAGCACTTGTTCTTGCTTTTGCATTTTCAGTAACATCTTTCGCTGCTGAAACAAAATCAGGTGAACTTTCAGGTGCATACGCTGACTTTGATCCCGCTTCATTCATGGATATGTTCTCAGGTATGGACATGAGCGCTATCACAGGTATTGTTGACGGTGCTGACCTCGGTGTGGTTTCAGGTCTCTTCGAAGGTATGGACGTTAACGCTGTTACAAATCTTCTTGGCGACAGCGGCCTTACAGATATCCTCGGCGGTCTTGATATCGGTTCACTTATCGGCGGTATCGGCGGCGGCAGCACAGAAACTCCCACTCAGGAACATCCCGAAGTTGAAACTCAGGCTCCTGTTGAAGAAACAGATGCTCCTGTTGAAGAAACAGAAGCTCCTGTTGAAGAAACAGAAGCTCCTGCAGATGAAACAACAACTCAGGCTCCTGCAGATGAATCAACAACAAAGGCTCCCGCAGCTGCTGAATCAACAACAAAGGCTCCCGCAACAACAAAGCCCTCAACAAACATTGACCAGAGCGGTGTGGATGACGGTATGGTTGCAGCATTTGCAGTTTGCGCAATCGCAGCAGGTGCATTCATCGTTCTCAGCAAGAAAAAGGACGCTTAATTCTTATTGAATAATTAAACGGTAGCTGTAAAGTTACCGTTTTTTTGTTGTTCAAAATTTTCTTTTGCATGAATAATAATATTCTTCTCGGTGAAAAATATTTACAGATATTACAGAAGGGAAGCGTATTTATGAATGATAACAGAGATGATTTCAATACAGCAGAAATCGGAGCAAAGGTAAAAAAATATGTGCTTATGCTCGGTGCCTGCATGCTGATTTTTTCGGTCCTTGCTCTTGTTGTTACAAAAGATGAGGATGAACCCGAATCAATTCTGCACACAACCGTCACAACAAGCGTCAGGGAAGCTCAGGCAGAGCTTGACAATGTGCCCGATACAAGATATTACGAAACAATTGTGGTTCCTGCAACTCAGGTTACAACTGTCAGAAATGAGGAAACTGCTGAAACAATAACTGCGGAAAACAGTGCACCTGCGTCATATTCTCTCCCTCTCGGAACCGATATCGGCAAGGATTACAGCCGCGGTGTTCCTGTTTATAACGAGGTTATGGCAGACTGGCGAACACACGACGGTGTGGATTTCAACGGTGAAACGGGTGACGGTGTCAGGGCAATAGCAGACGGCATTATCAGAGATATTTATACCGATCCTCTTATGGGTGATGTTGTTACAGTTGACCACGGAGGCGGAGTTGTTGCTGATTATTGCGGTGTCACTGCCGTTGAAACGGTGAAAAAAGGTGTTATTGTTTCACGCAGTCAGAAAATCGGTGAAATCAGTTCTGTTCCCGGTGAATCCGATGCTCAGTTTCCGCATCTTCATCTTGAAATAAGAGTCAACGGTGAACTTTGCGATCCCCTTGAAGTTATGGGGTTTTATGAATAAACAGTTGTCAAAATTCAGAAAGAGGTTCTTGCAGGATTCAGACCTGCCGGGACCTCTTATGCTGTCTTGATTTGTGATGTGTATATCTTTTCTTTATTCTTTCAACTTATTTTTAAAGCTTTTGTTATATATATTATTTGACAATGTCATTATAATATATTATAATAATATAAATATACGCAAAAGAGAGGATGACAGTTATTATGAAACGAAGAATCGGTATACTTATTGTTGCAGTTGCGGTTGCGTTGCTGTCATCGGTTCTGATCGTATCTGCCGTGAATTACAGTACGGGTACTTATCTTGTAAATGATGAAGACGGTGCAAGACTGTACAATACATATGAAACTTCTCTTGATTATAAAACTATTGCTCCCGAGGGATGTTATCTTACGGTAATAAAAACAACCGGAAATTACGGTTATACTGTTTATAACTCAATATACGGCTGGATTGATCTTTCAGACGGTGTAAGATTTATTGATAAGATGCCGAGCGTAACTGCCGATGAAAAAATTGAAGGCACAAAGGGTATAAAAGTCACATCCATGCCCGATAAACTGACTTATATTGAGGGTGAAGAGTCTGCAGAAATAGACGGTCTTGAGGTCTCTCTCGTATTTAATGATGAATATGAGTCACTTATGCCCGTAACAGGCTACAAAGTTGTATTCCCCGACCTTGATTCCTACGGTGAAAAAATAGTCAATGTTTATTACGGCGGTTTCAGAACAACATTCCCCGTAAGTGTTACAAAAGTTCCCGTTTCAGCTATAGTTGTAAGAAAACCCGATAAAACAACTTACATCGAAAACGAAAAAATATCTCTTGAGGGAATGTCTGTAACTGCATATTACAGCGACGGAAGAGATAACGGCAAAGGCATAACTCTTTCCCCCTCTGAGTATACAATTACGGGAGTGACCGACGGTGAATCATTGTCTCCCGGCACACACACCGTAACTGTAACCTATAAATATCCCGAAATTACATCCACATTCCATATTTATGTTTCGGAAAAATCAGTTGCTTCATTGAAAATCATAAAAATGCCGTCACTCGATCTTTATCAGGGACAGAGCTTCAATGCAAAGGATTTTCAGCTTTCCGCAACTTACGATAACGGCACAACAGAAACAATAACCCATTTTGATATTGAATATGACAATATGCAGATCGGTACACACACTGCCAGAATTTATTATATGGATAAGTATGTGGCATTTGACTACACGGTTCATGAACTTGTTCAGACAGGCGTTGAACTTGCCGATACGGAATATGTGGGCAGTTACGCGGGCAGTGATCTTAATTTCAGAAAACTCAAGGTTTACGCAATATACAACAGCGGTGAAAAAAAGCTGACTGACAATTACGAACTGTTGCATGAAATTGATAATTCAAAAATCGGCAAATACACCGTAACAGTCATAAGTGCAACTTTTACTGCCGAATTCGAATACACAGTTGCAAAAAGAGAAGAAATCCGTGTCGGCGATGTCAATTTTGACGGCTCGGTAACGGCAACAGATGCACGTCTTGCACTGAGAGCTGCCGCAACTCTTGATGATCTGACTTTTGAAGCATTCCTTGCAGCCGATGTTGATGCAGACGACAGTGTGAGTGCAATTGATGCAAGAAAAATACTTCGTGTCTCTGCAGGATTGGATAAATTCTGATGACAAAAAAACAAATAGCACTAAGTGCAGTTGAATCTCTTAAAAAAGAATATCCCGATGCAATATGTTCTCTCGTTGCAGGCAATCCCTTTGAACTGCTTATTGCAACAAGACTTTCGGCACAGTGTACCGATGCAAGAGTCAATCTTGTGACTCCCGCACTTTTTGAAAAATACAGAACACTTGAGGATTATGCCTCTGCCGATGTGAATGATGTTGCAGATATAATTCATTCCTGCGGATTTTTCAGACAGAAATCAAAGGATATCGTCGGAATGGCGCAGATGATACTTGAAAAATTTGACGGTAAAGTGCCCGATAATATAGAAGAACTTACAACTCTTCCCGGTGTGGGCAGAAAAACAGC
>JAZOUN010000074.1:0-64070 GCA_045658165.1 Acutalibacteraceae bacterium
ATTTTATAGGAATTTTGTAAAAAAATATTTAAAACACATTTAACATATGTTAAAATTAATATGGTGATTAAAATGAACCTTATCAACGGAAACATATTTTTAAACAACAAATTTGAAAAAACTGATCTTTCAATCGAAAACGGAAAAATCAATTCTATAGGAAAAATATATAAAAATATCAATTGTATTGATTGCACAGATAAATACATAATTCCCGGTTTTGTTGATATACACACCCACGGCTGTGTAGGTTATGACTTTTCATCTGCAAATGAAAATGAAATTAAAATTATGCAGCAATACTATCTTTCAAACGGTATAACATCAATAATGCCGACAACTGTTGCTCTTAGTGATGAAAACATTGTAAAAGCAACAGATAAAATAAAAAACATTATGCATGAATCTGTTTTCGGCGCAACAATCAAAGGTATAAATCTCGAAGGGCCGTATCTTTCCGAAAAAAAATGCGGTGCACATGATTCAACACTGCTGAAGGAACCTGATATCGACTTCATAAACTCTCTTGGTAATGAGATTAAAGTTGTCCATGTTGCTCCTGAATACAATAAAGCTTTTGATTTTATAAAAAATTTTAAAGGAAAAACATCAATTGCTCACACTGCATGTAACTATAAAACAGCCATTGAAGCAATAAAACTCGGTGCTGATCATATAACACACATTTTTAATGCAATGAACGGATTACATCATCGTGAACCCGGTGTGATTGGTGCATTTTTTGACTCTCAGGCTGTTGCAGAAATGATTTGTGACGGAATTCACATAAATGACGCAATACTCAGAATGATGTTCAATTGCTATAACGAACGAATTGCTATTATATCAGACTCAATGGCAGCAACAGGTCTTACAGACGGAGAATTCAAACTTGGAAATCTGAATGTATATGTAAAATCAGGTATAGCAACTCTTGAAGACGGAACACTGGCAGGTTCAGCAATGAACCTTATGCAAATGGTAAAACATCTTATACATATCGGTGTGAAACCTGAATCTGCAATCCGATCAGCAACAATAATTCCTGCAAAATCTGTAAACATTGATGATACATGCGGAATTATAGACATAGGCAGAAATGCAGATATTGTTATACTTGATAAAGATTTCAATACGGATAAAATAATTTTCAACGGTGAATTTATTTCTTGACAAAATAGCAAATAATTAATATAATATTTTCAGAAAATAAAAATGGAGGTTTATTTATGGGACTTCAACTTCTTATAAATCTTATCGATGCAATCAAATTTATTCTCAAGCTTTTAGGAGTTTACAACGATCCTACAACAAAAGCTGAAGATGACGAATAATTTTAACTTAAAAATGTCGATGTAAGTCAATTACATCGATTTTTTTGTATTTTATTGAAATATATTTATTAAAATTATTGCAAAGAAATAAATTACATGTTAAAATACATAATGTATATTTATGATTATAACCGAAAGGGTATCACAATGAAAAACACGACACCTAAAACAAAACTGACAAAAAAATCAACATCGATTACAACGACCGGTCTGATTAAGTTTTTCATGATCTTTTTCTCAGCCAGCTTTTTCGTATCAGCTGTATTTGCAGCAGTAAGCAGCGGTGATTCATGGAGAACATCGCTTTTCCACAGCGGTCCTTATACTGATATGTATATGGATTTCTTCAACTCCATAAGAGATGCCGGAGCAGAAGACGTTTATACAGCAAGAAACAATATTTATCCGCCTTTATGTCTGTTGATTTTTAAGGTTCTCGGTTTTCTTGTATCAGAAGATCTTGTTGATCTTCCTAACAAACAGAGAGTTCTTCTTCAGACAGATCAGCGATGCATGGTAATTTACATGCTTTTTGCATGTATACTTATACTTTCATTATCAACTCTTATCAATTCCTATGTAAACAAACTCAAATGGCAGAATAATAAATCACAGGCAACATATCATACACTGTTATCTTTCATGCTCATCATATCATACCCTGTTATGTATTGTATAGAAAGAGGCAATATTATCATTCTTAGTATGATATTCACAATGTTCTTTGTTTTCTTCAAGGATTCAGATTCTAAAGCACTCAAAGAAATTTCATATATTTCACTTGCACTTGCCGCAGGCATAAAATTATATCCTGCAATATTCGGTCTGATGCTCTTGTTTGAGAAAAAATACAAAGATGCGGCAAGGCTGGTTGTTTACGGAATAATTGCTGTGTTTCTCCCCTTTGTATTCTTCATGCAGCCCGACACACTGTCAATTTCTGCATCAACATACCCTTCACTTGCAATGATTTCCAACGGCAATGTTCTTGCTTCCGGAGAAAGCGGTTCAGCACTTGCAAATATCATTGAAAATCTTTTATCTTTTGCAACTAACAAGAAAAGCAGACTCAATTTCAGCAGTGTCAGCATTCAGAATTTTGTATTTATTGTTAATCCTCTGAACACTTCACTTGCAAAAACAATTTGCTATATTACAGAAGCAATAGCATTCATCGCATTATTCTTCACAAAGAAAAAATGGCATCATGTATTCCTTCTTATATACCTTATGCTGAATATTCCCTCAGCATCAAGTTCATACGCTCTTACATTCCTTATTATTCCGTTTATCATGTTCTTGTATGATGACAAAGGCAACGGATACTCACACGATAAGAGACCCAAAATTGACATAATTCACATTATATGTTTTGCATTACTCCTCGCTCCCCTTCCCGCCCTCTGGTACTACCATCAGGATGCAGCAAAAGAGTTTTTTAATTCTTTCGGGATCTCTTATCAGTCAAGACTAAATCAGGTAATTGCAGGATTCGTATATCAGTTTATGTTCTTCATTATTGTTATTGAAGTTTTTGCAGGCAAATTAATGAAGAAATCAAAAAAATGTGCGGATGCTGATACAGAAGAATCAACTCAAGAGGTAGCATAATGTCTCCACTAATTTCAATTATTGTGCCTGTTTACAATGTAGAAAAATACCTTACAAACAGCATTAAATCATTGATGAAACAATCATACAAAAATATTGAAATCATTCTTGTAGATGACGGTTCACCTGATAATTCAGGTAATATCTGTGACGAACTGGCAAAAGAAGATTCAAGAATAGTTGTTATTCACAAAGAAAACGGCGGGGTTTCATCTGCAAGAAATGCAGGAATTGAAAATGCAAACGGTGATTATCTGTGTTTTATAGACGGTGATGATTATGTAACTTCTGACTATGTAAAAGACATGCTTGACGCATCTGAAAAATACAACACTGATATCTCAACTACTAATCAATTCCAGATATGGGACAGCGGAAAAAAAATCGAACTTTTTAAAAAAAATTATCCGTACGGAACAGTTAAAATCAAATCAGGAACAGAGACTCTTGCAGATATGTTGTACGGAAAAACATGTTATGCAACCTGCTGTTCAAAATTGTACAAAAAATCAGTTTTTGAAGACATTCGATTCCCTGTTTACAGCATGGGTGAAGACTCTTATACAATGTATCAATGTTTTCTTAAGGCTGAAAGCGTAGCACATGTATATAAACCGAATTATTTCTATATTCAGCATGATGCAAGCGCAATGCACACTGATAATTACGATAAGTTTTATGACTATATTGAGCTTTCAGACAGTTTTATTGCGACAGTAAATGAAAAATACCCTGAACTTTTTCTTCCTGCAGTAAACAGGCTTATTGAAAACAATTTCTGGGTATACATGAAAATGCGTAACAATCCGGATAAATACAATCAGCAGTTGACTCATATAACAGATAATATCAAAAAATATCGTTCATATGCATTAAAAGATAATAACGTAAACATGCGAACTAGAATTGCTTGCCTGCTTTCGTATTTCGGCATGAAAACTCTTAATTTAATTTATGACAAAATAGCCAAATAAAAAAATCGGTATCTGACGATACCGATTTTTTTATTATATTTATTTAGAACAATGCATTCTGATCTACAACTTTGAATCCCTCTGCGACAAGTGAAGATGCAGCGACATCATTATCATCAACTCTGAAAATCATATAAGCATGACCTTCATTCTTCACAGAAAGGAATGCATAAGTATACTCTACAAAAACATTTGAATCAGCAAGAACTTCGAGAATCTTTGCAAGACTGCCGGGTTCATCAGAAATTTCTACAGCAAGCACATCTGTTTGAGTAACAACATAACCACCGTCAATGAGAGCTTTTACAGCAACATCGGTATTATCACAGATAATTCTGAGAATTCCGAAATCATGTGTATCTGCAATTGAAAGTGCTTTCATATTAATATTATTATCTGCAATAAATTTTGTAACTTCAGCAAGCTTACCTGTCTTATTTTCAATAAATACTGAAATCTGCTTTACACTCATAATTTATTCTCCCTTTCAGAATATCAATCGTGAAGTTTGCGCTTATCGACAACTCTAACAGCCTTACCTTCGCTTCTTGCAATAGTTTTAGGAGCAACAAGATGAACAGAAGGCTTGACACCGAGCATCTGAGTAATCGCAAGTGAAAGTTCTTTTTCCATTGCAGCAACACCTTTTACAGTATCTGTGAACTGTTCAGGATTAAGTTCAACAAAAACATCAAGTGTGTCAACATTGTTCTTTCTGTCAACTTCAATCATATAATTGGGTGAATAACCTTCATTAAGAAGAACAGTTTCTATCTGTGACGGGAATACATTGACACCACGGATAATAAGCATATCGTCACTTCTGCCCATCGGTTTAGCCATTTTGATAAGTGTTCTGCCGCATGAGCATTTATTTCGTGAAAGAACACAGATATCCCTTGTTCTGTATCTGAGAAGAGGGAAACCTTCCTTATCGAGGTTTGTAAACACAAGTTCACCTTTTTCACCGAGAGGAAGAACTTCACCTGTATCAGGATTTATAATTTCGGGAATGAAATGGTCTTCATTAATATGCATACCAGTCTGTTCTGAACATTCAAATGCAACACCCGGACCTGTTGATTCGGTAAGACCGAAAATATCATAAGCTTTTATACCGAGAGCCTTTTCAATATCACGACGCATTTCTTCTGTCCAGGGTTCTGCACCGAAAATGCCTGCTTTAAGATCTATATCATCGGGTGTAAGTCCCATTTCCTTGAGAGTTTCTCCGATATATGCTGCATATGAAGGAGTGCAACAGATGATTGTTGAATGAAGATCCTGCATAAACTGAATCTGTCTTTCTGTATTACCTGAAGACATAGGAAGTGTAAGACATCCAACCTTCTGTGGACCGCCGTTAAGGCCGAAACCTCCTGTAAAAAGTCCGTAGCCGTAAGCTACCTGACAGATATCTTCATTTGTACCGCCGGCAGCAACAATAGCTCTTGCACAGCAATCTTCCCAGAGATCGATATCTTTCTGTGTATAAAAAGCAACAACTCTTTTACCTGTTGTGCCGCTTGTAGAGTGAATTCTTACGCAATTTTTAAGATCTGTACCGAGAAGTCCGTAGGGATAAGCATCACGAAGATCTGATTTTGTAAGAAAAGGTAATTTATAAAGATCGTCAACCGACTGAATATCGTCAGGAGTTACCCCTTTTTCATCCATAAGATTGCGATAGTATTCTACGTTTTCGTAGACATGTTTAACCTGAGCAATAAGCTTTTCGTTCTGAATTTTAGACATTTCTTCACGAGAAGCGCATTCAATCTCAGGCTGAAAATATTTTGCCATTTTATTCAATCCTTTCAGATTTAATATGTATAATTATATACTCATATACACAAATGTCAACAAATAATGAAAATTCTATTGAAAAATTTTTAAAACATGTTATAATTAAGGCATTATAATTACAAATAAGAAAAAGGAGGTTGTCTTTATGATAACTTTAAGCGATGCAATTGTACCGTCAGCATTTGCCCAATGGCTCGACACAACATTTGCTTCATTTGACTTTTCTGTATTTGAATTTTTCGGTAAAATTCATTCAGAATGGCTCACTCCCATTGTTGAAGCTTTCACACATCTCGGAGATTCCGAATTCATAATTCCGCTTGCAGTTGTTGGTGTAATTCTCTGCCTTTTCAAAAAAACAAGAAAAGTAGGTTTTACTCTTTTCCTTGCAATTATTGTAGGAACAATGATTACAAATGTAATAATGAAACCTTTTGTTTTAAGACCGAGACCGTTCCAGAGTCTTGCTGATAATCCTGAATACTGGCAGTGGTACACAGAAGCCGGTGCACATCCCGAATCACTTTACAGAAGTTTCCCCAGCGGACATACAACAGGAGCATTTGAAATAGGCACTGCACTTTTCCTTGCAATAAGCAATAAAAAAATCAAATGGATTTTCCCTGTTTATTCAGTTCTTATCGGTTGTTCAAGACTTTACCTTATGGTTCATTACTGCACAGATGTCATAGGTGGTATGATTTGCGGTATAACAGCAGGTATAATCGCATACATAATAGTCAAGAAAATCCTCAGCATGCTCGAAAAGTCAGAAAACGCATTTCTCAGAAAAGTAAATGATTTTGACATGCTTGAAATTATTAAAGCAAAAAAAGCTTAAAACATTCTGCGTCGGAAACGGCGCAGTTTTTTTTGTTAAAAAAGTCCTCAAACTTTTAATGTTGACATAATATTTATTTGTGATAAAATATAGGTACAATAGCTTGTGGAGAGATTTAAAATGGATAAAATTAAAGTAAATGGAACCGTTTTTACAGATGAATCAGGAAGAGAACGAATCTTCAATGGTGTAAATCTTGTAAACAAAGGTCAATATGATGAAGAAACAGGAAAAACCGATTATTATAATGTTGACTGGGATGAAAACATGTTCAGATCACTTGCTGAAATGGGCATAAATCTAATAAGATTCGGTCTTATATGGAATGCAATTGAGCCTTCTCCCGGAGTATACAACAAAAACTACCTTGATTTTATGGAAAAGTATGTTGACATGTGTGCAAAATACGGCATTTATGTATATCTTGACATTCATCAGGATTGTTACCACGGAATACCTGACTGGGCAACTGTTACTGACTCATATAAGAGAAGAAAACCGAAATTTATTTGGGCTGAAGGATATTTTATTGATAAAGCCGTTCACAGGGCCTTTGATAACTTTTGGGCTAACACTTGCGTTTGCGGAAAAGGTCTTCAGGATTGGTTTGCAGATATGTGGAAACATGTTGCTAACAGATTCAAAGACAAAGAAAATCTGTTTGGATTTGACATTCTCAATGAGCCTTTCCCGGGAACAGCAGGCGGCAAAGTATTCAGAAAAATCATATCATCCGGAGTAAAAACTATTCTCTCTGATAAAGTAAATAAAAAAGAGGCAATATTCAATATCATCAAAGGTGACACTGCCACAGAAGCTCTTGCTGTTATTGATGATAAAGAGATTTTCAGAAACATAACATCAGGCGGAGATTTGCTTATAAAGAATTTTGACGTTGAAAAATACTACCCGTTTATCAGAAAAATTGCCGCTGCAATCCGTGAAGTAACATCTAACGGCATTATAATTATGGAGGCTTCATACTACTCAAATATAAGCATCCCCTGTTCCACCCCCAGAATCAAATATGCAGATGGCACAATTGAGGAAAATCTTGCATTTGCACCGCACGGATATGATCTTACCGTTGATTCGCCAATGACAAATACTGCAAGTAACAAGCGCGTCGATACAATATTTGATGAACATAAAAAAACACAGAACAGACTCGGAGTTCCCGTGATTGTTGGTGAATGGGGCGGAATGGTTCCCGGATGCGATGATTATCCTCACCTTGAACACCTCCTTGAAAAATTTGACAATAACAAGTGGAGTCAGACATATTGGCGTTTCTGGAAGGAACTCCTTGACGAAAAAATAATGAAAATTATTGCACGTCCCTACCCTGTTGCTGTCCCTGGAGAAATTACAAAATATGAGTTCAACCGAAAAAACAAAACATTAACACTCAAATTCAATTCTGATGAAGCAACAAGAAAAAAAGCAGAAATATATGTTCCTGCCAACCCGACAGAAATAAAAACAAAATGCAAATACAATATAAAACCTATTTTTGATTCAGAAGCAGCTTATATTTCTGTAGGCGTAAGTAAAGGTGAAAATACAATTCAAATAACAATTTAAACACAAAAAGAGTTCCTTTAGACATATCAAGGGACTCTTTTATATATTTATTATAAATATTTTATACATATTTCTAATAAAGAATTATTTTTTTGCTATTAAGTACTATAATATAGTGAAATATTTTTTATTTTGGAGATGATTAAATGCTTACAGATGTAGAAATAGCTCAGTCATGTAAAATGCTTCACATCAAAGATGTTGCAAACAAAATAGGAATCGATGAAGAAAATCTTGATTACTACGGCAAATATAAAGCAAAACTTAATGACGATCTCTTCAAAGCTACTGAAAACAATAAAGACGGAAAACTTATTCTTGTAACAGCAATAAATCCCACACCTGCAGGTGAAGGAAAAACAACCGTTACAGTCGGTCTCGGACAGGCAATGAGTGTAATCGGCAAAAAAGCAATTATTGCGCTCAGAGAACCGTCACTCGGTCCTGTATTCGGCATCAAAGGCGGTGCTGCAGGCGGTGGATACTCACAGGTAGTCCCCATGGAAGATATTAACCTTCATTTTACCGGTGATATGCATGCAATAACAGCCGCAAACAATCTTCTCTGTGCAATTATTGATAACCATATTCAGCAGGGTAACGAACTCGGCATAGACCAACGCAGAATTCTTTTCAAGAGATGTATGGACATGAATGACAGATCACTGAGAAACATTGTAATAGGTCTCGGTGGTAAGGTCTGCGGTATTCCCCGTGAAGACGGATTCAATATTACTGTTGCAAGTGAAATTATGGCAATACTCTGTCTTGCAAAGGATCTTAAAGATCTTAAAGAAAGATTTGAAAATATTCTTGTAGCATACAACTATGCAGGTGATCCTGTTTATTGTAAAGAACTCGGTTGTGCAGGCGCAATGACACTTCTTATGAAAGATGCCATTAATCCGAATCTTGTTCAGACTCTTGAAAACACCCCGGCAATTATCCATGGCGGACCATTTGCCAACATTGCACACGGCTGTAACTCAGTAAGAGCAACAAAACTTGCACTCAAACTTGCTGATTACACAATCACAGAAGCAGGTTTCGGTTCTGACCTCGGTGCTGAAAAATTCCTCGATATCAAATGTCGTGCAGCAGGTCTTACACCATCATGTATCGTTCTTGTTGCAACTTGCCGTGCACTTAAATATAACGGTGGTGTTCCTAAAGCTGAAACATCAAATGAAAATCTTGCAGCACTTGAAAAAGGCATCGTTAATCTTGGCGCTCATATTGAAAATATGAGAAAATATGGGGTTCCTGTAGTTGTTGCAATTAACAAATTCCATACAGATACAGATGCAGAAATCAGTTTTGTAAAGAACTATTGTGCAGAATTCGGTGCTGCTGCATGTGTTTCTGAAGGCTTTGCAAAAGGCGGTGAAGGTGCTGCTGAACTTGCCCAGCTCGTATGTGACACTATTGATAAAAACGAAAAATCAACAAATTTCAAGACTCTCTATGATACTGAAAAATCTATCAAAGAAAAGATTGAAACTATAGCAAAAGAAATATACAGAGCAGACGGTGTTATTTACACCGCAAATGCTGAAAAAGCAATAAAAGAAATTGAAAGACTCGGCAGAGATAAACTCCCCATTTGTGTAGCAAAAACACAGTATTCTCTTTCAGATGACCAGACAAAACTAGGTAAACCGGAGAACTTCAAGATTACTGTCAGAGACGTAAGACTTTATTCCGGTGCAGGATTCATAACTGTGATGACAGGTGATATCCTCACAATGCCCGGTCTCCCCAAAGTTCCGAGCGCACTTAAAATAGATATTCATGAAGACGGTACTATAGAAGGACTGTTCTGATTCAGCAGGTGATTTTTTTGTCAGACAATTTTAACTTTTTATACAATGACGAACTTACGGTATTAAAACTCCGTAAACTGTACGAAGATAAAGGATTCAAAAAATTCAGAATGAGCAAGTTTGAATCCTATGATTTTTATGCAAAGAATAAGGATTTCCTTGTAGGCAACAGAATAATAACATTTACAGACCTTAACGGTAAACTTATGGCTCTTAAACCTGATGTAACACTCAGCATAGTCAAAAATGCTGACAATTCATCAGAAAGACAGAAGCTTTATTATACTGAAAACGTATATCGCGAATCAAAAGATATACATGAATTTAAAGAAATTTCTCAGGTAGGTCTTGAAGTTATAGGCAATATTGATCTTTTTCAGACTGCAGAAATTGTTGTTCTTGCTATCAGAAGTCTTCTCGAACTTGATAAAAATGCTATTCTTGAAATATCACACATGGGATATACAGAAGGTCTTCTTGATTGTCTGACAAATGATATTACCATCCGTCATGAACTACATAAACTCCTCAAAGAAAAAAATGCACATGACATTTCAAAACTTGCAGAAAAGAATTTATTACCAAAAAGTCCTGTCAATACTGCTATCGATGTAATGACATCAAAAACATCCAACACAGAAGCTGTAGAATCAGCAGAAGCAAATGCACTTAATTCTAAGATGCAGGAAGCTGTAAATGAAATAAGAAACATTTACAATCTTGTAAAAAGATCAGGTCTTGAAAAACACATCAAAATTGATTTATCAGTAACTGATGATCCGGGTTACTATAACGGCATTCTCATGCACGGATATGTTCACGGTATCCCCCGAGATGTACTTTCAGGCGGCAGATATGATATGCTTATGAGCAAAATGGGAAAAAACAATACCAATGCCATGGGCTTTGCGATTTACTTTGATGCTCTCGACAGAAAACTTCATATAAAAGAAAAAACAACAACAGATGTATTTGTTCTTTATAATGAATCTGCAAACATTGACGCATTGACTGAATTCTGCGCAAAATTGGAATCTGACAATATATCATACACAGCAGTTACATCATTACCTGAAGACACAGGTTCATCAAAAATATATATTTTTGAACAAAATGAAGCAAAGGAGGTTACATTATGATAAGTGTAGCACTTCCTAAAGGCAGACTCGGCAATAAAGTATTTGATATGTTTGCAAAAATCGGATACGATTGCGATGAAATGCATTCTGATTCAAGACAGCTCGTGTTTACAAGTGAAGAAAACGGAATCAGTTATTTCCTTGTAAAACCATCTGATGTCAGTATTTATGTTGAACACGGTGCTGCAGATATCGGTATAGTCGGCAAAGACATTCTTCTTGAATATGAACCCGATGTATATGAGCTTCTTGACCTTGATATAGGCAAATGCAGAATGTGTGTTGCAGGTATGAATAATTTCAAAGATAACCCCGATGTTGCTCTTCGTGTTGCGACGAAGTTTGTAAATATTGCGAAAACATACTATAAGAGCATCAACAGAGACATTGAAATAATAAAGCTTAACGGCTCAATTGAACTTGCGCCAATTCTTGATTTGTCTGATGTTATCGTTGATATTGTTGAAACAGGCACAACACTTAAAGAAAACAATCTTGGCGTGCTTACGGAAATTCTGCCCATTAGCGCAAGGCTTATTGCAAACAAAGCAAGTTATAAATTCAAAACAGAAGAAATAAACACAATTGTTACAAAATTCAGCGAGGAATTGAAAAAATGATTAAAATTATAGATACATCAACTGTTTCTGATTTTACCGTTTTTACCCGTGAAGACGAAAAGAAAAACGAGAAAATTGAAAAAATAGTAGAAGAAATTATAGAGAATGTAAAATCAAACGGCGATAAAGCTCTTTATGAGTATTGCGAAAAGTTTGATAAATGCAAACTTGACAGTCTTCTTGTATCAGAAGAGGAAATTGATGAAGCTTTTTCACTGATGGATGAATACTTTGTTGAAACACTTCGTCAGGCTCATGACAATATCGCTGAATTCCATTCAAAACAGGTTAGAAATGATTTTGTACTTACAAAGGAAGACGGAATTGTTCTCGGCCAGAAGATTACACCTGTTGAAAAGGCAGGTCTTTATGTCCCCGGCGGTACAGCTGCTTACCCCAGCACAGTTCTTATGGATGCTGTCCCTGCTAAAATCGCAGGCGTAAAAGAAATAGTAATGGTTACTCCCCCTTCATCTGAAGGAAAAATCAATCCTGGAATCCTCACAGCCGCAAAAATCGCAGGCGTTACAAAGATTTTCAAACTCGGCGGTGCGCAGGCTGTTGCAGCACTTGCCTACGGTACAGAAAGTGTGCCAAAGGTTGATAAAATCGTCGGCCCCGGCAACATTTTTGTTGCTACAGCAAAAAAACAGGTTTACGGAAAAGTCAGCATAGATATGATTGCTGGCCCAAGTGAGATACTTGTTATTGCTGACCCCACATGCGATCCGTCAAATGTGGCTGCTGACCTTCTTTCACAGGCAGAACATGATAAAATGGCAAGTTCAGTTCTTGTTACAACAGATATGAACTTTGCAAAAAAAGTTGCAGATGAAGTTGAAAGACAGCTCACACTTCTTCCCAGAGAAGAAATTGCAAGAGCCTCAATCGACAACAACGGCAAAATATTTATTGTTGATTCAATAAAGACTGCAGTTGAACTGAGCAACGAAATTGCTCCCGAACACCTTGAAGTGTGTGTTGATAATCCCTTTGAACTTCTTCCTCTTATCAAAAATGCAGGCAGTATTTTCCTTGGAAAGAATGTTCCCGAAGCTCTCGGAGATTATTTTGCAGGTCCCAACCATACACTTCCAACAAGCGGTACTGCAAGATTCTCATCTCCTCTGTCTGTTGACGATTTTATCAAAAAATCATCATTTATCTACTATTCAGAAGATGCCCTTGAAAAATGTCACGAAAGAGTTGAAGATTTTGCAAACAGAGAAGGTCTTCAGGCTCACGGAAAATCAATCGGCATAAGATTCAATAAATTCTAAGAAGTGTTTTTAATGTCCCGTTTTTTATCAGAAAGATTCAATTCAATTGAACCTTATACTCCGGGTGAACAGCCCAAAATCAACAATCTTATAAAACTCAATACAAACGAAAGCCCTTTCCCCCCTTCCCCCAATGTAATCAGAGCTTTAAATGAAACAGAGATTTCAAAACTTAATCTCTATTCAGTCCCTGATACAAAAGAAGTTACTGATGCCATAGCAAAAATTATGGGTGTAAACAGCAATCAGGTACTTATGGGTAACGGTTCTGATGAAATTCTCGCTTTTGCATTTCAGGCTTTCTGTGATAAGAATAATCAGCCCTGTTTTGCAGATATTACATATGGTTTTTACCCTGTTTTTTGCGAACTTTACGGTCTTGAACCTGAAATCATACCACTAAAAGATGACTTATCTGTTGATTATAATGATTACATAGGCAAAAACAAACCCATTTTCATTGCAAATCCCAATGCACCTACAGGTCTTGCACTTTCTCTTGACAAAATTGAAAAAATCCTTGAATCAAACAAAGATACAATAGTACTTATTGATGAAGCATATGTCGATTTCGGCTCTGACAGTGCCATTTCTCTTATTAATAAATATGATAATCTTATCGTTTCAAGAACATTTTCAAAATCAAGAAATCTTGCCGGAGCAAGAATCGGTTTTGCGATTTCAAATGCAGAACTCATTGCAGATATGTGTAAAATGAAGTTTTCATTCAACCCTTATAACCTGAACAGACTTTCAATAATTGCAGGTAAGGAATCAGTTCTTGATACTGAATATTTTGATAAATGTATTTCTGAAATAATCAGCACAAGAGAATATACTGTACACGAACTTACAAAAAGAGGTTTTTTAATTCCTGATTCAAAAGCAAACTTTATCTTTGCAAAACATGAAACTTTAGCAGGTGAAACATATTTCAACGAACTGCGAAAGAGAAACATAATTGTAAGGCACTTCGGCAAGGAAAAAATAAAAGATTATGTAAGAATCACAATCGGTTCAAAAAAACAGATGGATGCACTTATCAGTGCAACAGATGAGATTCTGAAAGGATAATACAATGAGAACTTACGAAGCACACAGAAAAACAAACGAAACAGATATTACATTATCTCTTAATATAGACGGTACAGGTAAATCTGCAATCGATACAGGCTGTGGTTTTCTTGATCACATGCTTACACTTTTTGCAAAACACGCAAGATTTGATCTGTCAATAAAATGTATCGGTGACACACAGGTAGACTATCATCATTCAGCAGAAGATATCGGTATTGTGCTCGGCACTGCAATCAATGAATGTATCGGTGATGCAAAAGGCATAATAAGATACGGACATATTATTCTTCCAATGGATGAATCACTCATACTCTGTGCTGTTGACCTTTCAGGCAGAGCATATCTCAACTATAAGCTTGAAATCCCCACTGAAAAAGTCGGAGATTTTGATACTGAACTTGTGGAAGAATTCATGATGGCTTTCACAAGATGTGCAATGATGAACCTTCATCTTAAACAGCTTGACGGCACAAATTCACATCACATCATTGAAGGAACATTCAAAGCACTTGCAAGAGCTTTAAAAACAGCTGTTTCGATAGATGAAAAATTCAAAGATGAAATTCCCTCAACGAAAGGCGTTTTATAAATGATAGCAATAATAAACTACGGTGTCGGAAATCTGTTTTCCCTTGTAGGTTCCCTTGAACATCTCGGAATAGAAGCAGTCGTTACATCCGATGCTGAAGTAATCAGAAAAGCTGACAGAATCATTCTTCCCGGTGTTGGTGCATTTGCTGATGCAAAACAGAAACTTGTTGACACAGGACTTATCCCCGTTATCAATGAAGAAGTTTCAAACGGAAAACCACTTCTCGGAATCTGTCTCGGAATGCAGATGCTTTTTGAAAAGAGTTATGAATATGGCGAACACAAAGGTCTCGGCTACATAAAAGGTGAAGTCTGCCCTTTGAATACAGATATTGATGAAAATCTGAAAGTTCCCCATATCGGATGGAATAAACTTATTATAAAAGATAAAAACAATCCTATGCTTAAATACACAAAAGAGGGAGATTACGTATATTACGTTCACTCTTTCTATGCAAAAAATTGTGATGATTCCCTTGTTGCATATTCAGAATACGGCACAAACGTTCCGGGATTAGTAAACAGTAAGAATGTTTACGGTGCACAGTTTCATCCCGAAAAGAGCGGAAATGTCGGTCTCGACATGCTCAGAGCTTTCAATGAGGTAGTATAATATGAAAATATTTCCTGCAATAGATCTCCGCTACGGTAAAGTGGTAAGACTTACCGAAGGTGATTATAATCAAATGATTACATACGGTGACTCCCCCGTTGAAACAGCTAAAATGTTTGAAAAAATGGGAGCAAAACATCTTCATGTAGTTGACCTTGATGCGGCAAAAGACGGAAGTGATTCAAACACTGAAGTTATCTGCCAGATAGCAAAAGAAACAAATCTTTTTATCCAGACAGGCGGCGGAATCAGAAGTGAAGAAAAGATAAAGAAATATGTTGATGCTGGTATTAAGAGAGTAATTCTCGGGACAGCAGCAATTAATAATTTTGACTTTCTTTGCGATATGGTAAAAAAATTCGGAAGCCATATAGCCGTAGGCGTAGATGCAAAAGAAGGCTTTGTAGCAGTAAATGGCTGGCTTGAAGTTACAAAGGTAAATTCATTTGACTTCTGTAAAAAACTTGCAGAAAACGGCGTTGAAACAGTTATTTATACTGATATTTCAAAGGATGGTAAACTCAGCGGCACAAATGTTGACGCATACAGAGAACTAAAAAAGATTGAGAAGCTCAACGTCATTGCATCAGGTGGTATATCCTCCATGAGTGATATTAGTTCATTGTGTGAATTTGATTGCTACGGTGCAATTATAGGCAAAGCAATTTATGAAAATAAAATCGACTTAAATGAAGTTTTAGCATATACCGGTGATAAATAATGATAACAAAAAGAATAATCCCCTGTCTTGATATAAGAAACGGCAGAGTTGTTAAAGGTGTTAATTTTGAAGGCATTCAGGATGTTCAGGATCCTGTTGTGCTTGCAAAATATTATAATGACAGCGGTGCAGATGAACTTGTATTTTATGATATAACAGCAAGTTTTGAAGGCAGAGGTCTGTTTTCAGATGTACTTCAGAGAGTTGCAAGCAATATCTTCATCCCTCTGACAGTCGGCGGCAATATCAATTCCGTTGATGATTTTGACAGAGTCCTTAAAAGCGGTGCAGATAAAGTCAGCGTAAACTCCGGTGCAATCAGAAATCCTGCACTTATCGGTGAATCTGCAAAAAAATACGGTGATCAGTGTGTTGTTCTCTCCATGGACGTAAAGAGAGTTGACGGACAGTTCAGAATCTTTGCTAAAGGCGGCAGAGAAGATACAGGTCTTGATGCTGTTGAATGGGCAAAAAGATGTACTGCAGACGGTGCAGGTGAAATCGTTGTAAACTCAATCAACACTGACGGGGTTAAAAACGGCTTTGATCTTGAAATGCTGAAAGCTATCTGTGAAGTTGTTTCAGTACCTGTTATAGCATCAGGCGGTGCAGGCTGTATGGAAGACTTCAAAAAGCTTTTTGAAGCAGTACCCGGTGTTGATGCAGGTCTTGCCGCATCAATTTTCCACTTCGGAGAAGTTAAAATAAATGATCTTAAAAAATATCTCATCAATCAGAATATTGAAATGAGAATATGAGGAGAATAAAATGTACAAGGAAATTATATCCCAGCTTAAATTTGACGAAAAAGGACTTATCCCTGCTGTAGTTCAGGATTTCTTTACAGGTGAAGTTCTTACAGTTGCATATATGAACGCAGAAAGTCTTGAAATTACTCTTAATGAAAAAATGACATGTTTCTACTCACGTTCAAGAAAAGAACTCTGGAGAAAGGGCGAAACAAGCGGTAACAGACAGCATATTGTTTCTGTAAAAACTGACTGTGACAAAGATGCTCTTGTTGTAAAAGTCATCAAAGATGGTCCTGCTTGTCACACAGGTGCAGAAAGCTGTTTCTTCAATCTTATCTATAAAGATGAATCTAGGACAGACTTCTCAATTGATGCCCTTTATGAGCTTATCAAAGGCAGAAAAATACAGATGCAGGAAGGTTCCTATACAACATACCTTTTCTCCAAAGGTCTAGATAAGATCATGAAAAAAGTCGGTGAAGAATGCACAGAAGTTATCATCGGTGCAGCAAAACACTCAAATGAAGAAACAATCTATGAGATTTCTGACCTTGCTTATCATATTCTTGTTCTTATGGTTGAAATGGGCATAAGTGTAGATGATATCAGAAAAGAACTTGATTCAAGACATGTCATTGATCATAAAGTTAAACAGGAAACAATGCAATAATCCAGTTTTACTTTACAGGACTTAAATAAAATACTATCGGTTTTTTCGTATATGCATACTTTTGCATATACGAATTTTCTTTTTTCAGGATAAATTCAGTTTCATATATATTACAATAAGGCAAAAAATATATTGAAGGAATTATAAACAAACTTGACAATCTTCGGAATATATTCATACTCTTGAATTTTAAAAGCTGTCTGCATTTATTATTCATCCTTACAGTTGATAACTCAAAAATCTTCTTTACAGACATCGATTGATTTGTCATCATTAAATATGTTGTAAGCTGATATTTCTGAATAAATACTGAAAACGCATAAATGCCGAAAATAAACAATAAAATATTACAAACAATAAACAAAGAAAACACTACACTTGAAATTCCTTCATTTAATAGTAATGCAATAAAAATGGTAACCACAAATGACGGAAGAAGATGTATTATACCTGCTGTTAATTTCTTAAAAAATTGAGAAAAACGAACTACACTATATTTTATTAAAATATTGAATTTTATCTTATTTTTTATTGTATGACCGCAAACTGAAAAAAAACAGCAATTTTTCTGCAAATTGCAATACATAAAAAAATAAAATAAACATATATTCATTATTACAGTAAAGATACATATTGAGGCATGTAGTATCTGGTTACTGAATACACCGAGTTTTGAAAGTATTGCAGTATCAATTATCAACAAATAAACAGAAATAGCACTACTTAATACAAACAAGAAAAAACTTATATAAGAAATTGTAATATAAAAATAGCATTTCAGTATATTTCCTCTTAAGCAATCTTTTATATAATTTTTGTAATCATAAAACATAAAAACAACCTCCGAAATGAGTATCGGAAGTTGTTTTTTATTTTATACATCAAAATTCAATATTCAATTCTCTGGCAATATTTTTTCCAAGGATTTTTTCCTTGGCATCTTCAGGAATATCAAGCTCCAAGATTCTGTTAATTGCTTTTTTAGTGTAGTCAGCATCATTATATGGAAAATCAAGACCAAAAATATGATTTTCATGATCTGTCTGATAAATAAGTGTGCGCAATTCATCATCAGAATGGCTCCAGTTATCAAACAATCCGTTTTCTCCCATTGCTATGGATGTCCAACCTGCAAAAGTATTTCTTATCTCATTACGTGAGTTATTAAGCATTACTGCAAGACCTTCTCGGAAGAAATGATAACCGCCAAGATGTTCCATGCTGAATCTGAGTTTCTTATGATTGAATGCTATTTCGTCATACATAAGCATATTGTAATCTGCAATTCTGTGCCAATGCACACCGGTATGGAATGAAAGAAATAAATTTGCCTCTTCTGCAGCTGTATAAATTCTTTCTGCTTTTTCACCGAGAAGATTGAACTCCTGATATGCAGGGTGAAGTTTTATACCTTTAAAACCGTAAGAAATAATTTTCGCGATCTGTTCTTCTATATCATCTGTATCAGTATTTACAGTTCCGAATCCGTAAAGATTGGTTTTATCAACAAGTTTCTCAGCAAGAAATTCATTCGGATCGCCTTTCAATCCAAAATATTCATAATGACCGTGAAACGGTGCAAAACAAACAGCTTTATCGATTTCACACTCTTCCATAAGCTCCAGAAGTTTTTCAACTGTTCCTGTTGGTCTGGATTCCTCAGGAAAAACATGTGCATGATTTGCGAAAACTTTATATTTCATAAACACACCTCTATACAATATAAATCAAGGGTGGCATATTTCAGCCACCCCGAAAGATTTAAATAAGATCAAACATTGTAAGCAACTTAACAAGAATCTTTATGAGTGCACTGAGAATTTTCTGACCGAAATCAGCATTATCAACGTATTCATGATTATTTCCGTTGATTTCCGAAAGAGTACCATCATCTGCAAGTGAAAGAATTCTGTAAGAAATGTGAGCAGCTTCATCTTCATACAGATAGCCGATGTTACCATCAGCAAGCTGTGTGAGACAAGAATAAGCAAAGAAATCACTTGTTACATGATATTCTGAAATCCAATTTACTGAATTATCATCATTAACAAGTCCGACTACAACAAGCCCGTCTTCTCTTGCATTCTGGTTTGAAGCAAATGAACCGAGAATTACATTCTTTCCGTTGATTTTCTTATCAACATTAATGAATGAAATCATGCAGTTTCCGTTTGAAGGAAGATTAAGGTCAGCCTTAAACTTAGTCCATGTTACGCCACCGTCTGTACTGTCTGCATATGCAGCAAAGAATGAATCATCACGTGCATACATACGAAGTGTACCATCAGGAAGAGATACAATCTGAGCTTCACTTGTTTTGCCGACACCAATCTTGTGGTATGTTTCAGCACCTCTGTTCCATGTTAAACCATTATCATCAGAATAGATAGTACTTACCTTTTCAACAAGACCTGAATTATCGTATACACAGAAGATAATTCTTTCTTTTCCATTATATTCAGTAACAAAACCTTTACCGGGGCCAATACCAAGGAAAGATTCATTATCATACTTAACTTCAGGGCTGAGAATTACAGGATCACTCCATGTTGCACCATTATCATCAGAATATCTCATCCAAAGATAACATGTATTATATGCACAAAAATCTGCTTCTGCATAAAATACATTCTGCTGAACCATATTATCAGAACCTACCTGCTTCTGATAAACAGGTGCACCGTCTTTATAAAGAGCATATTCAGCATCAACTGAGTAACCTGTTGCAGAATTATCATTGAGATTAAGAACAGGAGCAAAGCCGTTTACAAACTCACCAACATAATATTTGAATGTCTTTAGATCGTCATTAACAGAACCTGTTGTAAGAAGAAGATACTTTTCTCCATTGATAGTTGTATAACCTGTGCCTTTTTTACCTGTAGGATAACCACCCTCAGCTGTCCAAGCATCAGATACAATAAAGATTCTTCCTGTTTCTTTTGACTGAACAAGAGCTGAGTCAATAAAAGAAGCACTAGCAGTTGCTGTAACACCATCTGCATAATCGTCAAAATGATTTACAACAGTATATTCCCAATCTGTATATCCGTCTGCAGATTTTGCAACAACGATATCAATATTATTGGGAGAATCAGAACCATGATCGTAACGCATATCAGCTGCTGCAAGAACTGAACCGTCATTGAGAGTGATAATTGCAGGTATACGATATGTATCTGAACCTAACTGTCCCTTATCAAAAGGTTGATCATAAGCTACGTCTGTTGCAAAAGCCATTGTTGACATTACACAGAAAATAAGAATCACAGTCATTAAAGCTGCAATAAATTTTTTCATGTTTTTACCTCCGTAATATTATTAACTTAATTATAATATCATCATTAAAATAAAAAGTCAATAAATTGCAATAATTTATAATAATTAAATTACTTTAAATAACATATTAAACAAACGGTTACAAAAGTAACCGTTTTCAGTTTTAACAAAATGTTATTTTATCATATTTTCTTCAGCAATTTCTTCAGACGTTGAAAGCATATTTTCTATAAATATACCGTAACCGCGTTGCGGATCATTAAGAAAAACATGCGTTACTGCCCCAACAATCATGCCGTTCTGTATTATGGGGCTTCCACTCATCCCCTGTACAATTCCACCGGTAATATTTAACAGATCAGGATCAGTAACTTTTATAACCATTGAACGTGATGTTTTTTCATTACTGTAAGTGATTTTTTCAATTTCAATATCATAATAACATGCACCATCCTGAGAAACTGTTGATATAATCTGTGCATATCCAGTTTCTGTTTCACTTTGTGAAGCAACAGGATAAAGTTCACCTGATTCAACCACAGTATCAGAATAGGTTCCGTAAACACCAAACTGATTATTCTCGTAAAGTCTGCCTATAACTTCAGTTGTAAAACTACCCTTAATCTGACCTGTCACACCTTTTTCACCCGGTATACAACCATTTATGTGAGCACCAAGAATATCCCCATTCCCGACCGGTAATACCGATTCTGTTTCACTATCACAAATAGCATGTCCCAATGATGCAACCATTTTGTTTTCAGGATCTGCAAAAGTAAGAGTACCGATTCCTGCAGTACTGTCACGCAACCATAATCCGCAACGGTATTTGTTTTCCTGCTGTGAAAATGCAGGTTTAAGTGAAAAATCCAACAATTCATTTCCTCTTTTTACCGTAATACCAATACTTTCACCTTCTGCGGAAATCACCTTACCACTGAACTCTGTAACAGAAGATATAGGCTCATTATCAACCTTAGTTATGATATCACCTTTCTGAATTCCGCATTCAAGCGCAGGTGAGATATTCCCGGAAGAAGTCAGAACATCATCGATTCCTACAACAAGCAATCCTTCGGTAAAAAGTCTGATACCGACAAGACTACCTCCGACATGAACATATTTACGTTCAGATTCTCGAATTTGCGTTTTACAAACCGGAATTATTCCGCATATTGTAACATCTGCTGAACACTCTGTTTGTTCAAAATTTGACACAGCGACAGCATTTTCATTTGTTTTTGTCACCTGATAAATTGTGAAAAATTTTGCCGATGTCTGATTGTCATAAAATATCACTTCACTGGGAATAAAAATATTACCCAGCACAATCAGAATAAACGTAAAAACACTTATCACAGATAATATCAGATGTGTTCTTTTTATTATTTTTTTCATAAGCACCTCCGACAGAAATAATGCACACAAATAATGTGGCTTTTTAATGTTCAATTATTATCGGAATTTTTTAATCTGACGAATTTGCTTGAAAGTAATTTTTTAGAAAAAAATAACCGACATTTCTGCCGGTTACTATAAATTTATTTTTTCATACATTCGAAACAAAGCCATCCTGCTTCTTCGTGACGTGCAATTATTCTGAATCCGTATTGATCGAGAGCCGCAACAACTTCGTTTTCACGAATATCTATTATACCTGAAACAATATATACACTGTTATCATTCATAAACGCATCTACACCTTTTGAAAGCATAATGATTGCGTCTGCCACAATATTTGCAGCAATAACATCAAATTTACCGCTTACTTTGTCTGTAAGATTACCATGATATAATGTATAACTTGATTCATCAAATCCGTTTCTTTTTGCATTTTCCATTGCTGTTTTTACTGCAAGTTTATCAATATCAACACCAGTTGCGGATTCGGCACCAAGAAGCAATGATGCAATTGAAAGAATACCGCTGCCACAGCCTATATCAAGCATTTTGCAACCTGGAGTGATATATTTCTCTATTGCAGCAAGACAAAGACGTGTAGTTTCATGTGAACCTGACCCGAATGCAAGTCCCGGTTCAAGATTAAGAACTACTCTGTCCCCTGCTTCAACTTTATCCTTCCAAATAGGCTGAATGAGAAGTCTTTCACCAACGGGCATGGGTTTGAAATATTTTTTCCAGTTGTTTTCCCAGTCTGCGTTTTTACACTGAACACTGTCTATTTCATAACTGACATTTTCAGCATCAAGTCTTTCTTTAATAAAAGAGACAGCTTCATTCGGGTTTTCTTCAGGAGAAATGTAAACATGAACTATTCCTTTTGTTCTGTCTCTTGCAAGAAGATCTTCATCAATAAGATCGATATGTGCAATTTCAAGAACTGCATCTTCCATATCTGAATAATCCTCTATATATATACCATAAGGTACAGTCATTGATACAATTGCGCCTGCCTGATCAACCTTTTCAACAGGCACGGTTACTTTAATTTCGGTCCAATCCATAATATACCTCTTAAAAATTTATTTTAGCTGTTAGAATTATCTCAGTCAAGATTAACTTTAATTTCAGGTGCTTTTCTGCCGTGATTATAAAATTTTCTGTCATGTAATGCCCACTGACGGTTACTGAATTCACGAGGCGCAACATCAACAAGACAACTTTCAATTTCATATATGTTAGCATCAAGGGAGTCAAGCTCAGAAAGAATTTCAGCTTCAAGGAACAAAGGTCTTGTCGCAGCACCGAATTCAGGCTCTCCGTGGTGAGAAATAAGCATATGCTCAACAAGCATTGCAGTATCGGCATCTATATTCTTTACACGGGCAATTCTGTCAACCATCATAGCTCCCATAACAAGATGGCCTACAAGAGTGCCCTCAGGAGTATATCCATCTACAAGACCTGATTTTGAAATTACAAATTCTTCGGTTTTACACACATCATGAAGTATCGCGCCGGAAATGAGCAATTCTCTGTCAACAGTGGGATAAATTGAAGCAACGCATTCACACATTTTTACAATAGAAAGTGTATGCATAAGCAATCCGCCTCTTATTGCATGATGAAGTTTGAATGCCGCAGGACAATCAATCATTTTGTCTCCGTATTCATCAAGAACTGCATTTACAAGAGTTTTTAATGACTCAGAGCTGAATACATTAACTTTACTTCTTATTGTCTGCATCATAAACTCACCGGTATAATCAGAAGAAGGTATAATATCTGCCATATCGATATTATCATTATCCCATTTTTCTCTGATTCTGTCTATTCTAAGCTGAGGTGTACCATTGAATTCAGAAATTACACCTCTTACCTTGACAATACTGTTTGCTTCAGGCAAAAATGCACCTTCTCTGAAATCCCAGACTTTAGCATTTATTTCTCCGCTTTTATCTGCAAGATACATATCGAGAAACATTGAACCGTTTTTCGCAGTTTTTTTATCACAGCTTTTTACAAGCACAAAACCTTCAACAGTACCGTTTCCGTCAATTTCTTTTAAATTCATGTCTGTTCACCTTCCGATTCAGTTTTTGTCTTTCTGAAAATAACAAGTTTACTCATTACGTAATTAAATACAACAACTATTACTGATACCAAAATTTTTGCTATCCACTTTGGTTCGTTTTCTGAACTGAAAATTCCGAAATTTATAAAAACATTACGCAATATCATAAATCCGAGTGATTCAAAAACAACAAAGGAAAGAATTCTTGCGGTAAAAAACGAAACAATTTCTTTTATAACCACATTAAATTCAGTGCTTTTACTTTCAAACACCCAGATTTTATTTGTAAAATAAGCAAACAAAACAGCAAATATCCATGCAATAAGTGTTGATATATCTTCAAAAGTAATTCTGAATACATTATTAAACAAATCAAAATCAGCTATACTGTTACTGCCGAGAATTTTGTCTGAAATAAAAAATACAACAAAATTAACAACTGTAGTCATTACTCCAAAAAATAAATATGACAACATTTCATATGTCAACAATTTACCTATAACAGGAATCGACAGAAACATTCTGAAGAAGCCTATTGAAAATATTTTCTCATAAAGTTTTTTCAAAATACACATTCTCCCATTTTGAATTATATTGATATCATATCATTTTTTTTATTGTTTTGCAACATCATCAAGGATATTTTTTGTTTCTGAGGACAATATAATCATACAACTTTCTGAAAGGATGAATGTAAATGAACAAAAAAACAATGAGTGCAACAAAAACAATAGGAACAATTATGGCAATCGGTGGTGCAGCAGCAATGATCGGATCTGCAATGATGACAAATAACTCTACTAAAAAACAGATGAAAAAGACTGCAGATAAAGCAATGAAAACTATAAACGGCGTGCTCGACGGTATTCAGAGTATGATGTAAAAACATCATCATCGGGTTTTATACCCGTACATAAATTTGATATTTACTTTTTTCAAAAATATGTTATGATAGTTAAGGGTGATGATTATGAAAAAATTCATATGTATTTTGTTAATTTTAATTACAATCACATCATTTTCCGCATGTGGAACAAATGTAAACAACAATGCATCATACAACTCCGATGATGAAACAGATATACGATTCAACGAAACTATTACCGAAACACAAGATGAATCTGAATCAACAGATATAACAACTAATGATGATAACAAAAAGAATAAAGTCAATGCAACCGAATACGGCAAAAACACAAAAACAGATAAAACATTAACCGGACTTGAGCCTCTCCCCCCAGTTAATTTTTCCGTTGAAGATCCTAACAACACTTCAGGTCTTTCAACAGATAAAAAATCACATGCATTCGGAGTGGCAGCAGATGAAATACCGCATGATATTTCAGTAAACAGCCAGAAATATTTTGACGATAACAATTTATATGCACTGACACTTGATACTACTTCAACAGAAAAAATTGTATATCTTACTTTTGATGTTGGCTATGACA
Source organism: Acutalibacteraceae bacterium (assembly GCA_045658165.1). Taxonomy (GTDB): domain Bacteria; phylum Bacillota; class Clostridia; order Oscillospirales; family Acutalibacteraceae; genus UBA1081. The sequence goes on from JAZOUN010000074.1 coordinate 25,642, forward strand.
ACGGATACACAGGAATGATTCTTGATACTCTTAAAGAAAAAAATGTTCCAGCAGCATTCTTTTGTACTGTTAATGAAATGGAATCTGATCCTCAATCTATTGCACGAATGATAAATGAAGGGCACATTGTAGGCAATCATACTGAAAATCATCCCTCTATGGACGAGCTTTCAAGAACAGAAATGATGAGAGAAATCAAAGCATTTGATGACTATATCCGTAACAATTTCGGATACTCATCTCCTTATTTCAGGTTTCCTAAGGGTGAATATTCCGATTCAGCAGTTGACCTTGTTGAATCACTGGGATATCTCAGCGTATTCTGGTCTCTTGCATATTCAGACTGGGATACAGAAAACCAAAAAGGTGCTGCACATGCACACGACACAGTAACAGCAAGAATTCACCCCGGTGCTGTAATATTGCTTCATGCAGTTTCATCAGATAATGCACAGGCACTTGGAGATATAATTGATACTGTACGAACTATGGGTTATGAATTCAAAAGTCTTGATGATTATACAAAAAATCATTGACATACTTTTTTATCAAAGATATAATTATTATAAAATGATTGAAAGGACATTATAAAAATGTTAAAAGATATACAGTCTGAAATTATCAGACTAAAAAAAGAAAAAGATATTTGTATTCTCGCTCACAGTTACCAAAGCGAAGATATTCTTGAAGTTGCAGATTTTTCCGGTGACTCTTATGCACTCAGTGTAAAAGCTGCAGAAACAACAAATAAAACACTTATTATGTGCGGTGTTCGCTTTATGGCGGAAACTGCAAAACTTTTATCACCCGAAAAAACTGTTTATCTTGCAAATCCTGATGCAGGCTGCCCGATGGCTGAACAATTTACAAAAGATTATATAAAAAAGCTGCGTGAGGACGAATATAAAGATTATGCAGTAGTGGCATACATAAACACTACTACTGATCTAAAGACGGTTTCAGATGTTTGTGTTACATCATCATCAGCAGTAAAAATAGTAAAAAATATGCCTGAAAAAGATATTCTTTTTATTCCTGACTGTAATCTCGGTGCATATGTAAAAGAACATTGTCCGGAAAAAAACATAAAACTTCTCAACGGGGGCTGTCCTGTTCATGCAGCAATAAAAAAAGAAGAAGTTATTATTGCAAAACAAAAGCATCCCGACGCATTACTTCTTGTACATCCCGAATGCAAAAAAGAAGTTACTGCTCTTGCAGATTTTGCAGGGTCCACAGCTGATATTATGAATTTTGCAAAAGAATCCGATGCAAAGGAATTTATCATCGGCACAGAAAACAGCATTGTTCAGCATCTTCAGATTATGTGTCCCGACAAAAAATTCTATGCGATGTCAAAGAATCTGATTTGTAATGACATGAAGCTTACAACAATTATGGATGTTTACAACACTGTTTCGGGCAACGGTGGTGAAGAAATCACGCTGAGCGATGAAACAATTGAAAAAGCTGTTAAATGTATTAATAAAATGATTGAGTTGGGATAAATAATGGCAAAGGCACTTATTGCAATGAGCGGCGGTGTTGACAGTTCGGTTACCGCATACCTTATGAAAGAGCAGGGTTACGACTGCATCGGCGTTACATTTAAAATGTTTGATAAAAGCGACAGTCTGTTCGCTTTCGGTGATGTTGATTTTAATAAAGATATTGATGATGCAAAAGCTGTTTGCGATAAAATCGGCATTCCTTTTATAGCTCTTGATGCTTCTGAAAAATTTAAAAAGCATGTAATTGACAATTTTATAAAAACATACGAAAAAGGCGGCACACCTAACCCTTGTGTAGAATGCAACAAGCATATAAAATTCAGTATTCTCAATGAAATTGCAGAAGAATACGGATGCGATGTTTTTGCAACCGGACACTATGCAAAAACAGGTAACTGCAATGACAGATACTACATAGAAAAAGCTGATGATGAAAAAAAAGATCAGAGCTATTTTCTGTATCCATTAACCCAGGACTTGTTAAAAAAAGTAAGATTCCCTTTAGCTGATATTACCAAGGAAACTGCAAGAGAAATTGCTGAAAAAAACGGTTTTGTAAACGCTCATAAAAAAGACAGCCAGGATATATGTTTTATAACATGCGGTAAATATTCAGATTTTATTCTGCGTGCAACAAAAAAACAATACCCTTTCGGCAAATTTACAGACATAAACGGAAATATACTCGGTCAACATAAAGGTATTATCAATTACACAATCGGTCAACGAAAAGGTCTTGGTATTGCTGCAGGTGAACCTGTTTATGTTAAAAATATTGATACACGATCAAACAGAATAATTCTTTCATCAAATGCAGAGTTGTTTGAAAAAGAAATTTATATTGAAAATTTTAATTTCATGGCGACAGAAAACCTTATTATCCCTGAAAAATGCTTTGTAAAAATCAGATATAACCATAAAGGTGCTTTTGCAACTGCAGAACAAACAGATGACGGAAAAATCAGAATCATTTTTGATGAACCACAAAGAGCACCTTCAAAAGGACAGTCTGCAGTTTTATACAAAGACAATATCGTTCTCGGTGGCGGAATAATCATATAACAAAAAAACATCTCATAATCGGAATACTCTGATGTGAGATGTTTATTATTTTATTTCAGTTCTGATTTTGCGCGACTTCAGATACAATTTTATTTCTGCAGCAATGCAATTACTTTCTACAGCTTTCTGAATGATTTTGTTGTGTATCCATAAAGGAAGCGTTTCTTTTTCTATATAAATAATCGCAGATGAATACTGTTTTGCAAGAGCTGTTGCAAAAAACCATGCAATCATCATATTGACATAATATTCTTCACTTTCAACTGATGCAACAATCTGCAACACTTCAGGCGAAAATCTTTCGTCAAGAAATATCGCATCAGCATGCCGATACCGTAACGGATAACATACGGTTTGCCGGATTTTATCCATTGTTTGCTTTTATTAAAGATAACATCAGTATTCTGCGAAAAAACTTTTGGCGAAAACATATCGCATGTTGCCCAGTTATCAATATAGGGCAGGAACTTTTCTGTTTCGCAGAGTGCAGTTTCAAAATCTTTTATCTGCTCAATAATAAAAGCATGAACATTATCTTCCTCATAAAATCTGTGGGGAAAATTTTTTATAAACTGCTCCCCTGTTTTGTCATTAAAAAGATCTTTTGCCAGTTTGCGGAGTGCAGGCACTCTGACGCCGATTATTCTGTCTTCATCAACTGTCGGCATCAGTGCAGAATGAAACTTTTTATACTCGATATCCTGCATAGCAAAAAGCTGTTCACGGACGATTCTTTCAGCATCAGTCATATTTTATAAGTCCTCTTGCTTTCTGTTCACACAATACAAGAAAATCGTAGATATCCTTCATAAGAACAATGTCTTCACAGATTTTCTCTCCGAGCTTATCAGAAAACACAAGATTGAAATCCGTACTGTATTTTGTACAACAGACGCACTTTCTATCAAGCCAATTGCGTATATTTTCTGCATAACCGGGATATTTTGTACGCTTGTACATATCACCCTCAAGGGTAAAAATATCCTGGTTTTCATATGCTTTAAGAGCTTTCTGCCATGCAGGATGATTTTCCTCTATCATTTCACGCATGACTTTAACTGTTTCAGGCTGCATCCAATAATAACCGCAACCGTACATAAGCATCTGCGGAGTTATAACAACGAAGAATTCCGGATAATGACGAAACTGTTTTTTATCCTTTTTGTAAGAAAGCCATACTGACTCTCTGAAAAGAGATTTGTCCTTAGAAAATCTTGTGTCCCGATATATACGAGATAATACCTTATTAATTTTAGGAGTTGTAACTATAGCAGGATCAAGACTTTCTATTGTAGGTGCAATTTCAACAGCAAGTTCAGTAAGAGGTTTTAAAACACAATCATAATAAATGTTTTTATGCTCATGAAACCATTCTTTACTGTTCATAAATCGGTTTTCAATAAGAAAATCAAATGATTGAGGAGAAAACATATAATCACCTTTAAAATAAGGGGAACCTTTCGGCTCCCCTTTTGTTTTATTAAAGAATTGTAACTGTGCCGTCTTCTGTGACCTTAAGCTTGTCGCCTGTCTTTACAGTGTTGAGGAATTCCTCACCAAGCTGGTCGATACAGATAACGGGGCTCTTTTCCCATACACGAGCAAGTACGATGCCGCTTGCTGCGAGTGAATCGATATGCTCTGAGAAGAGGTAACAGTCAGGAGTTATACCCATCTGACAAACTGTCTGGATAACAAGACCGCCTGTTGTTGAACCGATTGTGATAGGAAGACAAAGTGCCTTACCTGTAATATTCTTACCGTAGAGGTCCTTGTTGTTCTGGTCGCCTACTTCTGCGTGGTCTTTACCACCGATAGCACTTGACTGGAATGAAGCAAGTGTGTTGAAGCCCTGCTTTGAAACAGCAGCTTCACCTTCCCAGTTACCTGCTGCGATAACTCTGCCTTTGAATTCTTTCATTTTATTTTACCCCCTTGCCTGTGATAATATCAAGAATATCTGCATCTTTATAATATCTGGAAGTAGAATAAGTACGCAGTTTGTTTGAGTTTGTGATGATATTGTGCATACCTCTTGCAACGGGGTTGTTAGTATACATAAGAGGACAGATTGATGAAAGCTTTACACCGCTTCTCATAAGAAGCTGATACTTTGTTGTCTTCTTGAACTTTTCAACAACGTCGGGAGCAGCAGTCATGATTGTTCTGAGAACAACCTTCTTCTTGCCTGTTGCTTTAAGGCCGTTTACGATGTCAGTTGTCCACTGGCAAAGCTGTTCGTATGTGAGATGAGGACAACCGATGAAGCAGAGATTGGGCTTTGCATCGGGCTTCTTCCACATAACGGGATATGACTTGTAAACTCTTTCAAGTTCAGCATCGTCAATGATGTAAACCTTAGCATCGTCGTTGATAAGGCTTTCGCCCTGCTTCTTTGCTTCGGGAGTAAGGTTGTCGATATGATAAAGACCGACAGCACCGTTTGAAGCTGTAGCAGCACCGAAGTCCTTGAGGTATGACTTGTTTTCGTCGTTGAGTTCATCACCGATGAATGCATCAAGACCGTAAACATAAGGAACCTCTTCCATAACCTTCATACCGATTGCAGAACCGAGAATCTGAGCTTCAGGCTTCTTTGTTGTCTTTACATAAACTTTCCATGTAGCCTTTCTGCCTTCGTCTGTAAGGAAACCGAATTCGGGAACATAACCGAGGATAGCACCAAAAAGGTCAATCATACCACTGTTTCTGTTACATCTTGCACCAAGAACAGAGTTAGCATATACAACAGCACTTGATTCTGCCCATGCGAGAACGTCGCCTTCCTTGGGTGTGTTGCCTACCTCATCGAGGTAACATGTACATGAGAATGCGTTGTTATCCTTGAGACCAAGCTTTTTGAGGTACTCTTCATAGGGTGCCTGCATTGAGTACATAACCTTATTGAAAACAATTTTTTCAATGGGATTGCACTTTACATTTACATAGTCAAGGGGTCTGGGGTCAAGTGTAAGATAGCCCTGAGCCTTGATGCCTTCATTAGTAAGTTTTTCCATACAAGCATAGAGGGGCTTGAGAACACCCATACCGAAAGATGTAACAAGATGAGTGTCTTTGTGAGTTACGGGAACAAGTCTTTTTGCGCCGAAAATATCGCCGAAAAGAACGATAGTTTCAAGAACCTGCTGCATGGCTTCGCCTTTTTCGCCTTTGAGTATGGCAATATGCTCGTCATTCAGCTCCATTTTGTAATCAATCATTGAAATCTTCCTCTTTCAAAAAATTTAGACAAATAAATTATACAACAATAACACTGTTAAGTCAACAAAAATTGTTAAAAAATAAACAAAAAAGCAGGATATTTCCATCCTACTTTTTCTGCATTTATTTTATTACGGTCTTACCCAATCAGTCTCAATATATCTTACACCCATATCAAATAATCTTCTGGCATCTTCAACTGTATCAACAGTCCAGAAAGATACGCCGATTTTTGCATCAAGTGCAAGTTTTATCGATTCGTCATCATTATCATCATAACAGGGTGAAAGCCACACTTTTTCTGAAAGTGCCTTTGCTTGTACAATACTTTCAGGAGTAATTTTACCAACAAGGTACCACAGTTCAATATCAGGGTTCAACTCATGAATAATTCTCAGTTGTTCCAAGTCGAATGAAATTATAATTGACTGTTCGCAAAGACCTTTTTTTGACACAGCTTCTATAACGGTACAGAGAGTATCATAAGTTTCTGTCTTAATTTCAATCTGAGGTCTGGTTTTAGTGCCGACAAACACATCAAGATATTCATCAAGTGTGCAGATTTTAAGACCTTCCCTATCACAGTTCACACCTCGTTTATATGTGAACTTACACAGTTCTTCGTATGTGTGGTCTTCAATTGTTCCCTCTTCTCCGAAGATGTCAAGGTCACCGTTGTGATGAAGAACCCATACACCGTCTTTTGTAAGCCTTATATCACACTCTGCAGTGTAATATCCCAGTTCAACACTTTTCTCATATGCGGGAATCGTGTTTTCGGGTGAATATGTGGTAACACCTCTGTGGGCTGTGATGTATATGGGGTCATTTTCATCATAAAGACCGTTTTCTTTGAGTGAAATCAGTTTTTCAAGATATGTGTTATCCATACTAACCTCTTAATTGCAGAGAATATCTGTCTCGATATATCTTACACCCATGTCATAAAGCATCTTTGCATCTTCGATTGTGTTTACTGTCCAGAAAGATACACCGATACCTGCGTCAAGAGCCAGCTGAATTGAATCAGCATCATTTGCTTCAAAGTTGGGTGAAAGCCATACTTTGTCTGAAAGAGCCTGTGCCTTTGCGATTTCGTCTTCTGTTATTTCATCAATAAGATACCACAGTTCGATATCGGGATTGATTTCGTGAATTGTTTCAAGCTGTTTGAAATCGAATGAAATAACGATTGCCTGTTCAACAAGCCCCTTTGCTTCAACAGCATCAACAACAGTGTAAAGCATGTCGTAGCCGTCAGCCTTGATTTCAAACTGAGGTCTTGTTTCTGTTCCCACAAAAACATCAAGATACTCATCAAGAGTAGCAATTTCAAGACCTTCCTGCCAGAAGTTTACACCCTGTCTGTATGTAAAGCCCTTGAGTTCTTCAAGCGTATAATCTGACACATTACCCATTTCAAAGAACATCTTATTTGTTGTATCATTATGATTAAGAACCCAAACATTATCCTTGGTAAGCTGTATATCACATTCTGCAGTGTAGTAACCTTCTGCAACAGCAGCTTCATAAGCAGGAATTGTGTTTTCGGGAGCCTTTGCTGTCACACCTCTGTGTGCTGTAAGATAAACGGGATCTTCATCAGAACCTACTTCATTTTCAGAAAGTGAAATGAGTTCCTTTTCTGCATAAACAAGCTTCAGAACTGAAAGCACGGGAAGAGAAGGATTCATAACAAATGGAATGAGAATCATTGCAATTATTTTATTGATAAAAGTTAACATAAAATCACCTAATTTTAAATTTAATTTCAGTTTTTATCATCTCCGCGTTCACGGATAATATATCTTGTAGGAGTCCCCTCAAGCCCGAATACTTCACGGATCTGATTGTCAATATAACGCTGATAACTGTAATGGAACAATTCTCTGTTATTGACAAAACAAACGAATGTCGGCGGTCTTGTTGAGGGCTGAGTCATATAGTAAATCTTAAGTCTCTTGCCCTTATCTGTAGGTGGTTGAACACGTGTCTGAGCATCGGCAAGAACTTCATTAAGCCGACCTGTTCTGATTCTCATTGCATTCTGTGTGTCAACAAACTTAATAAGTTCGAAAAGTCTGTTGATACGAAGACCTGTCTTTGCGGAAATAAAGATAATGGGCGCATATGACATGAATGAGAAATCATTCATAAGCTTTTTACGATATGCATCCATTGTTTTGCCGTCTTTTTCAACAGCATCCCATTTATTAACAACAATAATACAAGCCTTACCTTCTTCATGTGCAATACCTGCAACCTTTGAATCCTGCTCTGTAAAGCCGACTGTGCCGTCTATCATGATAACACATACTTCAGCTCTCTGAACAGCCATAACAGCTCGCATAACAGAGTATTTCTCAATTGTGTCATCAACTTTTGATTTTCTGCGAAGACCTGCAGTATCAATAAGAAGGAATTTGCCGTGTTCATTTTCAACTTCAGTGTCAGTTGCATCACGTGTTGTACCCGCAATATTTGAAACGATAACTCTTTCTTCACCGCAGATAGCGTTAACCAGAGAAGATTTACCAACATTGGGTTTACCGATAATAGCAACCTTGATTCTGTCATCTTCTTCAGTTTCTTCAGCAGTATCACCGATGTACTTAAAAACTTCATCAAGAAGGTCTCCGGTTCCATGACCGTGAGCAGCTGAAACAGGAATCGGATCACCGAGACCAAGATTATAGAATTCATAAATCTCAACGGGAGGAGAACCAACCGTATCACACTTATTTACTGCAAGAACAATAGGCTTACCACTTTTGAGGAGCATTGTTGCAACTTCAGCATCAGTTGCCACAACGCCAGTTTTGAGGTCAGTAACAAAAATAATAACATCTGCGCTGTCAATGGCAATCTGAGCCTGCCTTCTCATCTGAGAAAGAATTATATCATCAGAATGAGGCTCAATACCACCGGTATCAACAAGCAGAAAGCTTTTGTTAAGCCATTCGCAATCACCGAAAATACGGTCTCTTGTTACACCCGGAGTATCATCAACAATAGAAAGTCTCTTACCGCAAAGCTTGTTAAAAAGAGTAGACTTACCAACATTAGGTCTGCCTACAACTGCAACTATCGGTTTGCTCATTTTTCACACTCCTCTATTTTTTACATCATATTATATAACAGGTCTGCACCGGAGTCAGACACAGGAAAAATTTTCACATTTAATTTTGCTGACAATTCGTCAAGTGAAATATCATCAAGAAAGATTTTTTCATCATGCCCTTTAAGCATAACATCTGGAATCAAAGCTTTATCATAACCGGATAAATCCTTTACCTGATTTATTATGTCTGTTGCAGTTACTAGACCGGCAACAGTTACTGAATGACCGAAAAAGTCATTAACAATTGCAAAAACGTCAACAATTTTTTCGGGAAACTTTTTCTTAAAAGCATCTGACAGCTGTTTCATCAGAGGTGAAGCTGCCACACCTGTAATAATTGCAACTTTTGAATCGGAAAAAAAGTTTAAATCATCAAGTGCATCCATAAACACGGCTTCACAGTCACGCCACATTCCGACACCGTTAGCAAGCTGTCTGAAATCATCATAATATTCATAATCAGGAATTTCTCTCTCAGCCTTGAGATAAAATTCATCAGCCGCATAACAGAAATTTCTGCCGAATTCATCATAATGACATGAATTGAATTCATTTATCATATCTATAACTTCTGCCGCACTATTCTTGTCATATCCTTTTAATTCACAAAGACCTTCTCTGTGTTTAGTAAGACCAACAGGAACCGCAGCAACGGAAACAATTGACTGCCCGATTTTGGCAAGTTCATTGAGCGAATAAAGAAGCTCTTCACCGTCATTATAACCGGGACAAAGCACAAGCTGAGCATTGATTTCTATTCCGGCGTCTGCAAGTTTATTAATGTATGATAATACATTTCCTGAATTGGGATTTTTCATCATCCGCACTCTGAGTTCAGGGTTCATTGTATGAACTGAAATATTAACAGGTGAAATATGCATCTCAATGAGTCTGTCAATATCTGATTCTGTCATATTTGTTAATGTCACATAATTACCGAAAAGAAATGATAAACGTGAATCATCGTCTTTGAAATACAGACTTTCACGCATTCCGTGCGGCATCTGATCAATAAAACAAAATATACATTTATTCTTACAAGAGTGATGTTTATCCATAAGATATGTCTCAAACTCCAGTCCTAATGATTCGGGATCAAGACCGCTTTTGAGACGGTGAGTCACAATTTCGCCTTCAGGACTTTCAAATGTTATATTAACTCTTTTTGAATTCGCATAAAATCTGTAATCCAAAACATCATTTATTTCATGACCGTTTACAGACAACAAAACATACCCCGCAGTAATTCCTTTTTTACTGCAGAGTGAATCAGGATTCACATTTTGTATTTTAACAGCCATTTAACCACCTGAATTAAACAACACTAAAAAGGCGGAAAAGTAAACCTCTCCGCCTTCCTTTAATGTCAAGAAAATAAAGGAAATCAGTCCTCTACGCTGATAACCTGTTTACCATTGTAATAACCACAGCTATCACAAACTCTGTGTGTTCTCTTGAATTCGCCACACTGAGGACACTTCTGAAGAGCGGGTGCTTCCATCTTCCAAACGCTTGAACGTCTCTTATCTCTTCTTGCGTGAGAAACTCTTCTTGCGGGTACTGCCATATCGAAAACCTCCTAATAATTTACACAATCATTCATCATCATTCAAAAGCTGCTGCAGAGCTGCAAGACGAGGATCAACAGGTTTCTTACAACCACAGGATTCCTCGTTAAGATCTTTACCGCAATAAGGACAAAGACCTTTACAATCACTCTTACACAAAAATCTTGAGGGCAAAGAAAGAAAGATATCTTCCAGAACCAATTCGTCAAGATTCAGACTCATGTTTTCAACAACAATGTAATCATCGTTATCTTCATCATTGAGCTGATCAATAAGAAAGTGATCAACAGATACTTTAAGCTTTTTACTGATGTCCTTTGCACATTTTGCACACTGCGTAGAAACAGTAAAATCTGCCTCTGCCGAAATAGAAACAATACCTGTTGAATTTTTCACATAACCTTTTACTGACACGATTGAAGAAATCAGATCGTCTTCAGCGTCAAACTCATATGCAAAATCCTGACGGATATCATCATTTTCAAAAAATCGGCGCAGTTCTAAAATCATCTGCAAAGTCCTCCATAATACGAACGGATAATATTATATATTCAAATCAAAAATTTGTCAATATATTTTCGGTAAAATATATGCAATTTTTCCGCTCAAATTTTATGAAAAATTTCAATACGGCAGATTTTTGCCGTTAAAAATTACTTTAATTCACAAAAATCAAGAACTGATGCAGGAATATTCTCTGTTTCAGTTGATACTGTAAATGTAAATTTAGTCTCAGCTTCTGCAGAAAGTTTGTTAACTTTTGCAAGGAAAGCTGCAAGTTCATCCATATCTCTTGAGCCGATGCGGAGTGTTGCATCAACAAGTATATCTGTTATATCATGGTCGCCTGCGCAAAGTCCTGCGAGAAGGCCATAGAAAGCATCAAAGCCCTGAACACAGTAATAATCAGTGGAAACAAGTCTGACACTTGTTTTAACGTCATATCTGAGTGCATCTTTCTGTTCTACACAAATAACATGACCTGCTGAAGCTTTTGCTGCCTCTTCGATGAGAGCGATGAGCTTCTTTGTTTTTCCGCTGCCCTTTGTACCGGTAAGTAATGTAATCATTTTGTTTGTCTCCTTTACATTTATAATAATGGTTAACCATTAAGTCTTTTTGAAAGCTCTTCTGCCATCTCTTCATAACCAGGTTTACCGAGGAGAGCAAACATATTTTTCTTGTAGCTCTCAACACCGGGCTGATTAAAGGGGTTAACGCCAAGCATATAACCTGAAACTGCACAAGCTTTTTCAAAGAAATAAATGAGATAACCTAAATTATACGCATCCATCTTATCAACTTCGAGAACAATATTAGGAACATTTCCGTCAGTATGAGCAAGAATTGTACCCTCAAAAGCCTTTATGTTTACATAAGACAGTGTTTTACCTGCTATAAAATTGAGACCGTCGCTGTTTGCAGCGTCTTCTTCAATTACAATATCATATTTTGATTCATTGAAGATAACAACTGTTTCAAAAAGCTGTCTCTGACCTTCCTGAACATACTGGCCGAGAGAATGAAGATCTGTTGAGTAAATTGCAGAAGCGGGAAAAATACCTTTATTATCCTTACCTTCGCTTTCACCGAAAAGCTGTTTGAACCATTCATTCATCATTGTGAAGTCAGGTTCATAGCTCACCATCATTTCAACATTCTTGCCTTTTCCGAGAAGGATGTTTCTTATTGCTGCATATCTGCAACAATCATTTGAAAGAACATCATCATTTTCATATTCTTTCATTGCGTCATATGCACCGTTCATGAGTGCATCAATATCAATACCTGCCGCAGCAATAGGAAGAAGACCTACTGCTGTAAGGACAGAGAATCTGCCGCCGACATCATCGGGAACCACAAATGTTTCGTAGCCTTCTGCATCAGCCATCTCTTTAAGAGTGCCCTTTGCCTTATCAGTTGTTGCATAAATTCTTTTTGCAGCTTCTTCTTTACCATACTTTTTAATAAGAAGATCTTTAAAAAGACGGAATGCAACAGCAGGTTCTGTTGTTGTTCCTGATTTTGAAATAACATTCACTGAGAAATCACAGTTTTTACAGATTTCAAGAACTTCTGAAATTTCAGTGGGACTTAAAGAATTACCAACAAAGAAAATCTTAGGAGCATCTTTTACAATAACATTGTAATTTTTTGATTTACAGAATTCAATAGCAGCTCTTGCTCCGAGATAAGATCCTCCGATACCGATTACAACAAATACTTCTGAATCTTTCTTGATTTTTTCTGCTGCAGCTTTGATTCTTGAAAATTCTGCCTTATCATAATCTTCAGGAAGTGTTAACCATCCGTGAAAATCATTTCCCTCAGCAACTGCTTTCTGAGAATAAAGTTTTTCGTACGCACCTTTTACATCATCTTTAACTGCTACAATTTCATTATCAGCAACAAAAGATGAAAGATACCTACAATTGAGTTTAACTGACATATACGCCTCTCCAACAAACAAATATTTTGTTCATTATACTATGTTTTGCATGATTTTTCAATAGAAATTTGATCAAAATAGTGTATTTTTTTTATTAAAATGTGATTTATTATGAAAAAGATGTCAACAGTTTCATAATTGCATCAAAAAATGTCAGAGTTCCGACATATTCCGACACTAATATCTCATATTCAGACAACACCTTATCAGAATTTCTCACGACAATTTTACCAACCGACTGATCAATTTCTACAGGGGCAGTAACACTTTCCGCAAAACTGACATCAACACTTATTTTTTCCCTTTCGCCTTTATTAATAAGTATAGGCAACATTTCAGGAATTTTTACTGAAACAGAATCTTTCTTACCGAATAAAACATCAACAGAAATTTCATTTACTTCTGTATCAGGAGTATAAATTTCATAATTGGCAAATCCCCAATCAAGAAGATTTTCTGCAGTTGCAAAACGGTCATTACTGTTTTCACTCCCCATAACAACAGCAATAAGCTCCATATTTTCACGTTCAGCTGTGGCCGAGATACAACACCCCGCTTTTTCCGTTGTACCGGTTTTTAATCCTGTAATACCATTATAAAACCTTACCAGTTTATTTGTATTTACAAGTTGAGTTTTTCCGTCACGAAGTGAATCCATCCATACTGTTGTATATTCCTTTATAAAGTCATATTTCAACAAAGCCCTCGACATCAGTGCAATATCATATGCTGTTGTAAGATGAGTTTCGGAAGTATCGTCAAGACCTGTACAATTATCAAAATGAGTATTTTCCATCCCTAACTCATCGGCTCTGGCATTCATCATTTGGCAGAAAGATAGTTCACTACCAGCAATATACTCACCAAGCAGTGTACAGGCATCATTTGCACTGTAAACACATGTAGCTTTCAGAAGCTCCTCAACGCTCATTATCTCGCCAGGTTCAAGCCATATCTGAGAACCGCCTTTAGATGCTGCATTTTCACTGCAAGCAACACTGTCTGACAACTTTATTTTTCCTGAGTCAACTGCCTCACATACAAGCAGAATTGTCATAATTTTAGTGACAGATGCAGGGTAAAGTTTTTCGTTCTCATTTTCCGCATAAAGAACCTTACCTGTTGTTTTTTCCATCAGTACGACAGAAACTGCATTTGTCACAATCCCGCATTCAATTGCTACTGACTCATCAACAGCTACCGTTTCCTCCGCATAATTGCCGCTTAAAACTTTTTCATCGGCAACAGATATATATATTCCTCGTCCTGTCAATGCAAATACAATCAACATAATAATGCTTACATATGCTCTGAGCTGTGTTTTCATAATACCACACCTTCCGTTTTGTCCGAAAATCTCATTAAAACTTATGAACTTGTAAAAAATAATATGCTTGATTTTCATTACATATAAAGTTATAATTAAGTATCAGGAGTGATAAAATGAAAGCAGCAATATTCACCCTCGGGTGCAAAGTAAATCAGTATGAATCTCAGGAAATGACCGAAATGCTCAACAAAAACGGCTATCTTGTTGTAGATTCAAAAGAATCAGCAGATGTATATATTGTAAATTCATGCACTGTTACTGCTGAAGGCAACAGAAAAACAAGACAGGCGGTAAGACATTTCAAATCGAAAAACCCTGACGCGGTTGTTGTACTCACGGGCTGCGTTCCTCAGGCATTCCCCGATGAAGCACTTGCCATAACTGAAGCAGATATTATACTCGGAAACAAAAGTAACAACAATCTTATAAAATCCCTGAACAATTGGCTTGAAGATAAATCAAAAATAACAGCAATTTCTGAACATAAAAACGATGATAAATATAATGGCGGTATCATAACTGATTTTGAAGGCCATACAAGGGCGTTTATCAAAATTCAGGATGGCTGCAACAGGTTCTGTTCATATTGTGCAATTCCCTACGCAAGAGGTCGTTCACGTTCAAAAAATATTGAAGACATAAAAAAGGAGCTTCAGAATCTTTCAGAAAACGGATTCAAGGAAGTTGTTTTTGTGGGAATAAATTTATCTGCATACGGACGTGATATAGGATTATCTCTTACAGATGCCGTATATGCAGCAGAAAACACACCCGGGATAGAAAGAACACGACTCGGCTCACTTGAACCCGACCATATTTCAGACGAAATGATTGAATCATTTGCATCTTGTAAAAAATTCTGTCCCCAGTTTCACATCTCACTCCAGAGCGGCTGCGACACTGTTTTAAAAAGAATGAACAGACACTATAATGCAACTGAATACAGACAGCTTACAGAAAAATTAAGAGCTGCTTTTGAAGATACATCAATAACAACTGACATTATTGCAGGTTTTCCCGGGGAAACAGAAGAAGAATTCAATGAAACAATTGACTTCGTAAAACAGATCGAATTTGATAAAGTTCATGTATTCCCATATTCAATCAGAGAAGGTACAAAAGCTGCTAAAATGTGCGGACATCTTCAGAATTCCGAAAAAAGCAGACGCGCACTTCAGTTAAGTGCCGTATGTGAAGGTATACGCAAAGAAAACTTCAGAAAAAATAAAGAAAAGGAATTCTCTGTACTTTTTGAAACACCGAAAAACGGTTGGCAGATCGGTTACACAAAAAACTATATACCGGTTAAAGTAAAAACAGATACAGATATGTCAGGAAAAATAGCCAATGTTATGATAACAGACACTAACGATGACTGTTGCATAGGTGAACTTATCTGATATCTTTATTTTTTCTTAATAATTTTATTACTAATATTTAAAGAGACCGTGTTATTATTAAAACACGGTCAAATTTTTCTGATACAACAATACATATACGGAGATGATTTTATGTATCGTGTTTTAATCTGCGATGATGATGAAGCAATTCTCGATTCGGTTGAAATTTATTTAAAAGCTGAAGGATACGATATTCTGAAAGCGGCAGATGGCATTGAAGCTCTTGATATCATAAACAAAAATGAAATTCATTGCATGGTACTCGACATTATGATGCCGCGGCTGGACGGACTTAAAACAACTGTAAAAATCAGAGAAAAGTATAACTTCCCTATCATCCTTCTTTCTGCAAAAAGTGAAGATACCGACAAAATAACAGGTCTTGGATTCGGAGCTGACGATTATGTCACAAAACCTTTTAATCCTCTTGAACTTGTTGCAAGAGTAAAGTCACAGATAAGACGATACAGTTCATTAGGAAGTATGCAAAAGACCGATAATATGCTCATTACAGGCGGTCTCACTCTGAACAGAGACAGTAAAGAGGTGACTGTTGACGGTGATGCTGTGAAACTAACAGCGAGAGAATACAATATTCTTGAGTATCTGATGACAAACATGGGAAGAGTTTTATCAAGCACTCAAATATATGAGGCTGTCTGGAATGAGGTTGCTTTTCAGACTGAAAAAACAGTAACCGTACATATCCGAAATATCAGAGAAAAGATCGAAATTAATCCTAAAGAGCCGAAATATTTAAAGGTGGTGTGGGGACTTGGATACAAAATCGATAAAATTTAAATACTCTCTTTTTTCAAAAGGACTGTGCATCATTCTCTCTGCACTGATGTTTTTCAGTTTCATTTTCTTCGGAATAAAAACTGTAACCGGATCTTTGGTTTACGGTTTCAATGAATATTTAAGCGGTGATATAAAGCCTTATTATCATTCCTACGGTTTTGAAACACAGCTGAATACAGATATATATTATCTGCATGAAGCATCATATCGCGGTCAGAGCCTCATATCAAAGGCTTATGATGAAAACAGAACCGCAATTATTAATGAAGCTGTAAACTACTATCTTAATCAGAAAGCTGCTATAATTTATAACGAGTTGACCTTTGCCGTTGAAAATTATGATGAATCATATTTTCTTTATGAATACACAGCTGATGCTGTCGACATACCGGAAGATTATACAATGACAATAAATCCGGATAATTCAACATCTGATTCATTTTCCGGCACCAATGAAACGCTGACAGATAAAAACGGAGAAAGAATACCACGTAATGTTGAAGCGGCAAGAAAAGTACTTGAAAATTATTCGGGACTTGAACTTCTGCCGTATTCTGCACTTGTAAGAGATTCGGCTTTCACAGAAAACACATTTTATTACAGCTCTTCATTATGTATAACCTCTGATTATGAAACAATAATTACTTTTACAAACTCCTATGAATCAGATGAAACAGAAATCAGAAAGAATTTTCTTGCTGAATATGAGAATCAGAAAGAAAAAGAATCTGCTTCTGCAGAGAGTCTGTATTACATTGCTACAGAAAGACTTTCGACACTCAAATCATTAAAATATTTTATAACTCTTGAAAACGGAAATATTGAAACAAACATCGCCAACATAACTGAAGACGATTTCAAAAAGAATGCAAAAAGTTTCCGCAATTATATGTTTTCAGACGGTACAGGTACTGCACTCCCCGATTTTTCAGATCAGATGCAGAATAATATCAGAGAAACATTCTCCAATGCCGGAAACAATAAAGTGTTTTTCTATATTGACACAGATGCATTGAATGAAAGTAATGATTCGTATGCATATCTTTACGATATATACAACTCTATGCTTTCATCTGACGCAATGACAAATATTTCAATTGCGTTAATTGCTGTTATATTATCATTAATACTGCTTATCGTATTTCTTTGTCTTTGCGGGCACAGCCAAAATGACAGTGAAACAAACATTGCACTGATTGACAGAGTACCGACAGATATTCATTTTATACTCTCTATAGGAATTGTTGCAGGACTCACAGTTTTAGGAGGCTGGCTTGCAATTGAATTTATTGAAAACACAAGTGAATTATATACAAAAATTATACTGATGTATGCCCCGATCGGTCTCGGAGGAATTTTCACTCTCAGTTATTTAATATTTGCGGAATGGTTGGCATCAACTGTCAGAATCAAGAAATGCGGTCAGAAGTTCTTCGCAAATATGATTATCTCAAAAGGCATATTTGCTCTTTATAAACTTTTCCGCAAAGGAATAAAATCAATTAAGAATTTCATTTCTGCATTCGGTTACAAACCGAAAAAAATGCAAAGAACTGTTATAATGCTTGCAATCGGATATGTACTCGGCAATTTTATAATTATTTTTGCTGCACAACTGTTGAGTTATTTTATTTACAGCGGAATCTCAATTGTTATAGGAATTGTTGCAAGTATCATTTTCAACTGTGTGTGCATATATTTTATTCTGCAATATCTTATCATACTAGATAAAATTATTGACGCATCAAGCAGACATGAATCTGTAAATTTCGGCAATGAAAACATCCCTGCTTCACTGAGCATTCTGGCTTCAAACCTTACCAATACAAATGAAGCACTTACAAAAGCAATAGAAAAAGCTGTGCGTGATGAACAGATGAAAACTGAACTGATAACAAATGTCTCGCACGACCTTAAAACACCGCTGACATCTCTTATTTCATACTCAGACCTGCTGAGCAAATGTGAAATAACCGATGAAACTGCATCAAAGTATATCAGCGTAATAAACACACAATCAATAAAATTGAAAAGGCTTATTGAAGATCTGATTGAAGCATCCAAAGTGTCAACGGGCAATGTGACACTTAACACAACAAAACTCAATCTATCAGAACTTGCAATGCAGACAATTGCAGAGTTTGCTCCCGAAATGGAGAAAAACGGCAACGAAATAAGATTTTCTGAACCTGAAAGTCCGCCAACTATTTTTGCAGACGGTTCAAAAACATACAGAATTCTTGCAAATCTTCTCAGCAATGCAAAAAAATATTCTGCACCTGATACAAGAATTTATGTTTCGGTATATACTGACAAAATAAACAGTTATTTCGAAATCAAAAACATTTCTTGTGAACCACTGAACATTTCAGCAGAAGAACTGACAGAAAGATTTGTACGTGGTGACAAATCAAGAACAAGAGATGGAAACGGATTAGGACTGTCAATTGCAAAAGATCTTTGCATACTGCAGGGCGGAAATCTAAATTTATTTATTGACGGAGACTTGTTCAAAGCTATCATCAGTCTTCCGTATGCAGGCGAATTGAATTCTTAAAAGAAAAAGAAGGAGCGTTCAGCTCCTTCTTTTTTAACTTAATTTATCAATTATAATTTTTGCAATTTTGTAAACATCACCGCATCCGAGGGTAATAATCATGTCCCCTTCTTCTGCAATTTCAATTGCTCTGTCTGCTACCTCTTCAAACGTAGAATACCATTCACTGCCCGGGATTTTATCTGCAAGGTCTTTTGTATAGATATTATATGTGTTCTTTTCTCTTGAACCCATAATTTCGGTCATTATAACCTTGTCTGGAATTTTAAGAACATCTGCAAAATCATCAAGGAGCATTGCTGTTCTTGAAAATGTAAAAGGCTGATGAATTGCAATTACTTTATTATAGTTCATCTTCATAGCGGCTTCGAGTGTAACCTTTAACTCTGCCGGATGATGTGCATAATCATCAACTATTTCGATTCCTTTGATTTTTGCAAGTTTTTCAAATCGTCTGCCTGCACCTGTAAAATCTGTCAGAAGTTCAATAGCAGTCTTTGCTTCAACACCTGAATAAACAGCACATGCAACAGCGCAAAGAGAATTATAGACATTGTGATCTCCGGGAACAGAAAGAACTGCTCTTCCCTGCTTTTCACCCTTATAATAAACATCAAATTCAGGAAATGCACCGTTATTGAGAACAATATCATCTGCATACCAGTCATTCTTACTGTCTTTACCGAATGAAATAAGCTTCTTTCCTGAAAGTCTGCCTACAACATCAAGAGTTTCTTCATCATCACCGTTATAAATTACAGTTTCAGACATATCGGAAAATTCAAAGAAAGATTTCTTTAGGTTTTCCATTGTTTTGAAATAATCCATGTGATCTTCATCAATATTGAGAATAACACTGCATGCAGGTGAAAGTTCAAGGAATGTATTAGAAAACTCACAAGCTTCACATACAAAAAGATCTGTATTTCCTGTGATACCGTTTGTACCTGTCATGGGAAGTTTACCGCCGATAACTGCAGAGGGATCTGCACCTGCATTTATAAGCACCTGAGTAAGCATTGATGTTGTTGTGGTTTTTCCGTGAGTTCCGCTGATACCTATACAATTACCGAACTTTCGTGAAACTGCACCGAGGAGTTTGGAACGTTCAAATGTGGGAATACCGCTGTTTTTTGCAGCAATGAGTTCAGGATTGTCTGCCATTATGGCTGCAGTATAAACTATCATCTCAGCACCATTTATATTTTCGGCACACTGCCCCATTTTAACATCAATACCGAGATTACGGATACGTTTAAGTGTATCAGTTTCATTATTATCTGAGCCGGAAAGAATATATCCCTTGGAATGAAGTATTTCAGCAAGAGGACACATTCCTGAGCCACCGATACCGATAAAATGAATTCTTTTTACTTTATCAAGATATATATCTGCTTCAAACAAAAAATTTCATCTCCGTTTTATTCAATAGGAATTTCAACATGCTGTCTTTTCTGGAAAAGAGTAACACAATCAAAACCTGCGTTTTTTGCAACAGACATAGCATCTTTTATTCCTACTGCAATATGCTGTGCAAAATGTGCATCAGAACCGACTGAAACAAATTTACCGCCGAGTTCTTTGAATCTTACAACAGTTTCAGCCTCAGGAGAAAGTCTGTTTATAGGCTGTCTTAGACCTGCTGCATTGATTTCAAGTGCAATATCTTTTTCTGCTGCAAGTTTTAATATTTCATCAACCTGATCTTTATATTCATTTATATCAACAGTAATGTTATTTCTTGCATACAGATATCTGAAAGGATATGTAAGATGTGCAAGAATATCAAACTTGCCCCATTCAAGCATAGTCAGAATTTCGCTGAAATATTCCTGCATCGTTCCTTTGATGTCGATTTTTGAAAAATCTTCTGTATAATAAAAGTCTTCGCGTTTTCTGAGATTATGAACAGAACCGATAACAACATCAAATTTCTGGGATGCAAGGATTTTTTCTGCTGTTTCAATATCATATGTAGGCTGACCGAGTTCAATTCCGTTAAGAACAAGAAGCTTGCCTAAAAAAGCACTTTTTGCCTTTGCAATTTCAAAAAATGCCTGACGAACAGTTCTTTCACCGTCTGTATTAAATGCGTCAACCTCGCAATGGTCTGTAAAAGCAATTGCACGCAGACCTTTGTTGCATGCAGCCTCGCACATATATACAGGAGAATGGTTACCGTCAAAGGAATTGTCGGTATGAGTATGCATATCAATTATATTTTTATAAGTTTCCATAAAATTCACCTGCTATATGTTACCACATACTTTTCTGTTTTACAATATTTTCTAAAAAAAATGTTGAAAAATTTAAATAAAGCAGTTACAATAAAAGAAAAATACAGCTGAATAAGGATGAACCGATTATTATGAAGACAATTATAAAAGCTGCTGCAAAAATAAATCTGTTACTTGATCTCACCGCTGTGCTTGAAAACGGATACCACAGCATTTACACAGTAATGCAATCAATTGATTTATTCGACACAGTTACAGTTGAAACAAACACTTGTAACAAAATCAATCTGACATGCTCTGATAATACAATGCCTACAGACAATAAGAATACTGCTTGGAAAGCTGCAGATGCATTCTTTGAATACACAGGAAAAGAAATAACAGGTGTGAATATACACATAGAGAAGAATATTCCTTCACAAGCAGGCATGGCAGGCGGAAGTACCGATGCGGCTGCTGTAATAAAGGCACTTGATATAATATTCGGAACTGATCTCACTGAAGAAGATCTTTGCAAAATAGGTGAAAAAGTAGGTGCTGATGTACCGTTTTGTATTATAGGCGGTACAAGATTATGTCTCAACAAAGGTGAAGTTATGGCAAAACTTCCCGATCTAAAAAAATGTTATATCGTAATTGTAAAACCCGATCAGGGTGTATCAACAAAAGAAGCATACAGCAATTTTGATTCTGCAGAATGGATAAGACATCCGGATAACGAAGGTTTTCTTTTTGCAGCAACGCAGAGTGATTTTGATGTAATGTGTAAAAAGGCAGCAAATGTTTTCGAACAGGTTGTAGAAGTCAGTGACAGAGTAAAAATCAAAGCTATAATGAGAAACCACAACGCCAAACAGGCAATGATGACAGGCAGCGGTGCAGCAGTATTCGGACTTTTTGAAAACGAGAAAGATGCAAAAATATGTTATAATGAGCTTTCAAAAAAATTCAACAATGTTTATGAAGCTGTACCTACAACAGAAAGCCTGTACATAAAAAAATAAGTAAACTGAATATAAAACAATCAGACCGTCTATCATTAAACTGACAGACGGTCAATTTTTTACCGAAAGGACTCAGAATATGAAAAACCGTGAAAATCTTATAATAGGTATGATTGCAGGTATTTTATTTCTCGTACTGTTCAACATATCATCTTTTGTCTACAACTGCAATGAAATAAGAAATGACACACTCAGACTCCATATTATTGCAAACTCAGACACAGAAAAAGATCAACGGATAAAACTTGCAGTAAGAGATGCACTTCTTGAATCGGGCAGCAATATTTTCAGCGGAACAGTAACACCGGAAACAGCATTCATAACAGTTGCAGAAGAAAAAGAAAATATTGAAAAAACAGTAAAAAAAATACTGAATGAAAATGGTGTTGATTACAATACTGAAATCAATCTTACAACAGAATATTTTGACACAAGAGTTTACGATAACAATGTAACACTTCCGGCAGGACAATATCTTGCACTTAAAATTGTACTGGGTGAAGGTAACGGAAAAAACTGGTGGTGTGTAATGTTTCCTTCACTTTGTCTGCCTGCAGCAGAAGAAACTGACCTTTCTGCAATAGATTCTGTATATTCTGAAAATGAAAAATTAATTATATCGAACGGTCAAAAATACACAATCAGATTCAAACTTCTTGAATATCTCGAAAAATTCAAAAATAATGTGACAATTATACAGCAGGGTGACATTGTATATAATTACTGAATATTGCGGCATATTGTAAAAATAAGTTTTGAACAGTAAAGTCATTTTACCTTACGCATTTTTACTCAAATACTGTCATTTTTAAACATTTAGCACCATGTTATAAACATTTTGAACAGAGTTTTGAACACACTAAAGTTGTTTTACTTTACAGCATTTTTATACAACAGTATTGCAAAGATTACTTCACTATTCACACAAAACACAAAAAAATCAGTAAAGCAAAACCGCTTTACTGATTTTCATTATTTTATCTGAGTTATTTTGTCTCCGCTTACAAGAAAAACACGTTTTGCATATTCTGCAAAAAATCCGTCGTTTTTTATTGAATCAGTATAGAAATCATCAATATCAACATCTCCGAAATCTTCCTGCAAAGCCTTTATCTTATTCTCTCGCATACATATTCTTGTTATCTGACCTGTGGAATCATCGATTTTTGAACAAACGATATTTTTAATTCCCAATCTTTTTGCAATCTCCTTGATAGTAAGCTCCGGAGATGCTGTAAGAATAAGATCATCTTCTTGTTGCACTTCTTTATAAAAGCTCTTTATTTTGTGCATGTGACCGTCCCAGAATTTCTGAGTAAATTCCTCCCATTTATCATAATCGCAATAGCACTTTTTAATGACCGGAGCATAATCGGTCATCATCTGTTCAACAGTCACTTTGCCGAGCTTATATTTAAGAAATGCTAACATTACTTTTGGCAGAAAGCGTACAAATGTCGGATTGACTTTTATGTATTCAAGAAAAAAGTCAAAAAAACTTTCACCATCATAAATTGTGTTATCAAAATCATAAATATTCATAGTTTTATTATACATAATATATAATAAAATTCAATAATATTTTTATTTTTATTGAAAAAAATTACATTATGTAGTATAATTCTATCAAATATTAACCTTGAGGTGATTATATTGTTAAACGAACCCCAGATAAAAAAACTTATAGGCAAACTTGAGCTTTTTGCAACTCTTGTTGAACCTATGATTTTTGAAAAACAGGGTGAAATTGAATGTTCCGCATTCCTTACTCAGGACAGACTTCACGACATTCCTACAGCAGACAAATTCTCTCCTGTTGAGAAAGGCTACACATGGTTTGGTAAGGATTCTTACTGTTGGTTCAAAGGTCAGTATTCCGTACCCGAAGAACTCGCTGGAAAAGATCTGTTCATAAAACCCCATATGCAGGGTTACGAAGCTCTTCTGTTTGTAAACGGAAGAACTATGGGTACATTTGCAACAAAAATCGTATATACAGGTCATGGAAATCATTACTGTGACATGATTAAGAAGAATGCTGTTGCAGGTGAAAATCTTGATATCATTATTGAATACTACGGCGGTCATGACTACCCCGGTTGCCATCCTACAGAAGATGCAGGTATCAAAGACTACAACTTCAGATATGACGGTGCAGATATCTGCACAAAGAACTATGAAATACAGGAATTCTATTTTGATCTGCTTACAGTTCTTCAGCTTGCTACAGCTCTTCCTGATGACAGCTTCATGAGAGGACAGGCTATCAATGCGCTCTATGAAGTACATAAGAATGTATATTATCTTCTTGAAGACACAGACATGGATTCTTTCATTGACGGTATCAGAAAGTCTGTTCCTGCTCTTAAGAAAGTTCTTGCAATGAAATCAGAAGATTCTGCTCCTTTTGTAGGTCTTATAGGTCATTCACATATGGACACAGCTTGGCTCTGGCATGTGGGTGAAACAGAAAAGAAAGTTATAAGAACATATGCTAATGCACTCAGCCTTATGGATCAGTATCCTGAATACAATTTCATTCAGAGTTCTGCATGTCACGGCGATATGATCAGAAAGAACAGACCTGAACTCTTTGAAAGAATTGCAGAAAAAGTCCGTGAAGGCAGATATGAACCCAACGGCGGTGTATGGGTTGAATGTGACTGTAATATCACTTCCGGTGAATCAATGATCCGTCAGTTCCTCTGGGGACAGAGATTCACAAGAAAGTATTTTGATTACACATCAGACTGCTTCTGGCTTCCCGATACATTCGGTTACTCTGCAGCAATTCCTCAGATTATGAAAGGTTGTTCTATTGATTATTTCCTTACAACAAAACTTTCATGGAATGATACAAATACTTTCCCCTATGATACATTCAACTGGCAGGGACTTGACGGAACAACTGTGTTCACACATTTCAACAGAACACATATGTATCCCGATGTAGTCGCAACAATCAGAGAAACAAAGGGCTGGCTCAAACAGAAGAGTGTTTCAAACAAGAGACTCATGTCTTACGGTTTCGGTGACGGCGGCGGCGGACCTCAGTTCGAAATGATTGAACATGCAAAGAGAATTGCAGACCTTGACGGTGTCGGAAAATCAAAACATATGTCAGTAAGCGAATTTATGAAGGATCTTGAAGCTACAGCTGTGAATCCCAATACATACAGAGGCGAACTTTACCTTGAACTTCACAGAGGTACACTGACCAATCAGCACACAATCAAGAGAAACAACAGAAAATCTGAATTTGCACTTCGTGATCTTGAAATCCTCACAGTAAACGAAGCTGTAAAAACAAAGAAAGAAGCTTCAGGCGAAACAATTGCTCCCCTTTATGAAACACTTCTTATAAATCAGTTCCATGACATTCTTCCCGGAACATGTCTCCACAGAGCACACGCTGAAAGCCGTGAACAGACAACAGCTCTTATTAAAAATGCAAACGAGCAGATTGCTGCAATTGTAAATGGTGACAATAACGAAACTGTTTCATTCATCAATACTCTTTCCTTTGACAGAAATGATGCTGTTTTCATGAATTACAACGGATATATTGTAGATGCAGACTGCAAACAGCAGATTTACACAGACCTTGACGGTAACAAAAAGCTTATTGTTTGCGGTATTACAGTTCCTGCGATGTCTTCTGTAACACTCAACCTCAAGAAGGGTGAACCTGAAACTGCTTCAGCTTTCAATGCAGACGGCAATGTTCTTGAAACACCTTTTGCAAAGGTTACATTTGCAGACAACGGAACAATCAGTTCTTTCATCGACACAACTGCCAACAGAGAAATTCTCGGTGGCGAATATAATTTCAACACATTCCTTATGGCTGAAGACGTGCCCGATCAGTGGGATAACTGGGATATTGACGCTGATATTCAGTGTAAATTCAAAGATGCGTCAAATCTTCTTTCCAGAGAAGTTGTTTCAGCAGGTGCTGCTGCATATATTATCCGCTCTGAATACAAAATTTCTGACAAATCATCAGTTACTCAGGATATGATTTTCTTTGCAGATTCTGCAGAAGTAAGATTTGATACAGTTATGAACTGGCAGGATGATCACAGACTTCTTAAAACTGCTTTTGATACTAACGTATGTGATGACTTTGCAAGACATGAAATTCAGTTCGGTCATGTAAAACGTCCCACAACACGCAACAATTCTATTGAAGAAGCTAAATTTGAAGTTGTTAACCATAAGTATACAGACCTTTCAGAATCAAGATACGGTGTTGCACTTCTCAACGACTGTAAATACGGTATCACTGTAGAAGGCGGTAATCTTCGTCTTTCACTTCATAAGGGCGGTACACATCCTGACAGCAAGGGTGACCACGATGGTCTTCATAAGTGCACATACTCTCTCCTGCCCCATAACAGCGGTTTTACTTCAAATGAGGTCATCAGACCTTCCTACGCATTAAATGTGCCTGTAATCACTGCAAACGGCAGATATGAAATGACTGCTCCTGTTACTGTTAACACAGACAACATCTTTGTTGAAGCAATCAAGCCCTGTGAAGACACACAGAAAGCATTTATCGTTCGTATGTACGAAGCAGAAGGAACAAGAACAAATGCAGTTCTCAGTTTCCCCGGTGCAACAAAGTGCGAAATCACAAACATGCTTGAAGAAACACTTGAAGATCTTACAGATATGAATGTTACATTCAGACCGTTCGAAATTAAGACTGTAAAAGTTTATTACTGATATTTTAATTATGAAATTAACAGAAATAACATCAGAATTGGATCTCACGGATATTGATTTATCCAATGTAAGTGAAAATATCGAGAATGCAGATAAAATTATATCTGCAGTTCTCGATAAAGTTGCTGAATATATAGCAGACGAAGGCATAAACCTTATTCTTTCACTTATACTGCTTATTGTCGGCTGGAAGCTTATAAACATTTTCTCAAAGAAAATGAAGGCAGGTAAATTATTCAGCAAAATTGAACCTACTGCGAGATCATTCATCAACAGTGCAGTTACAATAACACTCAAAGTATTGCTTGTAATCACAATTGCAGCAATACTGGGGGTACCAATGACATCGATGGTTGCAGTACTTGGCTCATGCGGACTAGCTATAGGTCTTGCACTTCAAGGAAGTTTATCTAACATAGCAGGCGGATTTATCCTTACTGTTTTCAAACCATTTGTTGTCGGAGATTTCATAAAATCAGGTGAATTTGAAGGTACAGTAAAATCAATTAATATTTTCTATACCAAGATTATTACGCCTGATAATAAAATCATTGTTATCCCCAACAGTAAAGTTTCAGACAGTGCGCTGATTGACTATAATGCTTTTGAAACAAGACGTGTTGACATAGATATATCTGCCGCATATTCGGAAGATTCCGATGTGGTAAAAAAAGCTCTGATTGATGCTGCAAACAGCAATGAGCTTGTAGATAAATCTATAGAACCTATTGCTATTATTACATCCTTTGATGACAGTGCAGTGGCATATCAGGTACGTATGTGGTGTAAAACCGGGGACTACTGGGACGTCAAATTTGCCGTTACAGAAAAAATCAAAAAAATCTTTGATGAACGCGGTATTCAGATTCCTTATCCTCAGCTCGATGTACACCTGACAAAATAATAAAATTACAGACCGTAAGAACTGATCTTACGGTCTGTATCTTTTTTTGTTTTACTTTTTCTTTTTGCCGAAAAAACCTTTTTTATCTTCGTTTTCTCCGGGAGTGTTGTTGGCAGAAAACGGTGATTTTCCGCCAAGATCATTATTAAGCTCTCTGATAAGCTCTTTCTGTTTTTCAGTGAGTTTTTTCGGAACTTCAACGATAATCTTTACAAGCTGATCACCGCGGCCTCTGCCGTTTACATTCTGAATACCACGGTCTTTGAGTTTAAATATTGTTCCGGGCTGTGTACCTGCGGGGATTGAATATTTAACCTTTCCGTCAAGAGTGGGAACCATCAGCTCATCACCGAGTGCAGCCTGTGCAAATGATACAGTGACTTCGCACCATACATTATAACCGTCACGCTCAAAGAAAGGATGAGGTCTGACATTTACACCGACACGAAGATCACCTGAAGGACCGCCGTTTACACCACGGTTACCCTGCCCTCTGATGCTGAACACCTGTCCGTCATCAATACCTGCAGGAACATTGACCTCCTGCTTGACAGTACGTCTGATTCTTCCGTGACCTTTACATTTATTACACGGTGTGGGAATAATTGTTCCTTTTCCGCTACAACGGGGACAAGCTTTACTTGATTGTATAACACCGAAAGGTGTTCTCTGCTGAGTCATAACCTGACCTCTGCCGTTACAATCAGGACATGTCTGAGTTGTAGTACCTTTTGCCGCACCTGAACCGCTGCATTCATCACAGACTTCAATGCGCTGAATTTCAATTGATTTTTTGCATCCCTTTGCAGCCTCTTCAAAAGAAATTGTAATACCGGTCTGTATATCACTGCCTCGCTGAGGAGCATTTGGATTTGCTCTCTGACTGCCACCGAAACCACCGCCAAATCCCCCACCAAAGAATGATGAGAAAATGTCACCGAGATCAAAATCCATTCCGCCGAAACCTGCACCATAGCCTGCCTGACCGGCACCATAGTTAGGATCAACACCTGCATGACCGTATCTGTCATACTTTGATTTTTTGTCGGCATCTGAAAGCACTTCATATGCTTCATTAGCTTCCTTGAACTTTGCCTCAGCTTCCGCATCACCGGGATGCAAATCCGGGTGATACATTTTAGCTGTTTTTCTATATGCTTTTTTTATTTCATCCTCTGATGCACTTTTATCAACACCGAGGACTTCATAATAATCTCTTTTATCTGCCATATGCTCAATCTCCTGCACCTAACATAAGCATATC
The DNA here is from genome assembly GCA_045658165.1 of Acutalibacteraceae bacterium. Classification (GTDB taxonomy): domain Bacteria; phylum Bacillota; class Clostridia; order Oscillospirales; family Acutalibacteraceae; genus UBA1081. The sequence continues at coordinate 54,803 of JAZOUN010000074.1, forward strand.
CCCGCCTGACGACGGGGCTTATACTATTAATTATTCATCAACATCTGTAAAAGGTGCTTCATAGTATCCGTCTGAACCGGCATTCTGTGAAGGATCAAATCCTGCAGCCTGAGAGGGATCAAAGCCCTGTGCACCTGCAGCTTCCTGTGCTGCCTTGTACATTTTTTCTGAAAGAGCGTAGAAATCCTTCTGAAGTTCTTCCTGTCTTTCCTTGATGAGATTGATATCCTGTCCCTTAAGTGCTTCTCTGAGGGCATCAATCTTATCATTTACGGATTTCTTCTCATCTTCTGAGAATTTATCACCATTTTCATTGATAATCTTTTCTGATTCAAATACCATCTGATCAGCAGCATTTCTGATATCAACTTCTTCTTTACGCTTCTTATCTTCTTCTGCGTACTGAGCTGCTTCATTAACAGCCTTTTCAATGTCTTCCTTAGACATGTTTGTTGAAGATGTGATTGAAATTGACTGTTCCTTACCTGTACCGAGATCCTTAGCTGAAACATGAACAATACCGTTTGCGTCAATATCAAAAGTTACTTCAATCTGAGGAACACCTCTTCTTGCAGGCATAATGCCGTCAAGATGGAAGTTACCGAGAGTTTTATTATCTCTTGCGAATTCTCTTTCACCCTGAAGAACATGAACTTCAACTGATGTCTGATTATCAGCAGCAGTAGAGAAAATCTGGCTCTTCTTTGTGGGGATAGTTGTATTTCTGTCAATAATCTTTGTGCAGACACCACCGAGTGTTTCAATACCAAGTGAAAGGGGTGTAACGTCAAGAAGAAGAAGTCCCTTTACATCACCACCGAGAACACCGCCCTGAATAGCAGCACCGATAGCAACACATTCATCGGGATTGATACCCTTGAAAGGTTCTTTGCCTGTAAATGATTTGATAGCTTCCTGAACAGCAGGAATTCTTGAAGAACCGCCAACCATAAGGATTTTGTCAATTTCTGCAATCTTAAGACCTGAGTCAGAAATAGCCTGACGAACAGGACCCATTGTAGCTTCAACAAGATCTGCTGTAAGTTCATTGAACTTTGCTCTTGTGAGTGTCATTTCAAGATGCTTGGGGCCTGTTGCATCAGCTGTGATGAAAGGAAGGCTGATCTGAGTTGTTGTAACACCTGAAAGTTCAATCTTAGCCTTTTCTGCAGCTTCCTTAAGTCTCTGCATAGCCATTTTGTCGCCTCTGAGATCAACGCCCTGTTCCTTGAGGAACTCTGAAGCAAGCCAATCAATAACTCTCTGGTCGAAGTCATCACCGCCAAGACGGTTGTTACCTGCAGTAGCAAGAACTTCCTGAACACCGTCACCCATTTCGATGATTGAAACGTCGAATGTACCGCCGCCAAGGTCATAAACCATAACTCTCTGTTCATTTTCCTTATCAATGCCATATGCAAGAGCTGCTGCTGTAGGTTCATTGATAATACGCTTAACATCAAGACCTGCGATCTTACCTGCGTCCTTTGTAGCCTGTCTCTGTGCATCAGTGAAGTAAGCAGGAACTGTAATAACAGCTTCTGTTACTGTGCCGCCGAGATAGCTTTCTGCATCAGCCTTAAGCTTCTGAAGAATCATAGCTGAAATTTCCTGGGGAGTAAACTTCTTATCATCAACTTTAACATGATAATCAGAACCCATCTGACGTTTGATTGATGCGATTGTACGGTCGGGGTTAGTGATTGACTGTCTCTTAGCAACCTGACCTACCATACGCTCACCTGTTTTACCGAATGCTACAACAGAAGGTGTTGTTCTTGCGCCTTCAGCATTTGCGATAACGACGGGTTCACCGCCTTCAATAACAGCTACACATGAATTTGTTGTACCTAAGTCTATACCTATAACTTTTGCCATGATTAATAAACTCCTTTTAATATTTATAAAGTTATAATTTGTAATATCAGTTTGCAACTTTTACTGTTGCGGGACGAATTATTTTATCGCCGATTTTATATCCCTTCATAAAGACATCGACAATTTCATTTTCTCCGAATGAATCATCATCAATATGCATTACACCATTGTGAAAATTGGGATCAAATGTTTCACCGACAGCTCCGAATGCTTCAACACCAAGCCCTGCAAGGATTTCAAGCAACTGATTGACAGTCATTTCAATGCCTTTTCTGTAACCGTCAAAATCAGCTTCAGCATTAAAAGCTGCACGTTCAAAATTATCAATGACAGGAACTATTTTTGAAAGCATTTCAGTTTTTGTGTAAGAAACTCTTGATTCTATATCTTTCTGAGTTCTTTTTCTGAAATTATCGTATTCTGCAAGAGTTCTCATATATCTGTCATTAAGATCATTATAATCAGCCTGCAGTTTTTCATTTTCGTTCACTGTTGATTCTTTCTCTGCAACTTCGGGCTGTTCCTGAGTTGCCTGAGTTTCCGTATTCATGTCTTTTTCTTTGTTTTTTGACATTTCATTACCTCATTCATCTATTAATTCGGAAAGAACATTTCCGACTTTTTCACTTGTACTGATAAGATTCGGAACAATTCTTGAATAATCAATTCTCAAAGGACCGATTATACCGATTGAACCTACATCTCTGCCTGAAACCGAATATTTGGAAGTAATAATACTTACATTCTCAAACACCCTGTTCATACTTTCTCTGCCGACTATAATATTCAGCTGTTCCTTGCCGGAATTAAGCAATTTCAGCAGTTTTGACGGCTGTCTGAAATATTCATAAATATTATATACATCTGATTCAAGCTCTTTATAATTAAGAAGTTTTGACTGTCCTTCAATAATTATATTACACATTGAAGCTTCACGAGCAAGTTCTGCAAGAGTCACTATAAGCGGTGTCATAACAAGAACTTTATCTCCCAGAGAAACGGCCAGTGACTGAATATCTGCCAATGTAAGTTCTTCTGATGTACGACCACTGAAATGTGCTGCTGCTATATTATAGAACAATTCAGCAGTTTTTATATCTATTTCCGTATCGCAACGGCAGATTTTACTTTTTATTACACCGGTGGACATCATAATAACAACAAGTGCTGTTTTTGCACCGAGAGGTACAAGCTCAACTCTTTTTATAAATGCGTTGACATCATATGGAGTAAGAGCAACTGCAACACAACCTGTTATTTCAGATAAAAACCTGGCTGCATCTGAAAGAATATCTTTCGGTTCACCGTCAAAATTATCAAAACGGCTCTGAATTGCAAATCTGTCTGTATTGCTTACATCAAAAATCGGCATAAGATTATTTATATAAAATCTTATACCTTTCTGCGACGGAATTCTTCCTGCAGATGTATGCGGTTGTTCAAGATAACCGATTTCAGACAATTCGGACATTTCATTTCTGATAGTTGCAGATGAAACCGAAAGTCCTTCACAAAGCACCTTGGAACCAACCGGTTCTCCGGTCAGAATATATCTTTCAACGACCGAAGATAATATTTTCTTTTTTCTGTCTGAAAGTTCCATATCCTCACCTTTTCGCATTAGCACTCTTTGTATTTGAGTGCTAACCTGTAATTAATATAATACTATTTCGCACTTTTGTCAATAGTTAAATGCATATTTTTCACATTTTTCTAAAAAAATCAGCATTCCGAGGATGCGAGTGCCAAAATACTGCAAAAAAACAACACACTTAAAGTGTGTTGTTATATTATACCCATTTTCTTCATTAGTTCTATACGGTCTTCTGCAATATCAAGACTTTTTAACGGAGAAACTTCAAAATCAGAAGATACCGTCTTGAACAGATATCCCATCACCCTGATAAACCAGAATAAAGGCACCAAAAACGGGAATTTTTCTACTACTTTATATTTCCTCTTCATTACTTCAACTGACGGAAAAATCGTTTTAAAAACAGATTTTTTCCCTCCATTTTCAACTGCAGACTGAACCACTGATGCACTATGAAGTCTGTCCTCACTGCTTTTTCCGAAAACTCCTGCAGAAAGCAGATCTGAAATAAATTCGTTATAGCAGATTTTACTGTAATCTGCATTTTTAAGAAGAAAAGAAAGATCACAATCAAATATTTTCGCAACTGCATACCAGACATTATATGCAAAATCTGAAATCCCCATATTATTGAACAATTCAGACATTTTATCAAAATCAATCCTGTCATGGTATTTTTTTTCAAACAGATATATGTCTGTCAGCTGTTTAACACCGAATCCGCTTCCTATAAAATGTTTAAAAGCGTGATATATCAGATATACTATATGATCTGTTTCTGAAAGGGTATGATAATTGCCCGAAGTGATTGATCTTTCAAAAAAATCACCGAAAACAGAATTTGCAGTTTTTCTCAGACTTTCACTTCCCTCACCCAGCTGAGTGCTGACTTCAAGATAAAGACCTGTGTCATCTGAATAATATGTACAATTTGATTCTTTATACCCGTTTTCTTTAAAATATGAATCAAGTTTATCGAAGCTTTCTTCATCAGTGACAATATCAAAATCAGATGACAGTCTCATCTCGTATTGAGGATAGCAATCAGCACAAACAGGACCTTTTACAACAATAATATTGATATTATTTTTTATAAGCTCCGAAAACAATGCTTCAAAAGCAAGATTCTTACGTATCTGATTGCCACACTGAGAAACAACGGACCTTTTGTATTTTGAAACATCAAGTGAAGTTTCACTGAGTTTTGAATAAACAAAAGGTAACATATTATGAACAGATGCAAGAAAAAACACCCGATCCGGATCAGTAATAAATCCGTCAGGTACTTTTTCATTATTAAAATATGATTTCAGCAAAAACAAAAATTGTTCTTCATGAATTTGCAAAACCAATCACCTTACACTGTTAATTTACAATCTACCCCTGTTACAAGATAGGTTTTATTACATACATCAAAAACGCTTGCCCTGTGAGTAGTAAAAATACAGATTTTATTTTTACCCCACTGCGAAAGATTTTTCAGAATCTGCTCTTCTGTTTTAATATCAAGTGCAGATGTTGCCTCATCAAGAAGCACAATAGGTGCATTGCGCAATATTGCCCTCGCAATGGAAAGTCTCTGCATCTGCCCCTCGGAAAAACCGACTCCGCCGTCGCCAACTTTACAATAAATACCTTTTCTTTCTTTTGCAACAAAATCATATGCACATGCAACTTTAAGAGCAATAATAATCTCTTCATCTGTTGCATCAGGTTTAACAAGTCTCATATTTTCAGCAAGAGTTTCACTGAACATAGTGTTTTTCTGCGGAACATATGATATATACTGCCTTGTGGCAGGCTGAATAATTATCTTTTCATTGCTGTTGCAATTTCTTATAACAGCTTCGCCTTCACTGCATTCAATAAGAGCCAACAGTAATCTGAGAATTGTTGTCTTTCCCTCACCTGAAGCTCCTGTAAGTGCAATAAAATCACCTGTTTTACCTGAAAAATCAATATTTCTCAGTGCAAATTCAGACTCACCCTTATATTTAAATGAAACATTGTTCAGTTCTATTGAAAAATCTGTACTGTCAGAATTTTCAAAAAATGCCGAAACATCTTCTTTTTCAAGCTTGTCATCCTTGGGAAGATTGCGTATTTCTGATATTCTTTCAGAAGCTGCAACACAATTAATAATTGACGGCACAATACCTACAACTGATGAAAAAGATCCGGAAAGCATTCCGTAAAGTTCAATAAACAATATAAGTGTACCGATTGTGATTTCACCGCGCCATAATCTGTAAACAGCCCATCCATAGCAACAGTAAGAAACAATCTGAGTAAAAAATGAGAGCAACGAAGTTATGATTATTGAAAACTTATTATAATCGAGACTGAGTTTTATATATTCACTCTGAATCTTACGAAGTTTTACACAAAATACAGTTACAAGTCCAAAAGATTTGAGAGACTGTATATTGGTCAATGAGTCAGCATTAAAAGCCATCATTTCGCTATTGATTTTTTTCAGTTCCTTAGCATACATATGCATTTTCTTAACAAGAAAACGTGACAATATAATACTCAAAGGAATCGTCACCAAGGCTATCAGCGCCATCACTCGGTCATAATAAAATACAACAAAAAATGCAACTGCAAACTGAAAGATTTTTGAAATCAGCGACGGAACAATACCGATTACACTACCTGCAACAGTAAGAATATCACTGTTGAATCTGTTAAGAATATCACCTGACGAAAACAATGAAGTGTATTCCCACTGAGAGCATATAAACTCATCGAAAATATTCGCAGTCAATTCTGTATTAATCCGTATTTTTATTTTTTCTGACACTCTGCTGTTAAAAGCAGAAAACAGGATTTTAAACAATGTAAAAGCAACAGCAGCTGCTATTACAGCCTGAATACTGTTGAATTTAAGCAAGTTAGATGAAGTGGTGCCTCCTGTAACAAAATCGATCAGAGATTGAGACACAAGGCTTGCAAGTATACCGAAAACAGTACTGAACAAAGCCATTACCGTATAGACGATAATAGCCGAAATATATTTCTTTGATAAATTGATGAGATTTCTAAGTTCTCTCAGAACCTCAGACAAATTTTTGTCAAATACTTTCACTGTCTTCACCTGAATTTATTATACAAGAGATGTTGTTTTTTGTCAAACATTAAAAACACTCTGCGCGAAAAACAAACCTGTTATTTTTTCTGTAATTATACTTATATTATCTGTACTGTATTCAATCTGTTTTGACCATAATTTAACATTATTAATTCTGTCTGCAATTGTAATACTGCCTGATTCCATGTATGATTTACAATCACAAATATAAATAAAAATGAGACTTGCCACACAAAAACATACATAATCTGTAATATTTCCCTCATAACGTGACTGCATGAAATGCCTGTACAGCAGATAAGTCAGAATCTGTTCGTACCGTATATCATCAGCAGGGATTTTTTCTGAAACTGAGCAGATTTCGTCTTTATTTCCAGCAATACAATTTATATATTCAGTCCATTCATTGTTGATAGGTTCTGTTTTTACAAACAACTCGATTACTGAAGAAAACAATTTATTACGATTAATTTCTGACAGGTCGTAATATATATCCGGATATATTTCATTCTGCACTTTTGCAATATATTTAAGAAGTGCACTGATTCTGCTGCTTAATCTTTCCTTCCTGTTACAGATTATATCAAAACATTGCTGTCTGATCTGAAAATAAAATATATCATCCTCATTCACTTCATCATCATATTCATCACTGTACGATTCAAACATTACAGGATTATCAGATAAAAACATCATTTCACAGACCTTTTCGCAGCAAAGACCGAGTCCGGATTCTGTTATGCCGTCAAAAAAGTCATAAAAACGGGGATGCTCTCTGCATATATCACACAGATAATCCTCACCAAGCTGAGAATATATTTCACACAATCCGTCACAGTCGAGAAATACACATCTTTCATCAGGAGTCAATCTGAAGCAATGCTGTCCTTCTTCACATACAATATTATTAGTGAGTTTATCCGTCAGACTGCATTCAACAGACATATACTTTTCATAACTGTCTGCATCAACATCAACTTCCCAACCTGCACAACAGGTATCAGTGCATTTATCTGCTTTACATTTAAAATTATCAAAAAAATAAGGTTTTGTATATAACATGATTTACCTCATAAACAAAATAAAGAAAATCAGGGCAGAATTCTGCCCCGATCATTATGCTAAAAATTTAACTTTTGGTGACACAACATTAACAGCTTCCTTCTTCACGCTGATATCAATAACATTAAATGCACCGCCATATTCACCGTCAAGAGTCCAGGGCACATCATCTTCAGTTGTAATCTTAAGCTTTGATGTTTTAAGCAGAATTATATTTTCATTATTGGTATAATTCTGACACAAAGCACTTGTGAATGAAGATGCAAGTTCTTTAAGACCATTTGCTTTAACAAGAAGAAGTTCAAAAAGACCGTCATTCATTTTTACGCCGACTTTCTCGAGTTTGAACAATCCGGACACTTCATTTGTATTTGCAACTGCACCGAAATAGAATTTATCTTCTATAACACCGCCGTCGTGCTCAATACGAAGTTTTGCAGGTTTAAGATTTTTTATCATGGGAATAAACTTAAGAACAAATCCGTTTATTATGTATGCTGAACGTCCGAGAATATTTTTAACTCTCTGAGATGTTGCATATGCAATCTCAGTTGCAACACCGAAAGATGCAATGTAACTGAAATACTTCTCATTGAACTTACCTATGTCAAATTTCTGTATAAGATTTTCAACATACATTTTAGCAGCCTGATGAGGATCGCTTGACAGGCCGAGTGTGTGTGCAAAATCGTTTGTTGAACCGCAAGGCAGATAAATAATAGGTTTATCTGAACCTGCATTCATCATACCGTTGATTACTTCATTATATGTTCCGTCGCCGCCGCAACAAATTACAGCATCATATGATGAAACATATTTTTCAACTAAATTTACTGCATCTCCCTGACATGTTGTTGTTTTTTCAAAACACTCAATATCATGTTCCTTAAATGCCTTTACAATATCACCGGTATTTATACGTTTACTGTCTTTACCTGCGCGGGGATTCTTGATCAACAAAATGTTTTTCACATCCACACCTCCATATTTGAGAAGAATATCACGACAAGATGAACTGAATATAAACATACTCAGAACAACTGCTATAATATTAAATTAAAATCAATAAAATTACAACTATATTTTATAAATAAAAAAATAAATTAAAAAATTTTAATTTTACTATTGACATTCAGCATACAAATGTGTTAAAATGACATCCGTCATTGAGATGCGGGTGTAGTTCAATGGTAGAATCCCAGCCTTCCAAGCTGGTCGTGTGGGTTCGATTCCCATCACCCGCTCCATACGCGCTGATAGCTCAGCTGGATAGAGCAACTGCCTTCTAAGCAGTAGGTCAGGGGTTCGAGTCCCTTTCAGCGCGCCATTTATGGTGGGTATAGCTCAGTTGGTTAGAGCGCCAGGTTGTGGCCCTGGAGGTCATGGGTTCGAATCCCACTACTCACCCCATATTGCCGAATGCCTTTGGCATTCGGCTTTTCTTATCAAGGAGGGCTTATGTTAAAAAAGATCATGATCCGCATTTGCTCGCGACGTGGCGACGTGGCAGACGAAATGCTTGAATATATGTTCGGCGAGAACGAGGAAGTCGAGGACACCCTGCCCACCCCCGATAACGAGGAGGAAGGTGAGGAGGATTCTCCTCTTGAGATCTCCATGGAGGGTAAGCTCTACGTCACAGG
>JAZOUN010000075.1:0-7512 GCA_045658165.1 Acutalibacteraceae bacterium
GCTCGGTGACGGTGAAGAAATGATGAATGATGTTCTTGATTTGCTTAAAGAATGTAAAAAGAACGGTGAAAGTAAGGCTGAATTTCTAAAAAAGGCGGCGCAGATTCAAGGTGTTTATGTTCCTTCTCTCTATGATGTCGAATATAACAAAGACGGTACAGTTAAGTGTGTAACTCCAAGAGAAAATGTACCTGCAAAGGTAACAAAACGAATTGTCAGAGATATGGATAATGTGTTTTATCCGGATAAGTTTGTTGTGCCTTTTATTGATGTTGTTCATGACAGGGTAGTTACTGAAATTTTCAGAGGATGCACACGTGGCTGCCGTTTCTGTCAGGCATGTTTCCTCAACAGACCTATCAGAGAAAAATCTGTTGATGTTATAAATGAGGATTGCAAAAAACTCTGTGCATCTTCAGGTTATGATGAAATTTCACTTTGCTCACTTTCAAGCAGTGACTATTCAAAGCTTCCCGAGCTTTTAGGTGAACTTCTCAGCTGGGCTACAAAAGATAAAATCAACGTTGCGCTTCCTTCTCTCCGTGTTGATAATTTCCCGGAAGAGCTTGTTAAGAAACTCAATGAAGTAAGAAGAAGCGGTCTTACATTTGCGCCTGAAGCAGGTACGCAGAGACTCCGTGATGTTATCAATAAGAATGTAACTGAGGCAGAAGTCCTTGAAACATCCAAAAAGGCATTCTCCGGCGGTTGGTGTGCAGTAAAACTTTACTTTATGCTTGGTCTTCCTACAGAAACGATGGAAGACATTGAAGGTATTGCACAACTTGCTCAGAAAGTTGTTAATGCTTTCTATTATAACCCCGATAAGCCTAAGGGTAAGGGGGTAAACGTAAGTGTCAGTGCATCTTCATTTGTGCCAAAGCCTTTTACTCCTTTCCAGTGGGAAGCACAGGATACTCCGGAAATGCTTGAAGCAAAACAGGAACATCTTAAGGAAAGCGTAACTACTAAGAAAGTTACTCTTAAATTCCATAAAATACCTATAAGTTTTCTTGAAGGTGTACTTGCAAGAGGAGACAGAAAGCTTTGTGAAGTAATTCTTAAAGCGTGGCAGAAAGGCTGTAAATTTGACAGCTGGGATGATCATTATATGTTTGATACCTGGATGGAAACATTTGATGAATGCGGAATTGATCCGAGATTCTATGCTTCAAGAAAACGCGATTTTTCTGAGGTTCTGCCATGGGATCATCTTGATTACGGAATACGCAGAGAATATCTTGAGAATGAATGCAGAAAGGCCTATGAGGCTTCTACAACTCCCCAGTGCAGAGAAAAATGTTCTGCTTGCGGAGCAAACAAACTGAACGGAGGTAAGTGTGATGCGATGCGTAAGAGTGTGGTTCAGTAAACATGGCAGAATTAAATATGTTTCACATCTTGATATAATGCGATGCATGACAAGAGCTGTTCGACGTGCAGATATTCCTCTGTGGTACACAGAAGGTTTCAATCCGCATCCTTATCTTAATTTCCTGCAGCCTATGCCTCTCGGTGTCGAGGGTGTGAATGAACCTCTTGATATCAGAATTGAAGGCGAAATCACCGACAAGGAAATTATGGATAAGCTCAATGCAGTTCTTCCCGTCGGTATTGAAATCACAAAGGTTACCCAGCCTTTCATGAAGTCAAATGATCTTGCTTTTGCAGAATATGAGATTTATTTTGAAAAAGAGAAAGATCTTGCCTTAATGCTTACAAATGCAATGGACTCAGGCGAACTTATGTGTGAAAAAATGGGTAAGGTCAACGGAAGAAAGCGCGTTAAAGAAGTTAATGTTTCTGAAAATATCAGAAAATATTCATTAACTGAAAAAGAAGACTGTGTTGTTATGAATGTTATACTTCCGGGCGGTAATACAAAGAATGTAAATCCCATGAATCTGCTTGATGCTGTCAACAGATATTGCTCAAGTGAACTGGTTCCTCTGAATGTTATCAGACTTGGTCTTCTTGATGAAAATCTTATTGCTTTTGAATAAATAATTGTGTCAAAAAAGTTTGATAATAGTAAAGAAAAACTATTGCATTATTTATTTTGTTGTGATATTATATTAAAGCGTTCGTTTGCGTTTAGAGATTAAAACCACTAAACGGCGATTAATGCACAGCGTACATTAAAGCGGTCGGTCCTCTGGCAATATGCGTAAGAACGGCTGAAAAAAATCAGGAGGTAAAATTATGGACGCACTTAAACTCATTGCTCAGGACAGCATCAAAGCTGACGCACCTCAGTTCAAGGTTGGTGACACTGTAAAGGTTCACGTTAAAATCCGTGAGGGCGAAAAAGAACGTATTCAGGTTTTCGAGGGAACTGTTATTGCTCGTAAGGGCAGCGGTGTAGCTCAGACATTCACAGTAAGACGTGTTTCTTACGGTGTTGGTGTAGAAAGAGTATTCCCCGTTCACTCACCCAATGTTGCTAAGGTTGAAACTGTCAGAACAGGTAAGGTTCGCAGAGCTAAGCTCTACTACCTTCGTGACAGAGTTGGTAAGGCAGCTAAGGTTAAAGAACAGATCAAATAAGTTTTTTCCGAGCAAAAGGGGCAGTTATGTCCCTTTTTTTGCTTAAATAATTCATTAATCAACCGGTGTTCATTATGAAGGTTAATTCAAAAGGATACATATTTTTTCAGTCTGAAAAGAAAACGGAGAAAGACGAAATTCAGGAAACTGCCTGGGTTTCTGTTTTTAATTGTTTTTATGTGTTAATATGTCTGTTGATAGCTGTCGCAGTTGTATTCAGTATGTTTTTCAAGATAGTGCAGGTTGATGGTGTTTCTATGACTCCGACTTTGAACGATAATGAATCATTGTTGGTATATACTATGAATTACACACCTGAAGCAGGTGATATTGTAGTCATAGGTGAAAGCTACAAAACGCATGAAGCAATGGTAAAGCGTATAATTGCAACTCAGAATCAGATAGTCAGTGTTGATTATGAGGTCGGCAAGGTTTATGTTGATGGGGTTGAACTTGAGGAAAGTTATGTTGTTTCAATGACAAAACCTGATGAAAATGAAATCAAATATCCTTACACTGTTCCGTCAGGTTGTGTTTTTGTCATGGGAGATAACAGAGATGAGTCCGGTGACAGCCGAAGTAAAAGCATAAGAGCTATTGATACAAGGCATATTGTAGGTAAAGTGTTAGACAGGTCCTGACGTTCTGAGGTGAATCTTTTGAAAAAAATTGTTGATTCCGCATTTGAAATTTCATCTGTTATAGTAAGTTCACTCGTTGCAGTAGTGTTGATTTTCTGTTTCTGTTTCAGACTTACAACTGTTGACGGAAAATCAATGGTTCCTACTCTTGCTGACGGCGACAAACTTATTACAACTGCAATGAAATCCGATTATGATTTTAAAGATATTGTTGTAATTGTTGAGCCGAACGGTCTTAATAAACCTATCATCAAAAGGGTTATTGCCACAGAAGGTCAGTGGGTTGATGTCAGATACGATGAAGGTATTGTATATGTCGGTGAATCTGCTGACAATCTGATTCCTTTGGATGAAAAATATACAAACTCTCTTACTGATGCTGTTCCTTATGATGATAATCATGAATATCCTGTTCAGGTACCCGAAAATTGCTATTTTGTAATGGGTGATAACAGAAATCATTCAACAGACAGCAGATCTTATATGGTAAGTTTTGTAAATGAAAATTATATACTCGGTAAAGCATTATTTCGTATAATGCCGTACGGAGATTTTAATATATATGAATAACGGTGATGAAATGAAATTTTATGATAAATTGGTTGAAAATGTTTATGAAATTGCATCTGTTGCAGTAACATCAGTTATTGCAATAGCACTGATTTTCTCATTTATGTTCAGACTTGTTGGTGTTGACGGAACTTCTATGGTTCCTACACTTTCACATAAAGACTGGCTCATAACGTCAACCACAACAAGTGAATTTGAATATAAAGATATTGTAATTGTTGTTCAGCCCGGTGTTCTTAACGAACCACTTGTAAAAAGAGTTATTGCTACAGAAGGTCAGTGGGTTGACGTTGATTATGAAAACGGCGTTGTAAGAGTCGGTGATTCAAGAGATTCAATGGTTGCTCTCGAAGAGAATTATATTGCAGAACCTGCAACAGAAAGACACTATTCCGATGTTAACACTTATCCCATACAGGTGCCTGAAAATTGTCTTTTTGTAATGGGTGATAACAGAAATAATTCTACAGACAGCAGATCTTCACTGGTTGGATTTGTAGATGAAAGATATGTTCTCGGTAAGGCTCTTTATAGAGTTATTTCCGGTTCAACTGGTTTTGATACAGATAAAATTCAGATTTACAATGATTGATATCGGGGGCTGTGTTGCAGCCCTCTTTTTTAGAAGAGGTGACATTAATGGCAGATGCAATTAAACAGCAGGTGCAATGGTTTCCCGGTCATATGGCCAAAACCAGACGACTTATAAAGGAGCAATTAAAGCAAGTTGATGCAGTTACAATGCTTCTTGATGCAAGAATTCCTGAAAGCAGTAAAAACCCTGAAATTGATGAACTTATTCAAGGAAAGCCTACAATTATTCTTTTTAATAAGGCCGATCTCGCAGATTCAAATGCTACAAAACAATGGATTGATTATTATGCAAAAAAAGGTGCAGCATCGCTTGAAGTTGATTGCAGAACAGGTAAAGGACTCAATAAATTCCGTCCTCTTGTAAGAGAAGTCCTTGCAGATACAATCAAGCGCAATGAAGAAAAAGGTATGCCGGGAAAAACACTCCGTATAATGGTTGTTGGTATTCCCAATACAGGTAAATCTTCATTTATCAATAAAATGGGCGCAGGCGGAAAAGCAAAAGTTGAAGACAGAGCAGGTGTTACAAGAAACAATCAGTGGTTTGTCATCGGTGGCGGTATTGAAATGCTTGACACTCCCGGTGTGCTCTGGCCTAAATTTGAGGATCCTGAAGTTGGTGATAAACTTGCTTTTACAGGCGGTGTAAAAGATCAGATTCTTGATATTGAAACATTGGCTGTAAGATTTCTTCAGGTTATGAAGGATAATTATCCCGACAGGCTCCGTGAAAGATATAAAATTGATGATTTTGATGACCTTGAGGCTTGGGAAATCCTTGAACTTATAGGTAAAAAACGCGGTATGATGATCCGTGGCGGTGAAATTGATACAATGCGAGCTTCAGTAGCTGTGCTTGATGAATACAGAGGCGGTAAGCTCGGCAGAATGACACTTGAATGGGTGAATAAATATGACTTATGAATTTGAACATAAAGCACATGAAGACGGTTATGCTGTAGTGTGCGGTGTTGACGAAGCAGGCAGAGGTCCTCTTGCAGGTCCCGTCTATGCAGCTGCTGTCATTCTTCCCGACGGTCTCGATGAAATGGGTATAAACGACTCAAAAAAGATGACTGAAAAGAAAAGGGAAGCCCTTTACGATATAATCATTGAGAATGCAACAGCTTACGGTATCGGCTTTGCAACAGAAACAGAAATTGATGAAATCAATATCCTCAATGCAACATTTCTTGCAATGAGAAGAGCGGTTGAAGCTATGGGCGTAAATCCTGATCTTGTTCTTGTTGACGGGAACAGAAAACCCGGTACAGGATTTGAAGAAGCGACTTTAGTAAAGGGCGATGCAAAGTCAATTTCAATTTCTGCTGCATCAATACTTGCAAAGGTCAGTCGAGACAGATATATGCGTGATCTTGCTGAAAGACATCCTGAGTATAAGTTTGAACAGCATAAAGGATACGGAACTAAACTCCATTATGAAATGATTGAACAGTATGGAATATTACCTGATCACAGAAAATCATTTCTTAAAAAGATTCTTAATAAATGATTTCAGAACCGAGAAAAACAGGTCTTTTAGGAGAAATATATGCATCAAGATATCTCAGAAACAAGGGTTATAGTATCGTTGCTGCTAATTTCAGAACTAAAAGCGGAGAAATCGATTTGATTGCAGAAACAGAAAGCACTGTTTGCTTTGTTGAGGTAAAAACAAGAAAAGATGGCGCTTTTTTTGACCCTGCTTTTGCTGTTGACCGTGCTAAAGAAGAGAATGTTAAAAGTACTGCAGCGGCATACATTTCTGCTACAAAAACTTCAAAATTTGCAAGGTTTGATATTATAGAAGTCATTATTTGTGAGAATCAATATAAAATACGTCATACTGAAAATGCTTTTTAAGGTGAAAATATGCGATTTTTTGATTTACATTGTGATACAATAACAGAGCTTGAAAAGAAGAAAGAAAGCCTTAAAAGTAACAGCGGCCATATTTCTCTCGACAGAGCCGGTTATTTTGATGAATACGTGCAGGATTATGCTATCTTTGTTCCTGATGAATACAGGGGTAAGGCAGCAACAGATTATTTTGACCGTGTTTATGCTTATTACAAAGCACAGATTGAATCTGCAGGTGTGAGTGAATATCACGAAAAGAAAGCCACACAGTTCAGATCAATCCTGTCTGTTGAAGGCGGTGCAGGTATGGGCGGCACAATCGAAGGTCTTTATCATCTTGCAGACTGCGGTGTTAAGCTTATCACCATTACATGGAACGGCAGAAACGAGCTTGCAAGCGGCTGCTTTGACGAAGAAGATATCGGTCTTACTTCATTCGGCAGGGAAGCTATAAAAGAAATGGAAAAACTGCACATCGCTGCAGACGTTTCACATCTTTCGGTAAAAGGCTTCTATGACCTTGCAGATATGGCAGAAAAGCCTTTTATGGCTTCTCATTCATGCATTGATATTGTTGACAACTTCAAGGCAAGACACAGAAATCTCACAGAAGACCAGGTCAGTATTATTGCAGAGCATAGGGGTGTTATCGGCATCAATCTGTGGAAAAAAATCCTTGGCAACGAAGATAATTCTTTTGATGCCGTAGTTCGTCATATGAGCAGAATTATAGAAATCGGAGGAGAAGATGTTGTTGCAATGGGTACAGACTTTGACGGTTGCGATATTAACCCCGACCTTGCAGGTATAGAAAAGATTACTGCTCTTTCAGATTATCTTTCATGCCACGGTTTTGACAATAAGCTTCTTGATAAGATATTTTTTGAAAATGCAGACAGATTTTTTGCAAATCTTCTCTTTACAAAATAAATTTGGTCTGTTATAATATATCGTGATTTTTTACAATTGAAAGGATGTAATCCGAATGTTTTATACATCAACAAGAGATAAGTCTCTTAAAGTGACATCAGCTGAAGCAATCACAAAGGGTATTTCAGCAGAGGGCGGACTATTTGTGCCCTGCGAAGTACCCCAGGTTGATCTCGACTTTATTGCTTCTATGAAAGATATGTCATACATTGAAAGAGCAAAGAAAGTGCTTTCACTTTACCTCACAGACTTCACAGCAGAAGAAATCGCTGCTTTTGTAGAAGGCGCATACAAAGAAGGCAAGTTCTCAAGTGATGAAGTTGCTCCCGTTGTCAAACTTCATGACAATGTTAATATTCTTGTACTCTGG
>JAZOUN010000076.1:0-44969 GCA_045658165.1 Acutalibacteraceae bacterium
TGCTCATACTGTTATAATGAATACTATACCGTATGCGAAGATTGCGGAAGAATTGTCAATTTTGAAGATTCATATCAGCTCGGTGATTATGACTACTGCTGCGAATGTCATTCACGACGCACAAACCGTCACATTCACGATTACAATTACAAACCTGAACCTATATTTTACGGTGAAGGTCCACGCTTTCTCGGAGTGGAACTTGAAATCGACTATGGCGGAGAATACAGCGAAAGCGCAGAACAGATTCTTGATATTGCCAACAATACTGCTGACCATATCTACATAAAGCACGACGGCAGTCTTGAGGAAGGGCTTGAAATTGTCACTCATCCTATGACTCTCGATTATCATATGCACAATATGAACTGGGCTGATATTACAAAAACTGCATTGAGCCTTGATTATCTCAGCCATAAGACATCCACTTGCGGACTTCACGTTCACGTCAACAGAAGCTCCCTTGCAACGGAATATTTCGATCAGGAAAGAGTTGTTGGCAACATTCTTTATCTTGTCGAAAAGTTCTGGGATAAGCTCCTTGTTTTCAGCAGACGTACAGAAGAACAGCTCAACCGTTGGGCAAGCAGATACGGTTACAAAAATACTCCGAAGGATGTTTATAAAGGTGCCAAAGAGTCATACCCAGGCAGATACAAATGCGTAAATATTCAGAACAGTGAAACGGTCGAGTTCAGAATTTTCAGAGGCACACTTAAAACGAATACAATTATAGCCACATTGCAGATGGTCAACGAGATCTGCAATGTGGCTGTTTCTTTGTCTGAAACTGAACTTCAGGAACTGACATGGAACGGATTTATTAAAAAGATAATGCACAACAAGGAGCTTTCGGAATATCTGAATGAAAGATGTCTTGCGGAGGTGAATGTATAATGTGCTGCTTATTCGGTTTTCTTGATTACGGTAACAAATTCAATACAAAACAGAAGAATAAAATCATCAGTATATTGTCAAGAGAATGCGAAGAAAGAGGTACCGATGCAACGGGTATCTCTTTCAATGCAAGAGACGGCTTGCATATACACAAAAAGCCCTTGCCTGCCCATAAGGCAAAACTATATATTCCCGAAAATGTAAAGGTCGTTATGGGGCATACAAGATTCACAACACAAGGCTCAGAAAAGCATAACTATAACAATCACCCCTTCCGTGGAACGACCTGTAACGGTCAATTCGCATTAGCTCACAACGGAGTACTCCGCAATGATGATATACTGAAAATCGTCCATAAGCTCCCCGAAACAAACATCGAAACCGACAGTTATGTTGCAGTGCAACTGATTGAAAATAAACAAAAACTGAGTTTTGATTCACTTAAATTTATGGCAGAAAGCGTCAGCGGTTCATTCTGTTTTACGGTACTTGATGAATCAGACAATCTGTATCTTATAAAGGGTGACAACCCGATGACTATTTATGATTTCCCTGCACTCGGAATGGTCATTTATGCATCCACCAAGACGATTCTTGATAAGGCAATAAAGAAAATGAGAATTCATAAATTCACACATAATGAAATTAAAATCAGCGGCGGGGATATTCTGAAAATATCCCCCGACGGTATAACCGAAAGAAGTAAATTTGATTATGATGACTGGTTTTATAATTTTACTTATTCGTCACGTCCGTACACTCAGCCGAAACGTGATGATTCATATGTTGCACTTCTGAAAAACAGTGCAGGATACTTCGGAATGACCGAAGATGATGTCGATTATTATCTCGCTAATGGTCTTGAACCTGAAGATATAGAAGATATTATGTATAGTTGCGAATACGCAACGGGATATTTCTGATATAGATAAGTTAACGGAGGTTTAAAAATGAAGTACATAAGAGATGATTTTGCAAATGTAAGCAAATATTATGTGACACAGGGTGTGCATGATAAAATACCCGTTGAGGTTGTTCTGTTTATGATGTTTCTCATTGAGAATATGAAATGTGATGAACGTGATTATTTTCAGTTCTTTACATTGAAGAAATGTGATGAGTTTATTGAAGTCAAACATGAGCAGGAAGTCCCCGAATTCACCGAAAAAGCAAAATTGGTTTTCAGCGGTACAGACTTCGGGGAGCTTAAGGTTTATGTTATTGCAGAAGATAAAATCTGCACAATACTGTTGAATACGGAGTATTAAAAAGAAAAGGGATATACGGTAGAGATTGATTCTACCGTATATCCTTTGCTGTTACCAGATTTCCATATTTTTTATGTTCTTAATATTAATTTTACCCTATTGTCCACATTTCCACATTTTTCATATCTTTTATATATCTATTATCCATATTTCCATATATTTAATATTATAAATTCCTGATATTACATACATTTTTACGTGTATTGAAATATTAGAAAAAATATGGAAATATGGATATTTAAGAATATTATATTATATGTAGATAAAAATCTGGAAATGTGGTCAGGTATCAGTCTTTTTAATATTCATTTCGAATATTTCTCTGATTCCGTTTTTTCCTGCCAGCGAATGTTCAAATGGGATAGGATCTCCGAAATCATCACTATTCTCAATCTTCATTCGTATCATATTGTTGAGCATATACATCTTTAATGTATGTGATGTTGCATATTCAATGTTCAATGACGCTTTTATATCTTTGTATTTTTTTTCATCGGAAAAAATATTGGTATAACTTTTCTGATACAAAGTCAAGAAGTACTTTTCATTATATTCTGTTAATCCTGTAAATCCGTTTTTAAAGCTGACTATTTTATTTTCGTAATAAGGAAATATATGTTTCTCGGCAAAATCTCCTACAATTTTTGCGATTGCATCGTTCAGAGCTATATTTTCAGCCGTTGTTTTTTTAATGTATTCAACAAGCAAAACATAAAAACACATGCTTAAAACAGGTAAATAAATTTTTGAGAGGTAAAGTATATATTCATAACATGACTCAAAAATTTCTTTTCTTATTTTTTTATTCTTAGCATTTTCTGAATACTTATCTGCTTCATCTCTTCCTTTTTTTACTATCTGATAATAATCACAAATACAACGGTTGTTTTCATAAATAGCATCAAAAATAATGTCGATATAGGTTTTCTTGGAAAAAACATCCGGAATAAGTATAGCAAGACATAATATATCAGTTAAATCATTAATTATTGTATTGAATTTTTTTGTTTTATAAGATGAGTATGGTTTATAGTTTTTTAACCCGGATAATTTTTCTGCAATGTAAATGTTTGTTTCGGGGTCATATATTGAATCCAAAAAATACCATTCACAAATTTGTTTGAATTTATCATTTTCGGAAAAATTAAGAGCTGAATTGCCGCATTTCTTATCTTCTTTATTATTTTTATCAGATTTAATATGTTTATCAAACTTATTATCGATGAGCCTGTATTTGTCTTGCTCAGACAATAATGCACAATACACAAATGACAAATATTTTTTTGTTAATTTTATAGAAAGTGATTGTTGTTTGCCAATCTTATAATACGGACAACTGTTTGATTTGTAAATAAGCACGCCTAAAAGTTTGGGCATATATGATGAAACAGGTTTGTCATTTACACCACCTGATTTTGTTTTTGTTTTAGGTCTTTGATCAGGCGATGGAACATAGTAGTCATACAATTCATTAAACCAAGGTCTCGTTCTTGCGTTGTTAAATAAGTGGTTGAAGTTGGAATTATCTGTATTGAAATCATTAGATTGGTTACAATGTGATCCTGTTATGATTTTTTTATCATTTAATGATTGAACTCGTGTTGAATCTGTCAAATACCTAAAAAAATCAGCTTGACTTTGGATGTATCTGGTTTTTGGTGGAGACAGTGTAAAATCATTTGCCTGCAAATTTAATAATGTATCCATAAAAACGTATTTCAATAAATCATCTATTGCTTTTTCTGACTTTGCATAGTTGTTACCTGTTCGTAAGTAATCCATTGCATCGTAAGGAAGCATGGTTTTACATTTCTCGTTTGCTAATTTAAGAAGTTTTTTATATGCATCATCGCTATTTCGAGTATCTTTTTTGATTTTTTCTATTTGTGCAGCATCTTCTTTATTAAATTTTATGTCATAAAAAACATTTAAAAAATTCTTTATATGGGTGGTTTTTATTGAATGATAAATAATGGGCATAAGGACACCTCGCATCACAATTTTTACAATGGTTTTTTTATTTTTTAAATGCGATTATATTATACCATACATGACACATCATTTTCAAGAGAATCCACAACATATATGATTTTTTTTACATCGCCATATATATATTGATTATATAATGGTACTTTTTTGCGTTTTATTTTTCGAATATTTTTTATGTTATTGCAAAGGTGTGTTTTATGTGATACTTTATGTCCACAGGCCTGTAGCACAAACAAAAAGGGAGATCTCCCGAAAAAATTATACGAAAAGGAAAAGATACAAATGTTAGACATAATCATTAATTCCCCGGACAATTCGGATGATTTTCATTTAGATATTCCCACCTGCAAATCAGGTAAATCCGATGACTGGCAGGAGAAAGACACAATAGAAAATGATGTTTGCATTGTCAAATGCCCTGGGGATGATGACCCGGATGAAGAAATCACAACAGCAAATGACAATTGCTATACAATCAAGATCTACTGTGACAGCTCAGATGATTCCGATAACTGGCAGGCAAACAACACAGCCGAGACAGATGCGTGTATTGTTACTTGCTCCGGAGATGATGAGCCTATTGAAGCAAACATTGGAAATAAGTTTGCATATGAAAATGAATCAGATTATGCATCCGATTATATTTACGGTGAAAAATCTCTTCTGAAAGATCTTAATAAAACCGCTGAATCAGAATATGAAAGCGATGAGAAATATGGAGAATACGACATTTATAGCGAACAGTCACTCTTAAAAGATCTCATGATTAACGACACTGGTTCCTCCAAAAATCGAATAAGCTCAGATTTGCTCGAAGAGAAATTCGCAAAAAAAGAAAACGCCACCGATTGGGATGATGATCTTGATTTTGATGTTAAAAAAATCGGCAAAAAAGCGAAAAAGCTGAAGAAAAAAAAGAAACTGATTGAAAAAGCCATGCTCAAATTTTGCGATGATAATAACGCTGATTTGTCTGACGAAATTGAAATGGCTGCTGAATCCGATAAAAAGAGTTCCGGAACAACAAAATTAACACCGTATCTTATTGTCGAAAAAATGATGGAGAATTACAACATTGTCATTGTAGACGGCATTATCCACATACACGACGGTTCGATTTACAGAGCGTATTTTAATAATGATGATGTTCACACACCAATTCAGAAAATTCTGACCAGAGAAGAGAAAATCCCCCTTCGCACTACCAATTATAATGACGCTGTTACTCAGCTTTATGCGCAGGAGGAACTCATCTGGGATAATCCTCCGATTTCTGACGAAATTATCGCTTTTAATAATGGGGTTTTCAATTTTGTAAAAAACAAAAAAATTAAAAATCCGGAGAAGCACTTTCTCAATTTCAAGATTAAAGCAAACTTTATTCCTGATGGTAATTTAAGTTCTCCGAATTTTGATAAATTTATTTATGACATCACCGGTGGAAATAAACAAGCGATGCGTCTGATTTATTATTTTATCGGCGGTTGCATTATTCCGGGAAATTACGCCAAGAGCTTCTTTGTGCTGGGAACAGCGCCAAATACAGGAAAATCAATTTTCGGAAGATTCCTTGGCGAGTTGATTGATGATGAGCAGGTTTCAAGTGTTCCATTGCATAATTTGAATAGCGATTTCCATTTAGCACGATTGAAAAACAAGGTGATGAATATATCTATGGATCTGGATTCTTCAACAATTTCAAAAACTGCTGTCAGCTATCTGAAGGCAATCACCGGTAATGATAAGATTGATATCAATCCTAAGTACGACAAGATGACAGTTATGAAACGTCACGGAAAGTTGATATTTGGAACCAATCACCCGATCCACTTAAGTCAGGTCGATGATGCGTTCTGGCAGCGCTTAGTGCTTATTCCGTTGATGTGCTCAGTGCCGAAAGAAGTTCAGGACGTTCACCTTGATAAAAAAATATTAAAAGAACGTGACGCTATTGTTACGAAGGCTCTTTTTTGTGCAAGGGAGCTTATAAAAAATTATAAATTTCCCAAATGTACCCTTGCCGACAGAATGATCGAGGAATGGCGTTTCGGCGACAGTGCGTCAATAACACTCTTCATAAAAGAATGTTGTAAAATTGACAAATCTGATGCATGCACTCATTCACAGGTTCTTTACACTGCGTATTTAAAATTTTGCAATGCAAATAATTTTGCTCCCACAAATGGGAATGATTTTTCCCGGCACCTCACAAAATATTTCAATTTGTCACGCAAAAAGTGGACAAATGATGCCGGACAATACCTTTGGGGATTCAGAGGCATTGAACTCGTATAATAGGTTTTTGTAATTATATATTATAAATTAAATGGAGGTATTATCATGAATAATTCAACAACTATACAAATCCCCAAGATCCGCACTATTGCTGAAGCCATCGAGGAAATAAAAAGACTCGATCCCGAGACTGCAATCACTGCCCGTTTTATTAAAGAGGGTATCGCGGATGGCAAGATACCTGTTATCCGTGTTGGTAACAAAGTTCTTGTTAATATGGCGAATATTTTCACCTTTCTCGAAGGTGAAGCCGTATATGAAACAGTTACACCTGTGAACTGTATCAGGCGAATAAACTAAAAAAATAGCCGCCGGTTGGTTTTAGCCGGCGGCGAAAGGAGGTGCAAAAGCAGATGGCGTCTGTTGAAAAACGAGGCGATTCATACAGAATAATTGTATCTGCCGGGTATGACATTTCCGGCAAGCAACTCAAGCAACAAATGACCTGGAAACCGAAACCCGGTATGTCCGAAAAGCAAATAGAAAAGGAGCTTGAAAGACAAAAAGTTCTATTTGAAGAAAAGGTCAAAAACGAGCATTTTGTCACAAGCTCGATCAAGTTTGAAGTGTTGGCAAAAGAGTGGATTGCCCAGGCGGAGCTTGAGGGTAACCTTAAAGTGCTGACTATGAAGCGACTGAAACAATGTCAGGAACGTACATATCAGGCAATCGGTCATCTTCCTGTCGGCAAAATCACAACCATGCAGATTCAGAAATTCATAAACAATCTTGCCGAAGACGGAATCAATATGAACACGGGTGGTGGTCTGTCCTCAAAAACGCAAAAGCTTTATCTCAACTTCATCTCTGATGTGATGAAGTTTGCAATGCGTTGCAATATGATTTCACGCAATCCGTGTCACGGTGTGCAGGTCATTGCAACCAAGAAAAAGGAGCGTGAAATTCTGACCGTTGAAGAAACTCAGATATTTTTAGAGCATCTTCAGAAGGCTCCGATAAAGTACAGAACTTTCTTTATTCTGGCTATTTTCAGCGGTTTCAGACGTGGTGAACTTCTTGGTCTTGAGTGGAAAGACATTGACTTTGATAATCATGTTATAACAATAAAAAGAACATCGCTGTATTCAAAAGAAACAGGAATTTTTGAAGGTACCCCTAAAACGCAAGGCTCGTGCAGAAGTCTTAAACTGCCTGCAAAAGTATTCGATGTTCTGAAAGAATACAAGGCTGCGCAGGAACATGATATTGAGCTCCTCTGCGACAGATGGCACGAAACTGACCGCCTTTTCACCACCTGGGACGGTCTCCCTATGGGACCCGATTCCGTCAGAAACTGGCTGAGAAGATTCTGTGAAAAAGAAGGTATAAAATATGTTAATATCCACGCATTCAGACACATCAATGCATCAATGCTAATTAGTAACGGTGTTGACGTAAGGACTGTTTCTGCCGCATTGGGACATTCACAGACATCAACAACTCTCAACATTTATGCCCATGCATTTGACGAAGCCCAGGCAAAAGCCAGTGAAGCAATAGCAGATACATTGAATCTTGATATAGGCAAGAAATAATCATCTGCAACCTGTCGGAATGAAAGATTAAATCCCCTCGTAAAAGAAAGTGTGATATAATGCACCGCATGATATCACCGCCCGAGGGGATTTAATCTTGAAGTTCGGCGGTTGCGCTTTTATTTTTTTTGACTGAATACGAAGAGTAAGCTAAAACCCGGGTGTCTGTGAAGACACCCGGGGGATTTTGAATAGTATAATATCAATGGTATACTTATATTCAGATTCTTATTTTTGTTAGATTGCAACCAGTTAAGAATTATACACATTAATCTGCTATATCGTTTTGGTTATATTCAGCCATTTGTTCTGCATAGCTTATATTAAAACAGTAGGTTTCATAGTTTGAATAAAAATGAGCATATTTTGACCTGATTGCTATAGATAGTGATTCTTTTTCTATCATGGCTAAAGCTTTTTCAAATGTCTTGTTCTTATATATTAATGGAATAAGTTCTTCAAGCATTTTCCAATATTCTACAGTAGGATTTTCTTCTTTAAATATTTCAATCAGCTCATCTTTCATTTCTTCACTTGTTTCTAAAGTCAAAATTTTTGCATATGATTTTGCTGACTCCTCTTTTTGAAATCTTTTCATATTTGCTTTGTTAATTTCATTAATAAGCAATGATGTTTCTTTATTACACTCAATTTCATCCCCCCAAGGCGAATGATCATACCAATCGTGTTCATTATAAATTACGAGTTTACCGTTTTTGTCTTTTTCAAAATCTATTGATTCACAAATGCCAATAAAATCCTCTTTTTTGGTAAAATCAATACTGTTATATTTTGTCGCTTCAAAGAGATTAATTGCTTTTTCTTGTGAATAAAAATATGACAAATCCTTTAATTCAATTTTTTGCTGTATCTTAATAAGTAATTTTTCAATATCAATATTACTAAGTTCGTAAAGACTATATAACGAGTGTATATCTCGCGTAATTTCAATGCCTGCTGTATTATCAATACGATGTTTTTGTTGATTTTTTAATATAATTTTTGGATTAGCTCCTGAAACTGATTTTATCAGTTTTTCTTTTCCAATTATTGAAATGAGATTTGACACGATTCGTTGATGCGAATCTTCATCATAATAATATATTTTTATAGTCGAATTTTCGTGATCAATTAAATCCAGAATTATATCACTATCTGTAAAATCTAAAGAATGTCCAAAAAACATAACCTCAACCTTTTGTTTAATTCTAGGCCTTGGCTGTAACCACTTTTTATAATCATTGCCAGTTCGTTTTGTGATTCTTTGGAAGTATTTTTCGAATTCGACATAGTAACTCTGTAAAAGTTCCTCATTTGAAGTGATTCCTAAAATAATATTTGGTTCTTCAGCAAGGTTACCAAGAGCAACTCCATGTACATGATCTATTGACTCATCCCAGTGTACCCCAGTATAAACTCTTTCATATGTATTTGAATAGTTGAAGCTAAGTACTTTATTTGCATTAAAATCTATTATATCCGGTGAGACTCCTGTTATTGGAGTATTGTTAATAAAAACATGAATGTAATATTCCAAAGCTATTGCAAACCTATTTAACGATATGCATAAATCCTTATGAATAGCAGATAAACTTATTTCATCCCAAGTATCTCTATCCATGCAAGAAAGACCAAGATCCTTTAATATTTGATGAATTTTATGATTAGCTCCGGTTACATAATCATTTTGATTGGATTGTTTTAATTTAAATTCAATATTTTTAAATTCATTTACAATATATTTTATCTCACTTTCAAAATCAATCCAATGCTCACCTTGTTTACTCAGTTTAGAATTAAAATAATTTAAAAGATGATTGTTTCTTAAAAAAGTTAAAAAGGCATCTTTCACAGGTTTAGATAATTTTAAAATTTCTGTATATTCAATTTGTGATGGTTTTAGTTTTTTAATTGAAGAAGAATCAGGATTATCCATTTCCAAAATATAATTGCAGAAATTTAAAAAATCCATATAACTTGTAGGCAAATCATGATCCAAATCAAATCCATTACCCAATACTAATATTTTCATAAGACACACCTCAATTTTCATACCCTTTACACTATGTGTAATGTTAGTATAATTATATCATTATTATCATACTACTACAAGATTATTTGTTTTTTGTATCTTCTTTTTTTATCTACAACATCAATTGTCAGAGTTAATTTTTATTAATGTGCCATTACTCATAAAATATTTTAAAAACCTGATTCTGTGTAAAAACAACGAGCTTAAAAACAGAAATATGAATATCCGTTGCACTTCAAAAGCACCAAAGTTCAACAATAATTATGTTATTTTCAATATTAAAAGCATTGGCAGGAAACTCCGAAAATAAGAATTCGAATAAAAAAACAAAAGCGCAAATTGATAAAGAAAAATATGACCTTGAACGAAAACTCTGGAAAATGGCAGAAGAGTATGACGATGACGAATAACATATACACAAGACCTCCTTGTTCGAACAAGGTGGTCTTGTGTATATTGTCCGTTTTATTGTACCTTTTATATGATATACTTCAAACAGTCAGAAAAATATCAATTGAAGGTGAAATTTATGATAAGCAAAAAAACGGAAATACGATCGGAGTTATTGAAAGCAATGCAGGAAAATTATTATTCTCCGGATACACGTTACAATATTATTATTTATATAACAAATTTCAAAGATAGAGATCTTGCACCTGAAGCATTGCAGATAGTTAATGAATGTGAATCCGAAGCCGAAGCATTTCAATTGATTATGAATCTGAAATAAGCACGGAGTATTGATTTTTCGGTCAAAATATTCTATTATTAATATGATGAGTATATTTACTCATTGCCGATTGCAGGGTGTTTCATCTGAGGAAGATGAGCTAGGCGAAATGCTGAACTCCGGTGCGGTACTGTGACGGCGGCGTTGCCACACCTTAAATTGCCCTCAGGACAACGCCTTTATCATAAATACCAAAACCTCCTTGTTCGCACAAGGAGGTAATTTTTATTCATTCGTTATTGCAATCTTAATTACACCATCAAGCTTATTCTCAAAGATATCATACGCTTTTTCGATGTCTTTGAGTTTGAATCTGTGGGTTATGAGAGGAGTGGTGTCAATCTTGCCATCGGCAATAAGTGAAAGGATTTCGTCGCAGTCACAGCCGTCAACACCGCCCGTTTTGAATATAAGATTCTTGCCGTACATATCGGGAAGAGGTAATGTCTGCGCTTTATCGTAGAGTGCAACAACAGTCACAACAGCATTCGGTCTTGCACATTCCCACGCAAGGCGGAATGTATCTTCTGCCCCTGCAACCTCAAGTACAACATCAGCGCCGCCGTGGTCAGAATTAGCAAGCACAAACTCCTTGCAGTTTTCAGGCTCGCATACAAGCACATCGGGATAGTGACTCTTCACAAAATCAATGCGTTTTTTATCTTTTTCACAGATGATAATACGCTTTGGATTTTTCAGCATAGTGCAAAGCAGAGTGCATATACCCGTGGGACCTGCACCGATAATAAGTACCGTATCGTCCTGAGTGATTTCAGAAATCCGTGTCGCCCAGAAGCGCGTGGCAAGAACATCGCCAACAAAGAGAGCCTGCTCATCGCTGACGCTGTCGGGGATAATATTCAGCCCCATATCGGCATAAGGTACACGCACAAACTCTGTCTGTCCACCGTCAATACGGCAACCTAAAGCCCAACCGCCATTCTTGTCAGTACAGTTGTTCACAAAGCTCTTCTTGCAGAAAAAACACTCTCCGCAGAAGGTTTCAACATTGACGGTAACTCTGTCTCCGACATTGAATTTTGTTACATCTTTGTCGACACTTTCAACAATGCCGACCATCTCGTGACCGACGGTGATACCGGGGACTGCACGAGGCACCGAGCCGTGTTTGATGTGTAAATCGCTTGAGCAGATACTGCTCATAGTCACCCTGACAATCGCATCACGGGAGTCAATAATCTCAGGCTTCGGTTTATCGGTCAACTCAAATTTTCCGTGTTCTTTGTATGTATAAGCTAACATAATGGTACTCCGTTATAATGAGATTTCTTTGTCTTCGCAAACGATATACTCTCCGCACTCCTTAAACCAATCCGCATTTTCGGTATGTACGGGAATAATATATTTCGGATTGACGTCTTTTACCAATGAGCGTATGGTTTCAGCATCAGCGTGACCGCTTGTATGTAAATCAACAACACTAACACCCTTGTCCTGCATAAACTGCAAGAATTCTGCAATATCTTCTTTAGCTTTGTAGCCGCCCCACATTGAGTAAAAAAGAATGCCACCGTCAAATGATATCATTTTTGAAATGTCATCAAGATATTTCTTCATAGTCGGTCGCACGCACATAAAAAATTTCTGTTTAGCAATACCTGCTTTGCCGATTTTTGCTTTCTTATATTTACTGTCCAGAATCTCGTGTCTGCCGTTATAGCCGTTTGTTATAAAAACACGCACGCCTGAGAAATTTTCCGGATTCGGTATGCTTTCTCCTGCAGCAGATGCAACCTCTGCCATATACAAATCTTGTATCAACACACGATTACTTCTGAGGGCAGCTTTGAATGCAGTAACAATTCGGTCAATGTTTGTCGCAGCCTGAAGAATAAATACGGGAGCATCTGTCTTCGATATTTCTTCTGTTGCCATAAGCTCCAGTTCAGCTTCGGTTTTTGGTGTTGCAGAAGCTCTTGAAAGGGTTGTACCTTCAATAATCAAGGCATCTGCAGAAGGAAGTCTGTGCAGCAGATGATTGAAGTTTTTTCTGCCGTTTGAACGAAAATCACCTGAATAAACTAAGGATTTTCCATCGCATTCTATGTGGAACATATATGCATCGAAAGCCGAATGGTCACACAGATAGGGTGTAATCTGAATATCTCCGATAGCAAAGGGTTTCCCTGATTCATAATAATCAGTAAAACTGTATTCAGGCTTGTTTGTGTATCTGCGTGCAGAATTGGTTACGTTTGCAGCGCCTTTGCCGATATAAATAGGAATTTCAGGCAGAATCTGATCGCATAATCCAAGATGATCACCGTGATAGTGCGAAATCAGGACTGCATCATATGAAGCCTGTCCGAAAAACAAGCCTTCTATCTGCGGTGCAACGGGGATTTCTTCATCCAGTTCCGACCCTGCATCCAGTATTATTCTTGTTGTATCAGATGCGATTTCAATTATTGATCCGCCAATCTGATTTTGTCCTCGATGAATAGTTATTTTCATGATTATGCAATTATTTTTACAAGCGAAAGAACATAGTCAGTAACAGAAATCAAAAACTCAATATCCTTTTTATTGCTGATTTTTGATCTAAACTCTATAGTAAATTTTTCAGAATTACCAATGCGATTAACTTTTATTTTTTCAGCAGCAATTTCTTTTTCAAAATGCTTTTCAATTGCTTTTTTCATATTAGTGATAATTTCTTTGATGTCTTCCTTATCTTTAAAGTGTTTTTGTTCAAGAACAAACAGAATGTCAAATTTATCAGAAACCATTTCTTTGTAAGGAGGAAAATCAAGAAATTTACCTGTACGTTTTGATGTGTAACTTGCATAACTATGCCAATCATCACTCTCTTGATTAATATCAAGAAGAGTAAGATACATTAAAGGGTTTTGTAAGAGAACAAATCCTTGTGTATATTTGTTTTCTTTTGCGCATACAAAACCTTCTGTTTTAAAAATCATAGGAGCATTAGAAATACCCCATGCTTCGACTTTATCTTGCAAAATGTTCTCTAAATTTTTCGGTTTGCGTTTCGGCATAGCCATAATTAATAATACAACTACAACAGCAGTACCAAAAACATCTTTGAACAATCCAGCAATTGCTCCGTTATCACCAAGGGCATATTCAATAATTGCTGCAATTATTGCAATCACACCACAAGCACCACCAATGAAGGTTTCAATCCAGTCTTTTCTTTCGTCTGCAATCATTTCTTATTCCTCCATTACAACATATTCATTATTTTTTTCAGTTATATAATAAGGTTTTGACCTGATTATATCCATCAGTTTTTTAAGATTCGGTCTGTCTTGCTGCATTTCATTCCACTGTAAACCACCGTGAAATACAAACGGACACGCTTCAATAACAGTATCCGATGGGAGCTTGAAATCCGCCAACAGCTTTGATTTATCAACGGTTTCCAGATATGTATATCCTTCAAGAACACAACGCAACATTGTTTCTTCACTTGTAGGTTTTTTCAGCTCTAAGATTCGCAATGTTGTTCCGTCATATGCGATCAGATCGATTTTGCCTGCTTTGTCAGTTTTTTTATTTTTCAGTGGCGTCTGGTAATCAAGCACTTGTCCGACTAAAGGAAGCTCTCCCTGACGCATTATAGCCATAGCTGTCAGTTCTTCTGTTCTGTTTGAATCAGGATTGTCGGGAATGCCGTCATGTCCTGCTACACGATAGGATGATTTTCGTGTGATCGTTTTTATTTCATCCAATAATTCAATATGAGCCAGAAGCCATTCTGCAATAACCTCTGTGTAATATTCTTTTGTGTCGGAAGTCTTGCTTGTATAGTTGATGCAGTCATCATTGTAAAGCAGCGACATATCTGCCGACAGTTTATTCAGACGTAAAATTATCTGATCTCTTGTGTATGACATAAAAACCACCTTTTTGATGTATATCCTGATATTTTCATTTTATCATATGAAAAATAAAATGTCTATAAAGAAAATGATAGCAGAAACCTCCTTGCGCAAACAAGGAGGTCGGTTTATTCATCATCGTCATCATCAAATGAATATTCATTCAGCTCATCAAAATCAAGAAATTCTGACAATGTCATATTGAATGCAAGTGCAATTTTATGGAGTGTTTTTACCCTCGGATTCTTTGTAAGTCCTCTTACTATATTATCAAGAGTTGACTGCTTGACATCACTCATAGTTGCAAGTTTATTTATCGCAATACCTCTCTGTTTGCAGAGAGATCTGATGCGTTTTACATATATCTCAGAGTATTCCATAATTTGCACCTCATTACTACAATTACCCATTTATGGGTTAATATTATGATAACTGCAAATTTACATGTAATTACCCGAATACGGGTTGACTTTTGCAATATGTCTGTGATAAAATAAGTTTACCCGGTTACGGGTAATAAAATCATATCTTTTATGACCGCTATACACACGATTGTATTGGTATGTTTCGTCCATACTTCTTTATTTACAAAGGATAGCGTTGTCAGGAGATTGCCCACCGGATAACTTCGGTGGGCATTATTTATGAGGTGGAATTTTATGGTTTGCACATTCTTTGGTCACAAAGACACACCAAAAGAAATAGAGCCGACCCTAAGGTCGACTCTGATAGATTTGATTGAAAATAAAAATGTAAATGTGTTTTATGTAGGCAACAACGGCAATTTTGACACCATGGTCCGCCGTCAGCTTGAAGATTTATCCCAAACTTACCCCATAAGCTACAGCATTGTTTTTGCCTATCTACCAACTGAGAAAAACAAGTACGATAACTTATCAAACACCATCTACCCCGAAGGTCTTGAAACCGTACCCAAACGCTTCGCAATCTCTTGGCGTAACAAGTGGATGATACAACAGTCCGACATCGTCGTCACCTATGTCACCCACAATTTTGGTGGGGCAGCGCAGTTTAAGGAGATGGCTGAGATGTTAAATAAACATGTGACCAATTTATAAATATTTGCTATAAAATATGCATTCAAGAACATTGTAAATTAGAGTTATAGTTTCAGTAAATAACAAACTCTGGTATTTGAATAAACAAAGCCGTCATTCATAAGTGGCTTCATTTTTTCAATATTCTTAAATCTTTTCAAGAGTTCTCTAAATATAAGTTATGCTCCTGTAATATATACCGTCCCATTACTCTCGCCAGCAAAACGGGGACAGCATTACCTATTTGTCTGCCTATTTCTTGGACACTTCCATAAAAAATATAATCATCTGAAAAAGTTTGTAATGCTGCTGCTTCTCGTAGTGATATAGCTCTATTTTGCTCAGGATGACCAAAGCGACCGTTGGACAAGCTAAAACATTTTACAGTTAATGTTGGAGAAGGTTCATCCCATTTCATTCTGCCATAAACATCAGTATGCCCTTTGAAACTTTTGTGACAATCCAACACTAATTCTTCTGGCCAATCTGTTCGACTACCTCCATTGTGTGGTGTTGCTATAATTCTTCGCAATAACAAGTCACTTAAGTTTGCACAACGATGATTAGGTATATTTTCGTAATTTTCTCCAGCGATAATAGCCGGGTAATTTTCTATGGTTTGTCGAACTGTGCAATATGGTATCAAATCAGGACCATCACCGTGAGTTTGAGCTGGTATCACAGGATTAAACAATCTGGACGCTATTAATATATATCGCCTTCTGTTTTGTGGAACACCATAATTTTTTGCATATAATGTTTTTTCATCCCATTGATATCCTTCTTCTTCTAACATTTTTTTAAAACTGTCAAGAATATCAAAACCCTTGCCTTTAAGTCCAGGGACATTTTCTACCATAACGTGAGCTGGATGAAGTGCTTCCACAAACCTACCAAACTCTGTTAGTAAGTTTACTGATTTGTGGGGTATAGGATTACCATTTTCATCAAATTCTTCTCGTCGTAGTAAACTGAAAGGCTGACAAGGAGCGCAACCAACCAACATGAGTTCATCTGGGTTATTTAACTGAGGAAACATTTCGGTTAAATGTTCTGGTGTAAGCTCGCAAATGTCACACTGTAGATATGTATTGTGATTGTTTGTTTCGTAGGTTTCACAACAATCAGGATTAGAATCTATACCTGCGAGAACTTCAATACCCGCATCTATAAGACCACGGGTCATTCCACCGCCGCCACAAAAAAAGTCTATTGCTATCATATCGTTAATATTTCCTTTGCCCATAGTTCAAAATTACGATCAGGAACACCTGGACGGCAAGAATTTTGCATGTGAGCCCAAACGATCTGCTCTCTAAATGGACTTGCAATCGATGCAACTCTCACATATTTATCTGAATCATTAACAGTTCTTATATTAGTTGCTATTTCACTAATAGCTACAAGCTCAATCTTTTTCAAATCAACAGTTAAATAAGGAATCGCATTTGTTAGACCAGGCAGTGCTACTTTGCTCAAATTGTAACCAGCAGACAAACCTTTTGTTACGTCTGTAATATTTTTTTGTTTAGGATTCGATGAAAGTTCCTTTCCGTGAAATGCTTCTTTTTCGCAACAGCGTGCACACAACACATGTGACACTTTTGGATCTCTACCACCTTCCATGCTCATATCACACGATGGTGTCAAAACTAATAAATATTCCTCTGGTCGTCCTGCTACATCCCAGTTTACATCCTTATGTTTAATGCGTATCACATCACAAACATTTAAACTCACATTTACTGGAGGACATAGATATTGCACCCAAGCAGGCGGCAATGAACTGACATACTCTTTATCAAAAAACGATGCTGTTCTTTTTGATAAAACATATTCAATTACACGTTCCTCTACATCGGGTTGTACTTTCATATTTTCAATTGAATTCAGAGCAGTTATTAATGCCTTACCCATATCATTGCGATATAGTTCTAATGCCGAAGCAAACTTTTCAAGAGCCTCTAATTGCTCAATTACAGGGTCTTCATCACCTTTTGATATAACCTTGATCATATTACTTTCCTGCAATTTCGAGTCGATATTCAGCAATTTTGCATTAGCGGTAAATATAATTAACGGTCTAAACCCGTTCCGCCAAATATTACTTAAAATTGTTTCTCCAACATCAATATTTTCAGCATCTTCGCGCCAATCAAGAATTATTACATCTGGATCAAATTCAAATATGTATTTATAAGCATCATCAAAATCTGAAATTTTACATTCCCAATTATGTTCATCACAACTATCTACTATGCCTTTTACGGTATCTTCTATATCGTCAATTATCAATACCTTCATTAAACTCCACCACCTTCTTTAATCGGTAATTCAAACACAAATGTAGCACCATTTAGTTCCCCTGGAATTACAGTGCCAATTTTACAATCATAATTACTCAGTATTTCAGTTACAATAACCAAACCCATTCCTATTCCATGAGGCTTTGAAGTAATTCCAGGCAGAAAAATTTTATCGACCTCATCATGGGTTATACCCAAGCCAGAATCACTCACGGATAATCTGATTTTATCAGGAAAAATAGCATCCACAGAAACACATACTTGTTTTTCAGTTTTCTTTGAATAATTGATCCAAAAAATTGAATTATCAAACAAATTAATAAGAATGGTCTGCAATTCACCACAAGAAATGGAAACATCTATTTTCTGATCAATATTAAAGCTAAAATTAATGTCTTTAGCTTCTTTTTTACTTGAAATCAATCGTATGCTTTTTGATACTTCTTCCTTCAAATTACAAAAATTATTTTCTTCTCTTAAAGTTTTACGGTATAAGGGTGCAAAACTATTAGCAACTTCCACAAGGCGTGCGTGATATGTTTCAGAATCCTGTAAATATTCCTGTGTCTTCTCATCGATATCACTAAATTTTGTTTTAATACGCTTTAAAAATCTTTTTATTACTGTCATTCC
Organism: Acutalibacteraceae bacterium; assembly: GCA_045658165.1. GTDB lineage: Bacteria > Bacillota > Clostridia > Oscillospirales > Acutalibacteraceae > UBA1081. The sequence goes on from JAZOUN010000076.1 coordinate 18,610, forward strand.
AGTTAATATCTCATGTAGAATAACAACCGCAACAGACCCCAAAGATGCTGTTTGTGCATAATATGTTAAACGATCGTTTAATTCTATCAATGTTTTTTCGTTTTCTTCAGCATATACCCTTACAGTATCAAGGATTTGTTCAGAGTTCTTTCCTTCATTAACAGCTTCCTCAATTTTCGAGACAAGAGGTACTGTAGACAATGGCGAAATTAAATCGTTCAACCCTTTTTTCTTTGTGGGTGCAGTTTTAGGAACTTTATCAATATATCTTTGATTTTCAAGTGTAACTATAACCGTCTCAATTATTTTACAAAACTGTTTATATTCTATTGTATCAACTAATTTTTCACGATCAGTAGTATCTTTTATTTCAGGATTGAATTCTGAAGAAATATTAACTAAACCTATTATTTGACTTGTACTTAAACGCCTACCAATTTGGCTTATTCTACGAATATCAATTCCAAGCCAGTCTTTTGTTGCGTCTGATTTTGGAAGAACAAGGACGTTGTCACGGTATATCGACAGACCCTTATATTCAGAAATACTGTTTCTTATTTCTCTTCTGCCAATATTAAATGCATCTGACACATCCGCAATACTATCAGTATCTAAATCCCAGGCTCTTATTTCAAAAGAAAATTCACCCGCAATATATTCTTCTTTTAAAGAGTCATCAAATAAATGAATGGCTTCAAATCCTCTGCGTGCTTCTTCCCAATCTATGTTTCCATTTTTTTCTGTAATAGTTTTAATTCTGGGTGCATAAATATATTTCCAAGATATTTTTCCGCACGAATCAACCGTTCCACTTATAGAATATGTCGGATGTTTTATGAATTTATGCGGAGTTATTTTGATTGGAGTTGCATAAGATTCGTGATTTAAAGTAATGCTAAAATCACTAACTTCATCAAACGGAGATATTAATCTTGAAAGTGAATTTTTCAATTCATTAATTTTTTTACTATCCCATTTTTCGTATAAACTAGAAATTCTTATAATAGTACCACACTCTTCTAATTCTTCGTGTGAATCATGTATGGTCAGTGTAACTTTGCATTCTGACATACTACTAGAATTGACAAAACTTTCCCAATCAATTTTAGCGGAAATATATTTATCTTCACTATTTTTTGTAATAATATCTAAAAAGCGTCCAAGTCGCGCTGCTGAAAAACGCCCCAATCCTTTATTGCCAGAAACTCTACGAATTTTACCGTTTTTTTCTACTGTAGGCTTTTTTTCTTTATATGGAGTAGCAATAACCGCCCATGCATCTTTTATTATATCTCTGGTCATTCCTGAACCATCGTCTCTTATTTCAATAGAGTCATCAGTTATAGAAACAATTACATTATTTGCAAAGGCATCGTAGCTGTTTTTTACCAGTTCCGTAATCGCAACAGAATCATTGGTCACTAGATCTGCTCCAAAAGCTGAAAAGGCTCTTGGATGAAATCGCATTGATACTTCTTCAATATTTTTAACCATATAAATTTCATCCTTTCATGAGGTAAATTTTATGAATCAAATCCTTTTTTATAGTGAAAATTTCAGTTGTTTTCTTAAAAAAAACAGGTGGGAAGATCCAAGAATTGTAGAGTATTTTGATATAGAAGTGCAAAAGATTTTGTCTGTTTTAAAATATAGTTTTAAGGCAAATCCAGTTTTAATAACAAATTACAAAACAACTGAAAATATAAAAATTGATAGAATTATTAATCTCGATCAACCTTTACAAACTCAGACTCTAAACAAAGAAAATCTAACATTTCCAGGAGTGGCATTTAATTGCTTTGAATAACATATTATGACTAAATCAATACACCGTCACAATGGTCAATCTCATGCTGAATTATCTGTGCAGGAAAACCTGTAAAAGTCTTGATGCGAGTCTGAAATTCAGCCGTCTGCCATTGTACTTTTATACTCTTATAACGTTTACACTTTCGAGGTCCGCCGAGCAAAGAAAGACAGCCTTCTTCTGTTTCATACGGTTTTGATTTTTTGATAATTTCAGGATTAAACATAACCATATATGTACCGTTATTATCAAAAGCAATAACGCGTTTAAGTACACCTATCATATTTGCCGCCATACCGACACAACCGTCTTTGTGAGCGGTCAGAGTGTCAAGCAAATCCTCAGCAACCTGCAAATCTTCTTTTGTTGCGACTTCCGATTTCAGACTGAGAAAAATCGGGTCGTGCATAAGTTCTTTAATCATATTGCAAAAACCTCTTAATCTTGTTCAGGGAATACGTCAATCCAGTTTTCGCCGTTATATGTAAATATCTGTTTTGCCATTTTTTCTGCGTATTCTGCGCCTTTTTTATCTGTCGGATACCAAACTAATGACTGTCCGAAACCATATCCGTTTACTTTTGCAACAGGAACTTTCCATTTATAAACATGCCTGTCTGTGTGAGGAATAAGAACACAATCTTCTTTTTTTGCAATCATATTAAAAGATTGAATATAACCGTCAAGTTCAGCATCACAATAATTACGATATACAGTTGCATTCTTATACCAACCAACAACTGAAGTTTCATTCAAATCTGTTGTTGCACACCATATAACTAAAACGCCATTAACTGATTCAGATTTTTTGCAATCTGAACATCCATCAATTTTTTCAATATGTAATTCATTGATTTTGCCGTTTTTAGTAGATTTTGTTTCAACAAATCCAAGACAATAACTCTCATCATCGGAAATATCTACTGCATAAAAATTATTTTCTTCATGGCCGTAACCGTTTTCTTTTACAAAACTTCCGCCATTGAAAGGCTTGTCATTATCACATGCACCTTTGTAAAATTTCATGCAAGATATTTTACAGAATAATACTTTCATAATTTTGCCTCCGTATTATTTGGTTATCTCCTGAAAATCACTCTGCCAGTTTTTTGATTTTATTAAATCCTTCTCTTGGCTTTTTTGCAAAACTGCTTATAGATATTGTATCGATGATTTCACCGGAATCATTTGTGATAACAAAATTACCATCAGAAACATAAACAGTATTTTTGTCATTGATTCTGTAAACTGCTGTGTTATCACTCTTTTGTGATGCATCAAGATTTTCAAAGGCTTTGTTTATCTCAATCATCAGACGATATTCTTCTTCAGATGAAATTGCAAACAGCTGGTACGATTTTGAACAGTTATCAAGCAGGAATTTATTTGTAAACTGCGGTTTTCCTCTGTTGCTGTCTTTGATTTCAATAATTTTATCAAGCGATTCCCAATTGCGGATATTAAAATAATAATAAATTTCTTCAGAATTATTTCTGCTCATGGGAACAGGTATTCTTCCGCGTTTTATTTTTCTGACAGTTAATACTTCACCGTAACGTTTTATACCGGGTTCACTACCGATATTCTGTTCGTGAAGTGCGATATATCTGATAGGTAACATATCTTTTGTGATATATTTTTCGGGAACATAGTAACCATTATTTTGAAGATTAAAGTTTAACTGCTCTTCAGAACGCACTGTTCCCACCATAACATCCTTAACAGACCAATCAACTTTTGCAAGTCTTTCTTCAATACCTCTGGGCAATGATGCTCTTTCAAATGCAGATTCTGAAGAATCAGCAACAAGCTCACCCAGGAAAGATTCAACCAATTCGGTAGTGCCGGGAAGGAACGGCAAACCGCCGATATTAACGGTTTCAATACTCTTGTAAAAACGATGATTCTTATATTCATCATCAGGATCATCATAAGGAAATAACACATAAGCACCGAACATCTTCTTTTCAAACATGAATCTTGATGGTGTTTTGTTTTCGTAAACAATGGAGTCTCGATAACGGTGCATTGTATTGATATCACTGACTTTCGGGCCGGGTTTGTCGTCGGGATAAAAAGCATCTGCAGGGTTGTTTTCAATGCGGTACTTTGCATCAAAGACATATTTGTATTCAATATCAGTTCCTCGTTTATCCAGAGTCAGAACGTTATCAGGTTTCTGGTTAACTGTCTGAGTAGTTTGTTCTCCCGGATTGTACGCAAGAGTAATTTTCTCTCCCGTTCGGGGATTGATAAATTTAACTTCAGATTTCTTGCCTTTTACAAGACTGATAGTGACTCCGGTATTGTCAATTTTAATTACATCAGAGGACGCAAGCTTATAACTTTTTTTCATCAAAGATACAAGCTTAATGAAACACCAGTACTCATAGAGCTGAGCAGTGTCTTTCATTGACATTCTGAATACATCACCGTGAACAGAGAGCCCACGCTGCATCATCAGATAATATTTATAAAGTTCTCGATAGCCCGGTGCCATTTCAAACACTAATGACATACTTTGTGTTGCTTTGTAGTCATCAACATCGCGCAGGAATGATGTATTTACAAGCTTGTTAAGATCAGTGGTCATTGATGACACTTTTTCAAGAACTGATGCTTCCGGATATTTTGTTGATTTTATATATCTTTCCCTAAAATCTTTTAACTTTGATACTGTTGATTTCAGAATGAATTTTGTAAACTGATTTTCAATTGTATTGAAAGTGATTTGTTTCTTTACTGTAGGAGCTTTGATTGCTGAATAACCGTTATTTGCAGCAACAATATTCTCAGGATGTTTCTGTAACCATTTGATTGTATGATTGTCAATTTTTTTGACCTTATGAGAAGGCACAACAGGATGCTCCACATACAATTTGTGATGCGGAGAAGAAATTATCATATTGGCTGCATTCTGAAACTTATCAAAAATCTGTTTGATAATCTCAAAGAAAAGTGCAGGAATATTATTTTGTGTTGAGCCGATTGAAAATTCCTGATATGTATTTCTCATAAAATCAAGAACTGCATCGGATATCTCATTTGAAATATCCTGAAGCATGTTCTGATAATCTTCTTTGTACGATATCTTTGACGGAAAAACTTCAATTCTGATAACAAGACATTTTTTGCCGTTATAAGAAATCTCAAAATCTGAAAAACCTGCACTGTTACCGAAATTGATAATACCACTTATCAGATCATCAGAATCGGTAACAGGACTTATTTTGTTTCTTACGGTATAATTCTCGTGCCATAATGACACTGACTTACCATCTGTACTTTTTATAATTATTTCATAATCTGTCTGTTCGAAGAACAAAGGACAGGTTGAAATATTGTAAGAAGACGCACTTATACCGTCGTTATCGTCTGCAACTTTTTCCTCACCAAAAATTCTGACACTGTTTACATCAATACCGGTAACACGGAGTTCCGATGATTGATGTAAAATATTTTTATTTGTCAGATTCGGGTGAGAATTTTTGCTTTTGATAACGACGTATATATTTCCTGATTGAACTTCTAATATTTTATCAGAGCCAGTAGGAAGTAAAGCCATCTTCTTCGTATCTCCTCATCATAAACGCAATTTTCTTTGCACTGTTGGGATATTTGCATGTTTTTTCTGAATCTATATATGCTGACATCTGCTCGAAATCGGTTGCACCTGCAAGACCTGTGTAGTCACCTGCACACTTAATAAACATTTCGGATAAAACATCTTTGATTGCACGACTGCTGCCCTGAATTCTCGGAAGAATCTTCTGCATAATTTCATTATCGAACGCAGCTTCTTTTGAAAGCAGATCGGCATTCTTGTTGTTCATCATATAGAATGATATCTCATCACGCACACGATAACCTACATGAAGGTTTGCTTTTAACAAAACAGCATTAAGCTCCTCAAGGTCGAAGCATACAGCATCTACGACATCAGAATCATCACAGTCCTGCAAATACAGATATTCTGTTTTAAGGAATGTGTTATTTTCTTTTAACGGTTGAGGAATATTAATTGTTGCAACAGCAGGTTTTGCCATAAGATTTACAAAAGAAAATTCAATTGTATTTGCTCGGTCAAGAACTTTTTTGCTGAACGGGAATGTTGTTTCATCCATATTGACAGTACCTATAATATAAAGGTTGTCCGGAATAAATACACGACCGTATTTTGAGGCAGCATCATTATCCTTATAATAATCAACATCAACCATAGGATCAGTTTCAATATCTCCGTTATCCTTTCGGTCACGGGTTTCAATTATTGATAAGAAGTCACTGAGATAATATTCAACACGTGCAAGATTCATTTCGTCAAGACAAAGGAAATATGGGGTTTCTTTGTCCCATTCAGCCTGTTTGATAAAATCAATAATTGCACCGGGCTGGAATTTACCAGATAAGTTTGTATGACCGAATAAATCTGAAGAATCTGACCAGTCAGGACGAACAGGAACAAGTTTCATCTTCGCACCAATTGCTTCTGCAAAGAGTTTTACAAGTCTTGTTTTACCTGTACCTGATGTGCCGGCGAGAATGACAAACGGCTTAGACTTAAGGCTAAGATAGAAGTTTTCAATAAGTTTTCCTTCATAATTAAAGCCTTTTGCAGCTATGTAATTTTTTATAGCTTCAATTTTCTGTTTTGATGTCATTTCCTCACCTTCTTCATCCTGGTTATTTAGTATTCCATATCGTATGGAATGAATTAAATCAAAAGCCCAGTAATTTAAAGATATTGAATCCAAATTACACTCTTGTTCTTTTTGCTCAAATTTTTCAAGCAAGCTTTTACTGTGGGTACTTAATATGTATTTTACAGCTTCAAACAACGCTTCATTATTCTTAATACGAGAAGTATTATAATCTTCTTTACCTTTTTCAGGTTTAAATCCGATTGTTTTTGCAAAATCATCATAAAAGCTTGATTTATAAATGCAATACTTATGAGGATACATAAAGAATGCATATACAGAAACTGCATGTAAATCCTGATAAGTTGATTTGTTAAGAGATTCAAAATATTCAGCACTTTGAGCTTTAAAGTCATTTGCACATTTAACGAAATCTTCGGTTTCATTATACAGCTTTTTGAATAATGAACGAGCTGTTTCAGGTTTTGCTTGTGCGAACTCAACTATTCCCGTATATGCAAAATAATTGCCTGAAGCAAGTAAATTTGCACATTTCGCAAAAGAGTTTTCTAACATTTTTGCGAAATCAGGCGCATTTATGTCCCAATGTTTATTAAATTGCTCTAATGCATCAATTTTGTATTTTTCGCCATTGAAAATAACATCAAAATGTTTTTCGTAAGCATCTGCAATATTTTTTATTTTGTTATAATTAATACCTTCTAACGATTGTACAGATAAGAACTTAAGATAAAAATAAAGTGCATTTCGGTAATCTGAATGCCCGTATTTAAAATCAAGCTCTTTTGCTCTCGCAAATACACGTTGTGCGAATTTTTCAAATATTATTTTATCATTGATATTAAAACAATTTCCAATAACAGTATCATCAGATTGAAAAGCTGCAGAGCCTCGCTTAAGAATAGCAACCATTGAATCAATAGTGCTTTCCTTATAAAGTAATGAAGGTAATTTTCTCTGTGGTTGCCATTTCATCCAAAGTTTAAATTTTTCTTCAAATGTAGTTGATGTGGAATTACAAATTTTTTGCCACTCTTGTTCTAATTCTTCAACATAGTGATCTTTTATGGATATACCTGAAGCTTGAGGACTCCAATGCTGTCCGGGGAATTTGTTTTTGAGAAATGACTGTGCAAGACCATTTTCATTATTGATGTCTACAATGTAATCAAATTTAACATCAATACCTTTATTCATTTTTCCTTCAGCACGTTTTTGAGGATCCCAATGTTCATATTCATACTGTTCACTTGTTGCATAACCGGATGCCATTATGCAGTTTGAATCAGTGCCAAGTGTAATCATGAAGAATCTGTCACCAGGCAAAACACTACTACTTGAACACGCCCATGTGTTATCATAAGAGATTCCTTCACGAGTCATTTTAACCGCTTCATCAAAATCTTCCCAATCCCAGTTGTTCGGATTCCATGCTAACAACCATGCGTTTTTAGATTTTGAACCGTCAATTTTTAAAAAATATAACTCCAGCTTTTTATCAACAATTTGTTTAATTTCAGAAATGTCATCATCAGATAACTGACTAATTAGTTCCTCATCAAAACAAATTTGTTCTGATTCAAATCTTTCATTGGTTTTATACATAAAACCTTTATCTTTAATTACACTAAACGGATTAGAAACTATAACATTGTAAATATCCTTTACACTACTATTCTTGACAGACCCAATACGGTAATCAACCTCAACATCAGGAACTTTACCTGCATTAACTCTGTCAACATAGAATTGTTTGAATTTATTCGCAACATCAACCGAATAACACTTGCCGTCTTCATCCATCAAATCAAACATAACTTTGTATAAAACAAGCTTATATGATTTTTGGTAGCCGTTTAAGCTGTCAACAGAGCCGAGGAATTTGATGAAAGAAGATTTGATGTTGCCATTATTATATTCATTCATAAACTTAAAGAAATACTTAAGAGCAGCTTTAACAAAACCGTTTTCCAAATATGACTTTTGTCCACGCTGTACAAAGAATTGTAATGCATTTTTATATTCAATGCTATTCTTGTCGTTGCTGTTGTTTTGAAAATCTTTAATCAAGGATATAGTTTGTTCATTAACAACATCTATCTGCAAATAATTACACAAATATTCAATTGCTTTTGAATAAGAGTGTGCCTTGTTTGAATCAACTCCAGGCGTTCTACAGTATTCTTCAAATTGTTTAAGAAATTCTTGCATAATAATATCCCTTCCTTAAGATTCAGTTTGTTGTCAAAACCACTTTAATTTGTTCTGCTATTCTTTTAATCACGGGCACACAAACAGAATTACCTATTTGTTTATATGCATCTTCAAGTGTTATAGTGTGAGGGAAATGAAACTCTTTTGGAAAGCCCTGAAAATCAAGACATTCTTGAATAGTAAGTTTTCGTAATCCATAATTGTCAACAACTAATGGAACTTGATTCGGACGAATCCCCATTGATGCGGTCAAGGTTGGACACATCTTGTTTTGTGTCAACTTAATGCTGTCGTGATATACTCTATAGATTGAATCTTTACGAGTAACAATACCTTTTGAGAATTTGTAAAATGCCTCATTTTCTGCATAATAATATGATTTGTGCCGTCTGCAATCTCTTTGCAAAACATCTTCGATAGAGCAATTTAACTCTATTGGTTCTGGAAATGAAAACAAATCACAATCAAATTGTTCCCTGAAAGCGACAATATAAATCCTGTCACGTATTTGAGGAACTCCACCATATTCTGATGCTCGTAACACACGGTAGCGAATAGAATAATCAAGCTCGGACAAAATATTGTGAACAATATTAAATGTTTTTCCGTTATCATGTTCTATTAGATTTCGAACATTTTCAAGAAATACAATTCGTGGGCTATAAGTTTTTATGAATTTCTCAACCTCATAAAACAAATGCCCTCTCGCATCCAAAAAACCTTTTTGCTTTCCTGCTATGGAAAATGATTGACACGGAAAACCGGCGATTAATATATCAACTTTGCTTAGGTCATCAGGATTTATTAGACGAATATCTTTTTGTATTATTTGAGAGTCTATAAAGTTATGGCGGTATGTACGACAACAGTTTTCATCGTTATCTATAGCCCAAGATATTTTAAATCCAGCCTGTTTAAAAGCAATATCTATACCACCGATTCCTGAAAATAGACTGCCTACTTTCAGTTCCATGTGCAATTGATAGAAATGATGGTTGCAGGCATTCCGATGATTTGAATGTCAAATTTCAAGCTTGGTTCAACAAGTGTTGATGCATTATGAATTCTAAAGCTGAATTGCCAGCCGCCATCCATATACAACTCTACGGTATTGTTACTGCCTGGTTTAAAGTCTAAACTTACAATACGTGTTGGTAATGCTGAGATAGGAACAAGTATTTTAGGGTTGTTCCTTCTTCCAGATTGATTCAAAGTACCCCTTAAATTATAAGTTTGAATTTGAGTAACTTTTTTATTATCAATACTAATAACTTTATAAAAATCAAATTCACCAAGTAAGTACTCAACCATTTTTTCGGGAACATCGCGGTATGTAGCGTTTGCTCTGCTGACTTCAGCAACGAATGCATTTAATAAAGGAATATACACATCGTTTTCTTTGTCGGGAAGTTCACTCCACTTTGTTCCATTGCGTTTTTCGTTGATAAGATAATCAAAAATTGGAGCAATTTCATCCCAGTATTGTTCTGAGCAAGGAATACCAAACCAACGGTCACCAAAATCTAATTGACTACCGAGTCGGCTATGTTTTACTGCAAAATGATTATGTTTAATACTCAAACCAATTTCCCAGCGTACATCTTTTCTTAAAATGATAATATCTCTAACATCGCCGACTTCGCCTTTTGTATCCGGCTGAATGTAAAGTTCAAGACAATCACCGTCATCTTCTAAAATCATTGGTTCCATATCAAAAAGTGTTGCGACGGCTGCCTTTGCACTTATAATCAATGTTCCACGTGTTTCTATATCAATTGTTTCCCATGCTCGATGAGCTGCGTGAAAACTGCTATTGTCAACAATAGATGCCGGTCGAACTTCGTTAATCTCTTTGTATAAAGTTTGCAAACAAATATATTCGTATGCTCTGCCTTTATCGTTGCTTTGATTGCTCATTATTTTGCACCTCTTAATGCTTTTTTGATAGCTACAGCAATTTCGTAAGCTAAATTTACAGGAACGGCATTTCCTATCATTTTATATGCAGTATCCACACTGGTATATATGAACTTAAAATCATCAGGAAACCCTTGAACTCTTGCAACTTCTCTTACAGTCATCCGTCTGTATAAATGTTCTTTACCTTCAACAAATCTACAATCATTATGTCCATGTTTAATCATTTTTGGTGCTTGTGGATGAAGTTGGCATTGTCTTCCAGAAGCCTGAACAGTAAAAGCTTGTTCATCCCAATTCTTCACACGATTTCTGCTCATGAAAATTGTGGAATACGAACCGGTAAAGTATTCGTTGTTATTTATAGCATCAGGATTATGTTTGTTCTTTGGCAATGCAGGAATTGCAGATTCCTGTAAATCCCAAATAATATCACGAAGAGTTATTTTGTCGTCATCATCTGTTGTAGAACCTTTAGGAAATTTAAAATCAATAGCAAGGTCTTTTCTGAATCCGATATAAAAAACCCTTTTTCTTTCTTGAGCAACACCATAGTCTTTTGCATTAACAAGTGTAATCGTTACATCGTATCCACATTCTTCAAACATTGCAACGATATTTTTTACTGCATCTGAATGTCTGTTAGCCAGCATACCACTAACATTTTCAGCTAAAAAGAATTTTGGCTGTTTGTTCTTTAATATTCTGATGTATTCATAGAACAATTGACCACGTTCATCATTAATACCTCTCAAGGAGCCTGCTTCAGACCAACTCTGACAAGGCGGTCCACCAATAATACCGTCAACCTTATCAGGAAAGTCCTCTTCTTTGATGTTGCGAATGTCACCTTCAATTAATTTCGTTTTCGGGTGATTAACTTTAAAAGTTTCATATATAGTTTTATCAAATTCATTAGCAATCGGGATATTGAATCCAGCTTTTTCAAATCCTAAATCCAATCCTCCACAACCGCTAAACAAGCTGATAATATTCATAGATTAAATCTCCTTGAGCTTGATTATTGGGACTTGTTAAGTGTATTTAATAACAATTTTTACAAAATTAGTTACATTACTACATAGTTAAAGTAATTATATCAAAATAATATATAAAATACAATAATAAAGCGAAAAATCTTTTGTGTTTTGTCTGTTTTGACAATTATCCGCAAACTTTCCCCACAAACCACAGTTTCCAACCGAGGATGGCTAAGATTATTAATGCTGTTGTGCAGCCGTTGGGGGGGGGATTGTTGCCGTTGTTTGAGTTATTGTATTTACCTTTGCCGGAGCTGGTGTCGGATGTTGTTATTTGGAATGCGATAAAGTTATCAATGTCGGGCATAGGGTGAGCTCCTTTTGGAATATATTAATTCTATTATATTTATAAATTTTTCTTTTCTCAATAGGTCGGAAAGTGTAAGTCCAATATATTGGACATTAAAGTGAAAAAATTTATATTTTTGCAAAAAAATTGTGATTCCAAAAACTTTTTCACTGCCTTATTACTGTGATTTTCATTTGTTTGCATATTGCAATGAGTGCTTATCAGGTGAATAAAAGTGAACAATAATGTAAAAAGGTGAAAGGAGAGTTTTTATGGATTACATGTCAGATGAAATACTTACTGTTAACGATGTTGCGGAGATTTTATACATCGGAAAGAATACCGTTTACTCATTATTGCAAAGCGGGGAGCTTAAGGCATTCAGGATAGGCAAAAGCTGGAGAATACCAAGGGAAAGTCTTAATCAGTTTATAATCAGCAAGTCGAAAATTAATTGACATTTGATCAACAGAATGTTATATTTGAAAAAAGTAATCGACATGGTTATACGCAGATATAACTCATTGAATTTATAAAGTGAAAAGGTAACAAAAAACTGTTGACATATAATAAATTTTCAAGGTGATATAATATGCTCAGAAAACTTGAAGCAATGTGTTTTGATCCTGATTTTAATGAAGATGAAGCATTATTATGCATTCAGAATCTGGATATAAATCAGGAATTTGTCAGCACATCAGAAACCTTATTTGAAATCAGAACAATATTTCTGGAATCTGCTATAGTCTGCAATAATATCCGTATGGTGGAGTTGCTTCTTAAAAACGGAGCTGACCCTAATCAGAGTTATAATAATGGTGATAAAGTTATCTGGGGTATGCAGTATTCAGAAGACCTTCACATCGAAATCCGCCTTAAGATAGCACAGTTGCTTCTTGAATACGGCGCAGATTGGAGTTTTGATCTTGATGGTGACGGAGAAAGCCTGTTTGAGTATGTAACCTGGGCGGTTTTTAATGATTTTGATGTTTACCGCTGTCGTTTTTTCATTTTACTTGTAGCCTACGGAGCAAAATGCGATTACTGTACACCAAGAATTGTTGGTGAATTTGATAAGTCAAACATGAAAAAGTACGGCTTCAGATTTGTACCTGCAGGCAATGGTTTCACTGGTGAAATAATTGATGAAAATAAAAATGTAATTGCATACATATAATCCGAATTCCGTAATCCCCTTGGGGATTATTTGGGGATTATTTGGGGATTATGGGGTTTATTTCGGGTGCTTTCAGGGCAGAAACAAAAAACTGAAAAACAGCCCGCGAAGCACGCAGAATAGCCATTTTTCAGCATTTTAGAAAATTATAAAAAACAGTGGTTCAGGATTTCAAGTCTCGCCACTCGGACCAAAAAAACCACTTCGAAAGAAGTGGTTTTTGTTTTTTTATAAAGACTTTGCAGTCGGGACTTGAACTCTCTCTGCGAAGCCGAACACAATAAGATACTTTGCATTGCAAATCAATGCAAGTCTCACCATTCGGACCGGGAAGCATAACCAGCAGTTCAACAGGTGGTTATGATTCCTCAAATATTTTTAAATCACTCTGTTTTTCGGATAGTTTTTTTGTTTTTCATTCCCTGAAAACACCTTTTCGTTCCCTGACTATTGATTAAATCAGAAGCAAGTTTTACAATACAAGCAAAGCTACAATGTGCTTAATTTTTACTTGATTAAAATATAGCTATATGATATTCTAAAAGAGGTGTTTTATGGTGAAAATAGCAATATGTGATGATGAAAAACAGATAATTAATGATTATTCAAAAATAATCAATGATTATCTCTATGAAAAGAATATAGTCTGTGCCGTAGACGGATTTGCTGACGGAAAGTCATTTTTGCAGATTTACAACGAATACGACATTGTATTTCTTGATTATGACCTGCCTGACAGCAACGGTATTGATATTGCAAAGAATATAAGGGAAAAAGACGGTAGAATAATGATTGTTTTTCTTACGGCTTATGCAGAACATGTATTTGACAGTTTTCATGTGGATACTTTCAGGTATCTTGTAAAGCCTGTAAGTGAGGCTCAGATTTACGAGGCTCTTGATAAGTTCCTTGATATATATAATCACAACAGAAAAATCATAATTCCCACCAACACGGCGCATATTTCTGTTGATGCCGACGAAGTGATATATATCGAGGCTGCAAAGAAACACACAAAAGTCAAGACGACAGGTAATGAGTATATTGCCAATAAAGCAATTTCCGTTTATCAGACAGAAATTGCAAATCCTCATTTCTTCAGGACTCACAGAGGGTATATCGTAAATATGAGATATATCTCAACTGTTGAAAAAAACACAATTACTCTTACAAACGGAGAAATTGTCTTGCTGAGTTCAAAATGCCGTGACGAATTTAATAAGTCATATATGAATTACCTCAAATTTGGCTCATAAGAGGTGACAATTTGCAGATACTTGAAATTATTTTATATATTCTTAAAGATATAACCGGACTTGCAAGTATAGTCTTGCTTTTACACAGTATTATGTCCTTTGAGTACAGAAAGAAACAGGTTATAATTCCTGTCTATTCAGCAGTTGCAGTTGTTGCGGGAATATCAATATGGCTGTTTCCGCAACTGTTTGAACTCAGGATTGATGCCGAATCAGCAGCCGATACAATCTCATCACTTATGATGATTTTCTGTCCCTTTGCAATAATGAAATGTTACAAAAAGCTGATGCCCGTTGTGTTTGCATCAATTTACATAATGACATCCGAAGTTATGTACGGTGTTGTTGCATCATTGTTGCCGACGGGAATCATTGCAGAATGCTGTGTATATATTTTCATTTTTACATCAGTAATGGTTATTGTAAAAATTTCCGGAAATAATCCGAATCTTAATATTCTGGCAAATGTATTTTCATCCATTCCCAAATGGGTGTATGTGTGTCTTGTTGTATTTGATTTTACGGGATATTACAAACAGTTTGGCATAAGCTCTGACTGGTATAATGTTTTTTATGCTGTTTCAACCATTATGGTTATCTGTTGTATTCTGTATTTTGTCGGCAAGATTTTTATTCTTACATATCAGCAGAATCAGATTATTTACAAAATGGATGTTCAGCATGAATATTATCAGCAGATGTTAAACAGTAATGATGATATCCGTCAGTTCAGGCACGATTACAAAAATCATATGATGGTTGTCACTTCGCTTCTTAACAGCGGAAGAACGCAGGAAGCATCCGACTATATAGAGAATATTCAGATGCAGACAGGCAATTTCGGAAAGAAATTTTCAACAGGCAATTTTATTGCAGATGCAATTCTTAATGACAAAAGTTCACTTGCGGAAGAATACTCAATACATATTGATTTTACAGGCAGAATACCCGAAAACGGTATACTCAATGTAGACCTTTGCACGGTTGTGGCAAATCTTACGGACAATGCCATTGAAGCTCTTAAAAATTTCGAGGGTAACAGATATATTAAAATCACAGCTACAATCAGAAACAGATTTCTTACACTTTCGTTTGTAAATCCGGCAAAGGATGTAAAAATTGTAAATAACAGGATTAAAACATCCAAATCGGATAAAAAAAATCACGGTATAGGACTGAAAAATGTTGAATCCGTGGCAAAAAAGTATTCGGGAAATATGCTTTTGAGCTTTGAAAACAATGAATTCATTGCTGATGTCAGCATGAAGATAGAAAATTAAATAAAAGGGAATGATTCAATGAAAAAAATCATTAAAACTCTTATTTGCTTAGGTGCAGTTCTTGTTTTGAGCTGTGCCTTGTCGTGTATTGTATCTGCACAATCGTTTTCAACTGAATTATACACTTACGGTGATTACACATACAACATAAGCGAAGATAATACCGAAATACGCCTTAGGTCCTACAGCGGAAATGAAACACACGTTGTTGTACCGGAAACCATTGATGGACTCCCCGTAACAACAATGTGGGCTGTTTTTATGGACAACACAACAATTGAAACTGTAGATCTGCCTTCCACGGTTTACAAGTTTGAAAGTCATACTTTCAAAGGCTGTACAAACCTTAAAGAAATTGATCTTCATGAGGGCATTACACATCTGGGTACAGGAACATTCAGCTACTGTGATTCTCTTACAGAAGTAGTTATTCCGACGACGGTTACAATAGCACAAGGTTGTTTTTCATACTGCTCAAATCTTAAGAAAGTTGTTTTCAAAGAGGGAATGACAAAAATACCTTGGTATATCTGTCAGAATACATACGGTATTGACGAAATTGTTATACCCGAAACTGTTACTGAAATCGGTTCTTATGCATTTGAATATTGTAATATAAGCGAAGTGACACTTCATGAAGGAATAACAAAAATAGGCGGAAATGCATTCTGCGGATGCAACAATCTTGAAGAAGTCACAATACCGTCAACAGTCATATCCTCAATAACAAGCGGTGGCGGACCTTTTCAGAATTGTTACAATCTTAAAACAATAAATTTTGCGGAAGGAATGACAAAAATTCCTGACTTTATCTGTTGTGCCGCAATTGCAATAACAACGGTTAATTTTCCGTCAACAGTTACGGAAATAGGAAAAAAATCATTTTCAATATGTAAGCAACTTAAGGAAATCACACTGCCTGACACAATTGTTTCAATCGGTGAAGAAGCATTTTCATTCTGTTTTGAGCTTGAATCGGTTAATCTGAATGAAGGTCTGACAACTATCGGAGATTATGCATTCCAATACTGTGAAAAACTGAACAATGTTGTTATTCCTTCAACAGTTGAAAGCTGTGGTAAAAACGGCATTTTCAGCAACTGCGAGAGTTTTGAAAACATTATATTTGCAGAGGGTATGGAAAAGATCCCGAACTATATATGTTACAATTCAAAATATCTTAAGACATTCAGCATACCTGCAAGCGTAACAACTATAGGCTCAAATGCATTTTATAATTGTCAATCACTTAAGACTGTTGATATTCCCGGAACTGTCAGAAAAATAAGCAGTTCAGCCTTTGATAATTGTCTGAAAATGAGTACATTGATACTCAATGAAGGTATTGAAAGTATAGGTGATACTGCATTCAGAAATTGTGATTTACTTGAAACGGTTACAATTCCGGCATCGGTCAATAAGAACACAACTCTTCTTACAGGCAGCGGAACTTTCTGTGATTGCGACAAACTGACAACGATTATTTTTGCACAGGGTTTTCAGAATATATCTTCATATTTCTGCAGAAACACACCTGCACTTGCAGCAGTTGAAATTCCTTCAACAGTAACAACAATTTCAGCGTATGCATTTGCAGATTGTCCTTCACTTGCAAAAATCATTATTCCCGAATCTGTTACTGCAATAAAATCAAACGCATTCAAAAATTGTACTGCTCTTGATGCAGTGGTATGTTTCAGCGATGAAATCACAATTGCGGATACCGCTTTCAAAGATGCTGAAAATACAGTTTTATTCAGAAAAGCCGATGCTGTTATTTCAGCTCCCGAAACCGTAAAAACAATAACACATTCTTATGCAGACGATGTGCTCAGTTTCAGCGGTGAATATAAATCAGACCTCTATTATTTCTTTGACATTGTTGCGGCAATGTGCGGATATTATGACAATGTCAATTATCTGTTCTTTGATTCCTTTGAAGCTGTGTCATACGATTCAGGTCATATTTATTACTACACAAATAACTGGGAACGCAAAGAGTTTGATAACTCAAAGGCAACCAATATCAGATTCAGCGTTGAAGCCTTTGACTCAACAGGTGAAATGCGTCAGTTCTCTTTCAATGAACTTTGTGATGCAGCAGCAAATGATGAACTCACAGGTTTCAATCTTATAATAGAAGAAGCTGACGGACTTGATAAGGGCAATATTGAAATGACACTTACCGACCAGGTGAGTGAAAGTGTTTCAAGAATTTTAAAAACCATTATCAATCTTCTGAATAAGCTTTTTTCAATCTTCAAAAAATAATAAATGATAATTTACGGACTGCTTCGGCGGTCCGTTTTTTTTGATTATCAACACATTTTTTCATTTCGTTCCCTCAGAATGTAGTTTCGTTCCTTTTCTATTGAAAAGGGATTTTTTTTGGTTTACTATGTAGCCACAGTGCAGAATATAAAATATTATTCTTTATTAAAAAAAGAGGAAGTGTAACAGAAATGAACATGCAGGATCTGTTGGTTGCAGGCAAACAAATTGAAGATGCTTATAAACTGGAAAATAAAAAAATCACCGATAACAACAATAAAATGATTATCGGACTGATTATCATAGCCTTTATAGTTTTCTTTGTGGGTGAAGCTTTATTGAAGAAAGCGCAGCGTTCAGTGGACAGCTTTTTTTCAATTTTGTTTGATGTGTTGAGATTTCTTCTGCCGGTTGCACTTATAGGCGGCTGTATCTATCTTATAATGGGGTTCTTGCTGCAGAAAAAAGAAGACGAGAAAGGACTTAAGTCTGAATATAAGAAAAAATTCAATGATGCAATATTCTATGAAAGTTTTGAAAGATATTTCAGCATATCGGATTTCAGACTCAAAGATGAAAATTCCACGCTTATGAAACCAAACAGATTCGGCATCCCTGAAATAGATTTCAACGATATGCTTTTTGAAGATCTGCCGTTTTCATACAGTTTTCCGGACACAGAGACTGCACATCTTGAAATATTGCTTGAAAGTCATCTGTCAGATGGTTACCGGATAGAAATCAAAGCAAAAGAGCAGAATGATGATTTATTTGAAAAAACTGTTAAACTGGACAGCAATCTGTTCAACACCGCATTCACTATAACATGCGATGACAGACAAACCGTTTTCAAAGTTATCACTCCGCTGATTGCAAATAAGATTCTTGAACTGAATAAGCAATTCGGAATCAAGTCAATGGAAATCAGCTCTTGGAGGATCAGTTTCAACCTGAACAAAAAAGTGGCTATGCTTGAAAATGATGATGAAACAATCACATCTCAGGGTGTTATTTCATCAGCACGCAATCAGCTTGAAAATCTTGCAACATTTGTAAATCTTGCAAAAACAATTCAGTTAAGTAAATTTTAAAATAAAAGAGGTAAATAAAATGTTTTTCGTTATAGTTATTATCATAGCACTCGCAGTTGTTTTTATTTCAAAGTACAACAAATTCAAGACATTCGCAGAGGATGTTGAACAACAGAAATCAACAATAGATGTGGCACTTAACAGCCGTTATGATACAATCGTGCAGATGCAGCAGACAGTCAAGGGCTATATGGGACATGAAGCTGACACACTTATAAAAATCAGCTCAGTACGCAGCGGAATGTCAGTTGAAGAAATGGCAAATTCAGAAAATCAGATGGCAAAAGCTGTTTCACAGATGTATGCAGTAGCAGAAAATCATCCTCAGCTTCGTGCAAGTGAAAACTTTATGATGCTTCAGAAGGTAATTGCAAACTGTGAAGATAACCTTCAGGCTGCAAGAAGATCTTACAACAGCGCAGTTGCAGAATTCAATAAGGCAATTGCTGTTTTCCCCGGTAACATTGTTGCAAGTATTATGCACCTTAGCAAGGCATCATTCTTTGAAATCAATGACAGCAGCAAAAGAGATCTTGTAAATCTTGATTTCAGCAGATAACAAAAAGCTAAAAAAGGATGGTTAAAATGAAAAAGATATTATCATTACTGGTTTCATTATCGATGATTCTTTCATTGTTTGCAGGTACAGGTGTTGTATCCTTGGCAGAAACCTTAACAGAAGGTCCGTTTACTTATGAAATCATAAGCGATCGCGCATTTATCACAGACTTTGATAAAACATTCGTCGGTGACCTTGTCATTCCCGATACACTTGGCGGAAAGCCTGTTGCTACAATCGGGTCAGCATTTTATAATTGCAACGGTATTACAAGCATCACACTCCCTGACAGTCTGATGCTTAGTGGTTTTGAATTTGTCCTTTGCAGCAATCTTGAAAAATTTATTGTCAATGACAGCAATCCTAATTATAAAACAATTGACGGTGTTATTTACAGCAAGGACGGAACAACAATTGTTCGTTATCCTACAGCAAAAAAAGGTGATACATATAAAATACAGGATGGCGTTAAATTCGTTTCGGATTACTGTTTTATTGATTGCACACAACTTGAAGACATAAAAATTCCTGAAACTGTAGAATATCTGTCATACGGTTCATTAGAGTTGACTCCATTCTTACTTAACAACTGTGAAATAGAAGATAATCTCTGCTATTTAGGTAAATATCTTATTCGTGCTGAAGGAAATGAAACAGAATATACAATAAGAGAAGGAACTGTTTCTATTGGTGCACAAACATTTGTAACACGACCGGACCTTACCGGAATTTATATTCCGGCCAGCGTTAAAAATATCGGACGCAGCGCTTTTTACGACTGTACATCGCTTGAATCAGTTACATTCAACGGTGATATAGGCTTTATCGAAGAAATGGCATTCATGCTTTGCGATTCACTTGAATCAATTGAATTCAAAGGAGATGTAAATTATATTGATAGCCTTGCTTTCAATAATAGCAAGGCACTTAAATCAATTATATTCAATGGCGATGTAGGCACAAGCGGAGCATACAACAACTGCTCTAATCTTGAAAAAGTTGAATTTCATGGTGATGTCGGAGAAATAAAAAGTGGAGCGTTTAACGGTTGTTCAAAACTTGAAACAGTTTCTATTAAGGGTAAAGTAACAACAATCGGAGTAGGTGCTTTTCAGGATTGTACATCACTGAAAGAAATCAATTTCAGCAAAAATGTAGATACAATTCAGCAGCAAGCATTCTGGGGCTGTAATTCACTTGAAGAGGTTGTTTTCAGCGGTGATGTGAAATCTATAGAAAGAATTGCTTTTTGGGAATGTAGTTCACTTAAAGATGTTGCATTTAACGGTAATGTAGGTTCTATTGGCGAATCCACTTTCAATAATTGCTCTTCGCTTGAATCTGTTACATTCGGCGGCACTGTAGAATCAATCGACTTTTTTGCTTTCAAAAGATGCACGTCACTTAAATCTGTTGAATTCTGCGATAATGTAGGTACGATAGTATATGCGGCTTTTAACGACTGTACTTCTCTTGAATCCGTAAC
Source organism: Acutalibacteraceae bacterium (assembly GCA_045658165.1). GTDB lineage: Bacteria > Bacillota > Clostridia > Oscillospirales > Acutalibacteraceae > UBA1081. The sequence continues at coordinate 39,658 of JAZOUN010000076.1, forward strand.
ATTCATCAAAAATGCAAAGTCAATTTCTGGTTTTGCAGGATGCACAGCTCTTGAATCTGTTCAAATTGGCGGAAACGCAGAATCAATTGAATCAGGTGCCTTCAGCTATTGTTCATCCCTTGTTTCTTTTGATTTTAGTAAAATTATCAATTCAATCGGTGAATCAGCTTTTGCTCAGTGCACTTCACTCACGACAGTTGAATTACCCGGCAATCTAATTTCAATCGGTGAATCAGCTTTTGCTCGGTGCACTTCACTCACGACAATTGAATTACCCGACAATCTAATTTCAATCGGTGGGTATGCTTTTTCATATTGTACTTCTCTTGAAACTGTTGCTATCGAAGGCGATGTAGATTCAATAGGTAATAATGCCTTTACCGGTTGCACAGCACTTAATACTGTCACTATCGGAGGCAATGTCGGTTCTATCGGTGATGGTGCCTTTAACTCTTGTACCTCACTTGAATCAATTGATATCGGCGACGAAACAGAGTCAATCGGTAACTATGCATTCTCGAACTGTGTTTCACTTGAAGAGTTCACTATTCCTGCAAGCGTTACATCCATCGGTGACGGTGCTTTTGCTGGTGCAATAAACCTTAAAGAAATCAACGTTGAAGCCGGCAATCCCAATTACTGCACAGATGAATACGGGGTGTTATTCAACAAAGACAAAACAACACTTATACATGCTCCTGCAAAAATGGATGCAACAGAATACACAATCCCCGAAAGCACAACAACCATCGGCTTCTTTGCATTTTTCGGTTGTGAAAGTCTTGAAAAGATTACAATCCCCGCAGGCATAGAAAACGAAATAATCATCAATGATGAATTAAACTTCAGTGAAATCGGACTCGGTTTCACATTCAGCGATGATACAGATTTTTCAACTATTGTAGCTTCAGATAACCTCACAATCTGCGGTTATACAAATACATTTGCACATGGCTATGCCTATGTTTATGGTTTTGACTTTGTAGCACTTGATGCAGAAGAAGAGTCAACTACAGAAGAAGAAACCACAACCGAAGAAACAACTACAGAGGAAATAACTACAGAAGAAGTAACTACTGAAGAAGTAACTACTGAAGAGATAACAACTGAAGAGATAACAACTGAAGAAGTTACAACTGCGGAAACAACAACAGCTGAAACTACTACTGCTGAATCAGCAACAGCAGAAGTTACAACAGAAGAGTTCACTACAGCAGAGACTACTACAGCAGAGACAACTACAGCAGAAATAACTACTGCAGAAACTACTACTGCAGAAACTACTACTGCTGAAACTACTACTGCTGAGACTACTACAGCTGAGACTACTACAGCAGAAACTACTACAGCTGAAACCACAACTGAAGAACCTGCTACTCAGGAAACAACTACTGAAGAACCTACTACTGAGAAACCTGAAGTTAATAATGAACTCATTGTAAAAGAAGACAGTGACATAACTGTTTATGAAGATAACAAGTGTGTTGACATTCCTGTTGAATCAAAGTGTGAGAATGTTCTTGATGAGTTTAAAAACAACAATGTTGTAATTACTGACAAAGACGGCAATGAACTTAAAGAAGATGCATTTGTCGGCACAGGTTGTAAAGTTCAGGTTGTTGATGCTGACGGTGATGTTGTAAATGAATATGAAGTTCTTGTTGTAAATGATGTTGACGGTAACGGCGAAATTACTGCTGCAGATGCACGATGTGCCCTGAGAGCTTCTGCAACTCTTGATGAAATCGAAGGGGTTTATGCTATTGCTGCAGATGTCAACAGTGACCGTGAAATCACTGCTGCAGATGCCAGAAAAATTCTTCGAAAGTCTGCAGGACTTGACTGACACTGCTAATGAGCGGAATGTTTAATTGTAAAAAAACAACTCCTTGAGGTGAGATTAATGATTAAAATGAAAAACACAATAAAAATTTTAGCATGTCTGATGATATTGTTGATTTTACCGTTAATGTTTACAGCTTGCGGAAAAGTAGTAATAACAACTACTACTCTTGATACAGAAGATTATGTTACGGTTACATATGGTTCCTACAATACAATGGGAACAGTTTCTCTTGATGTTAATTACAGCGGGCTTAATGCTCAGGTCAATCCGGAGCTTATTCAGAAATATGTGTCAAAGTTTCCTGATACAAAAGAGATGCTTGAGTGGGGATATACATTCACCATGGAAGATATAATCTTTATCTCCTTAAAAGATTCATATTCCGGTCTTTCCAATGGCGATAAAGTTGTTGTTGACATTCAGTTGACTGAGGATTTTTCGGCAATGGGTGAAACACTGGAATCTATGCAGAAGGCATTGAAAATAAATCTCGGAAATACAGAACTTGAATACACTGTCAGCGGTCTTCAGGAAGCAAAAATACTTGATGTTGTTTCCGCTATTAAAGATTATGTTGTAATTACCGGTGGCAATGGCGGAGCAAAGGCAAGTCTTATCATTCCTGTTGGTACTACTTTTGAAATAGACGGAATCAGCTTTACCTCCGAATTGAATTCAAACTACGTACGAGTAGTATACAATAATCAGTATCACGGTAATCTCTATTTTGAAATTATTGACGGAACAAATCTTTCTAACGGTGATACGTTAAAAATATGGTGTAATTCCAATTATCTTATAAATAAAGATTGGCAAGCTGCAGGCTATGATGCGCTGAAGCATGACACTGAAATTATTATTTCCGGTCTGGGTGAATATGTAACAAGTAAAGATGGAATGACAGCTGACCTGAAAGCTCAGGTTGATGCATCATTGACGGAGGAATTTGCAGATATAAGTAATTTCCGCATCGTTGAATATTACTGGGGTAAGCTGAAAAATTCTGCTGTATCAAGTAATCTTGCTGCTGATTCCGAAAGACTTTTTGTGTACGCAGAATTTGATAGCTTCGGCATGAATTGTACCGAGCGTTGTGCGGCAACAATAATTAAAAATGCAGATAATACTTATGATATATCATGGAGTAGAGGGACAGTTTTTGGTGAAAGCGATTGGTATCCCTCTGATTATGACCTTGAAAAAATAGAGTTTTAAAGTTGATTTGTAAAAAGTAGAGACTTATCGGCATTAGACTTGTTTATACAGGCCTTTCCGAGAATACTTTAAATCAAAAAAGGACGGCATCAATTACGATGTCGTCTTTTGCTTTGTGCAAATGTCTTTATATATTATTACTGGAATAAAATCGGCGAGGTAATTTTGACCAAAGATAAAAATCACAAGATATATATTTTGAGGCTAACGAATGGCTTGAAGATGTGTTTAAAAAATATAGTTGTTTTACTATATCAGGGCTTTGACAATTTATCTGACTGAATATTTTGGACTGCTCTCACCGAGGGCAGTTATGTTATACTATTTTTTTCATTTCTCTTGTTTTTAATTTTTATATATGATAAAATTATCAACATAAATTCTGCAGATTGTAAAGGAGTTTGTTATGAAAAACCGTACTCCCATTCTTAAATTAGTTTATGCCTCAATGTTTCTGGCTTTAAGTTATGTCCTGCCTTTTCTGACAGGTCAGATTCCCGAAATCGGCTCAATGCTTTGTCCTATGCATATTCCCGTGCTTCTGTGCGGATTTATCTGCGGTTGGCCCTGGGGACTTGTTGTAGGTATTATCGCTCCGCTTCTTCGCTCACTCACTCTCGGCATGCCTCCGCTTTTCCCCACAGCCCTTTGTATGGCTTTTGAGCTTGCAGCATACGGTGCGGTAGCAGGTGTTATGCATAAAATACTTCCGAAGAAAAAAGTATCAATCTACGGCACATTGCTTATTGCAATGATAATCGGCAGAATCGTCTGGGGCTGTGCGATGTATATATTTATGGGTATAAACGGCGGTGCATTCACTTTTTCAGCTTTCATCGCAGGAGCATTCACAAATGCAATCCCCGGTATAATAGTGCAGCTTATTCTTATTCCCGTGCTTGTTATGGTGCTTGAGAATCCGAAAATTATAAAACCGACAGAATAATTCAAAGTTTCATCAGTCTTTACATTAATTTGTAAAGGCTGATTTATTTTTGTTTGTTTTGGTTGAAAACTGCAGAATAGTTTGATATAATCTAAATATGTACAAATTGTGTACAAAAAGGAGAATGCATATGGAAAAAAATGCAACAATCATCGCTCTTTCAGGAAAAGGCGGTGTAGGTAAAACCTCAATTTCTGCGGCAATCGTCAAGATTCTTGCAGAAAATTATCCCGATAAAAAAATCCTTGCAATTGATGCTGACCCTGCGGTGGGTTTATCAACTGCTTTAGGTATAGATGTCAAGACAACTATTGATGACATAAGAAAAGAAATTGTTGAAACTGTTGAAGACGGCAACACAAAAGCTGCCATTGAGCTTTTAGGCGATGCAAGATACAAGATTTTCGATGCACTTGTTGAAACTGACGGTTTTGCATTCATTGCAGTGGGCAGACCCGAAAGTGCAGGCTGTTACTGCAAAATCAATACTTATCTTAAAGAGGTTATCAGTATTCTTTCTGCCGACTTCGACTTCGTTGTTATTGACGGCGAAGCAGGAGTTGAACAGATTAACAGACGTGTCATGGAAAAGGTAACACATCTTCTTCTTGTTACCGATGCCAGCAAAAAAGGCACTCAGGTTATACAGACAATCAAGAGCGTTGCAGATGACCTTGTAATGTATAAAAAACTCGGTGCTATCATAAACCGCATACCCGATGAAAGTGTAATTGATTACATCAATACAGGTGACATTCCCGTTTTATCATATATTCCCACAGACTCAAACCTTGCGATTTTTGATATTGAAGGCAAAGATATCACAAAGCTTCCTGACGACTCAAATGTTGTTGAAGGCGCAAGAAAAGCTCTGAAAGAACTGGATATTTTATAAGGAGAAAGCTATGAAAGATTTAAAACATCTTTATGAATTTGAAAAGCTTTTGCAGGAAGCAAACAATGAGCTTGTGCAGAAAGCAAAGGCAGACGGCGGTATTGCCCTTGGCTACACCTGCTACCATATTCCCGAAGTGCTTCTGAATCTGGGCAACTGTTTTTCGGTAAGACTTCGTGCACCCCGTACAGGCTCAATGGATATTGCAACCTACTATATGAGTAACTTCCTTTGCGGTTATTCAAAGGCTATACTCGAAAGAGCCATTGAAGGCGGTTTCAATTTCCTTAATGCTCTGCTTGCATCAGAAACCTGCTCCGAAATGAACAGAACTGCAGAACATTTTGAACTGCTTGAGCTTGTGGAAAACGATAAATTCTTCGTTACATTTCTTGATATGCCTTTCAAGA
>JAZOUN010000077.1:0-1557 GCA_045658165.1 Acutalibacteraceae bacterium
TGCGTATATTGAATTCGTCGCTGAAAAAATTGCTGAAATCAGAAATATGTCAGCGCAGGAAATACTTGATATAACTGCAGAAAACACAAAACGTCTTTTTGATATTTGATATCAGATTGAAAAGGAGGAAGAGATTTGATAAACAGATTTTATTCAGGAAATGCTCCTGAACTGGAAAAATACAAGCAGATGTGTATTGATGAGGGTTGTATTGATCCGTCACTTTATATAAGATACAGTGTTAACAGAGGTCTTCGTGATGTCAACGGAAAGGGTGTCCTTACAGGACTTACTGAAATTTCCGAAATTCAGTCAAAGATGTATGTTGACGGTGTTGATGTGCCTGCAGACGGTATGCTCTTTTACAGAGGTTATAATGTAAAAGAAATCGTTGCTGATATGGCAAAAAGAGGCAGATACGGTTTTGAAGAAACAATTTATATTCTTCTTTTCGGTTCACTGCCTGATGAAAGTCAGCTTGAAGAGTTCAAAACAGTTCTTGCAAATTACCGTGAACTGCCTGTTTCTTTCGTTCGTGACTTTATTATGAAATCTCCGTCGGGAGATATTATGAATTCTCTCGCAAGAAGCGTGCTTGCACTTTATTCTTATGATGAAAAACCCGATGATACATCAGTAGACAATGTTTTAAGGCAGTGTATAAGACTCATTTCACTGTTCCCTCAGCTTGCAGTTTACGGTTTTCAGGCATACAACTACTATGTAAAGGGCAATACAAGCTTTTTTATTCATGAGCCTAAACCCGAATATTCAACAGCTGAAAACATTCTTTATATGCTCCGTCTTGACGGACAGTTCACACCTCTTGAAGCAGAACTTCTTGACCTTGCTCTTATTCTTCATGCAGAGCACGGCGGTGGTAATAATTCAACATTCACAACTCATGTTGTAACTTCATCAGGTACAGACACATACTCTGCCATTGCAGCAGCTCTCGGTTCGCTCAAAGGTCCCAGACACGGTGGTGCAAATATCAAGGTAAGAAATATGTTCAAGGACATCAAGCAGAATGTCAAAGACTGGAACAATGATGAAGAAATCAAAACTTACCTTATGAAACTTCTCAATAAAGAAGCTTTTGACAACAGCGGACTTATCTACGGAATGGGACACGCAGTTTATTCATTGTCCGATCCCAGAGCAGAAGTGTTCAAGGGATTTGTTGAGCAGCTTGCAGAGGAAAAGGGGCTTGAAGACGAATACCGTCTTTATGCAAATGTTGAAAGACTTGCTCCCGATGTTATTGCCGAAAAGAGAAAGATTTATAAAGGCGTAAGCGCAAATGTAGACTTCTACTCAGGCTTTGTATATGAAATGCTCGGAATTCCTGAGGAGCTTTATACTCCTATTTTTGCAATTGCAAGAATAGCAGGCTGGAGCGCCCACAGACTTGAAGAAATCATCAATTCAGGCAAAATCATCCGTCCTGCATACATGAATGTTCAGGACAGAAGAGATTATATTCCCTTTGATGAAAGATAACAGATAATGTTCTGATAAAAAAATCTCCGCTTTGCTTTTTGCGGCGGAGAAATT
>JAZOUN010000078.1:0-5557 GCA_045658165.1 Acutalibacteraceae bacterium
CAAGTTTTCTTAAAACTTACAAAAAATTTCAGGGTTCCTTTTTTATCTCGTCGTTGTTTAATTTTCAAGGTTCAAACTCTTGAGTTTGTTTCTTACGTTTCCCTCTCGAGTGCTTGAGCATTATATCACAGCGTGACATACTTGTCAAGTCTTTTTTTAAATTTTTTCTGATTTTTTCAGCGGTGATTTACTCAGTCAAGGTACCGACCACTTCGTCAATCAGCTTGCATATAATATCACAGCAATATGCAAATGTCAACACTTTTTTACTAATTTTTATCACTTCTACCAAACGGAGCCGTGTGTTTTCTGCTCCCTCTTCCCTACAAATGGCTATTCTGCGTGGTTTTTGCGTTTTCTGACAATCTTACGTTCCGTTCTTTATTTCTGTTTTTACATCAGAAAGTCTTTTAACAACAGTCTTTTCGCAGGAATTATAGGCATTATTATAGTCCGAATCATCAAAAACAAGACTTTCAAGAACATCTTTAAGCGGAACAAGCACAAATGCTCTGTCACAAATAAGCGGATGCGGAAGATTCAGTTCTGTTGAAGTCTTTGTAACCCCCTCATACATAAGAAGATCCATATCAAGAATTCTTGGCGAGTTTTTGAAAGGACGTTCCCTGCCGTATGCAGCCTCAATACCGAGACATGCACCGAGAAGAGCTTCGGGAGAAAGTTCAGTTGCTACTCTGACACAGATATTGTAAAAATTATCCTGCTGAGTATACCCCCAGGGTTCTGTTTCATAAACCGATGAAACCTTTTTAATCATAGTTCCCGGAAGATGTTCAAGAGATCTGATTGCTGACTGAATATTTGCCGAACGGTCACCGAGATTTGTTCCAATTCCTATAATTGCAGTTTTCATATTATCGTTCCCTTTTGATTTCAACAGCCACATAACCGAAATCGGCTTTCATCGGCGCCTCGGGTTTCTTCAATGTTATCTTTACAGCTTTCAACGGTTCAAAGTTTTCAAGTATTGCATCGGCAACAACCTGAGCAGCCTTTTCAATAAGATCATACTTCTCTGCAGTAAATACTTTTCTTACAAGTTTTATAATCTGAGCATAACTGACAGTGTCATCAACATTATCTGTCACGCAAGGCAGAGATAAATCTGCTTTGCATTCAATATCAAGCACAAAATTCTGTCCCTCAATTTTTTCTTCGGGATTAACACCGTGATATGCATACAATCTGAGTTCTTTAATAATAATTTTATCCATAATATATTCCTTTACACTATACTATTATATATAGCAAGAGATTGACATGATTCTTTCACATCGTGAACACGGATTATGTCCGCACCTTTTATAACGGCAATGAGATCGGCAGTAAGTGTGCCTGCAAGACGGTCAGCGGCACATCCAACATTACATATCTCACCGATAAAACGTTTTCTTGACAATGCAGACATGAACGCGACATCGGTTCTTACTGTTTTTTCAAGATTTTTCAGCAGTTCCTTATTATCCTGCGTTGTTTTTGCAAAACCGAATCCGGGATCAAGGCATATATACTCTTTATCAATACCGTAAGAACGGCATGAAGATAAAAACTCATCAAAAAAACTATTAACTGCTGAGACAACGCCCGACGGATATTCAACCACTGTCCCCGAGGGAACATCCGACGTATGGGTAATTACCCAACCTGCATTATGTTTTTTTACAACTTCCGCCATTTCTTTTCTGAAAATGCCGCTTACATCATTTATAATATGCGCACCTGAAGACAATGCAAACTCTGCCGTTTCGGGATTTACCGTATCAACAGAAATAACTGCATTTTCTGTTTTGCAGAGTTTTTCAAGAACAGGGGCAAGTCTTTCAATCTCCGTGCTGACAGAAACAGGTTCACTGCCCGGTCTTGTGGACATTGCACCTACGTCTATTATATCGGCACCGTCAAGAATCATCTGCTTTGCATGTCTTACTGCATTTTCGGCAGAAAAGAATTCTCCGCCGTCCGAAAACGAATCGGGTGTTACATTAAGAATACCCATAACCAACGGTTTGCCGCTGAGAATGAATTCACCGTTTCTGAATCTGAATTTTTTCATTATATTATACCGTTATTCTGTCAAGATTTTTTTCGAGTGTTTTTTCACCGATTCCCGATACATCGGTAAGCTCATAAACAGATCTGAATTTTCCGTTCTGATTTCTGTAATCGATAATTGCCTGAGCTTTCTTCTCCCCTATGCCGTCAAGAGTCATAAGTTCACTGAGAGAAGCAGTGTTTATGTTGATCTTACCGCTGGACTGAACATTATTACTTTCTGCAGTTGTTTTTACCTGAGTTGTCTGAGCCTGACTCTGCTGCTGAGTTGACACAGCTGTTGTTTTTATTTCAGTTTTCACTGCCGATGTATTGTTCACGGCGGTACTTACAGAATTTGTCTGTCTTTCAACTTCAACTGCAGGAACATGCACAGTCTGCTTTTCAGCGGAAGAATAAGCTGATGTTGACGCAACCGTTGATGAATCGGCAGTTGTACTGCTGACTGAAGGTGAACTATCTATTATATAATTGTTATTTTCTGCAGAACCGAAACCGATATCATCAATAATAATCTGCTGAGTATCGGAAATTTCCTGATAGTCTATATAATGTTTTATATTAATAAACATATTTATACTGCAAACAACCAGAATACATACAAGAAGTATCAGTTTTATTTTTTCAGGAACATCTTTTACTTTATGCTGTTTTTCATCAGCGGCATTTTCCTGCTCTCCGGAAACCTCAAAAACTTCAAAACCGTCATTCATAAAAAAACCTCTTTATAATGATGATAATTCTTTAATTGTATTATTATAATTATACTATATTTATACGACACAATTCAACATTATTTTAGTATAAAAAAACTTGTTATTGACATTCAGTCAAAAACATATAATAATATAGGGGGTGATAAATATGGCATTTAAAGAAATTGAAATTAAAGAACTTAATATAAATCCCGTTACCATGTTTGATCAGGGTTGGGCAATCCTTACAGCCGGAAGCAAAGATGATTTCAACGGCATGACAGTTTCATGGGGTGCAATGGGTGAAATCTGGGGTAAGGCAGCGATGTTTGTTTTTGTAAGACCTCAGAGATATACTCACGAATTCTGCGAAAAGAGTGAATACTTCACAGTCAGCTGTTTTGCAGGCAAAAACAGAGAAGAGCTTACTTTCTTCGGAAGAAACAGCGGAAGAGATTTCGATAAGTTCAAAGAAACAGGCCTTACTGCCGCAACTGACGGTAATTATGTTTACTGCGATGAGGCAGAAATTGTTTTCCTTTGCAAAAAGACAGCAAAAACAATTCTCCAGCCGGAAAACTTTTTTGATAATTCTGTAAATGATTGCTATAAATCAAACGATTATCACGATATTTATATAGGTGAGATTGTAAAAATCCTCGCAAAATAGGGCTTTTTCAACTTTTTAAAAAAAAATTAAAAAAATTTAAAAAAAGTATTGACAAATCGGTTTTTTGTGCTATAATAATGCATGTCGTCAGGGAAAACCCCTTACAGACAAAACTGAATATCCGGTGTCTTTGGCGCAGAGGTCCCACCTGTTCCCATCCCGAACACAGTAGTTAAGCTCTGCAGTGCCGAAAATACTTGGCTGGAAGCGGCCCGGGAAAATAGGGCGATGCCGGAACAACATTCATCCACCCAATAGGGTGGTTGTTTTTTTTGTCTGAATTTATTTTCAGAATAAAAAATACGGAGACAAAGTCTTTCACTGACCGAGTCTCCGTTTTTTTATTATTCTTCTATACCGAGGAACTCAAGTTCCTCTTTTCTGTCCTGCTTTGAACGGGCAACAACTTCTGCCCTGAGCTGTTTTCTGTTTTTACCGCCGATTATTCCGTTACGGTAGAATGCAACTGCAAACATTCCGATTACTGAACCGACAACACAACATATGAAATCTTCCATTGTATCTTTAAGACCGATTTCTGAAATAACAGATGATGTCTGCAACGAGTAACCGTAAACTCTGTCCATTGTGAACTCATAAAGTTCCCAGGCAACAGCTATGAACATTGAAAAACACAATGAAAAGAATGATGCAAGTGCAGGGCTGAGATGTCTCTTTTTACCCTGGAAAACAACTGCAAAATCATAAGCAAACCATGTTGCAAGGAATCCCGAAGCTGCATGTGAAAGTATATCAAAAAAATGGATATTTGTACGGGTGTTGAGAAGATATACTCCGCAGCTGTACAGTATAAACAAGGTAAGGAATGTCTGCGAAACATGGTCAACTCTTGTTATGAAGGATTTTCCGCCGAAAAGCTGAAACATATCCCAGAGATGTGAGAATGCAACAGAAAAAAGTCCCATAAGGAAAATTGTAACCGAATTGTTCAGAATTCCGTAAATCGAGAACAGAACAAAAAGTCCTCGGCATACCCACCAGAATATTTCATGCGATCTTGGTATAGGTGTTATTTCATTAAGTTTTTTCATATATTTCTCCAATAAAAGTAATCCTGTTTATATTATCACACTAAAAGGTTCATTTCAACTCTTCAAAAAGAATTATACAGAAAAATGTAACAATATTCTCCCCTGCCAGATATTCAAAACCGACCTTTTCGGCAAGAGAGGCAACATCAACACAAAAGGCTTCTGCAGGATAAACAGCCTTTTCGGGAAAACGGCACGGTGCATCGGGATATGTGCATTTTTCGCAAAATTTGCATCCGCTGCAGCCGAGAGCAAGATGACACACACCGTCTTTCCTGAGTTTTTCACACACAGAGTAAAGAATACCCATGGTTTCATTTCGCAGAATATCAATCTGCAAAGAGTCTTTCATATCAGCAATAAATCCTTTATGGGTAAACACAAAAGCTTTATCAAAACTCTTCACACGCTCAATACACTCTGCAGTCTCACCTGCCGCAGGAGGGCAGGTCCATGTTCTGCCGTATTCACCGCACAGATTTGCACTGCAGTACTGACGGCTTTTTTCATCAAAAGGTATTTCGCAAGCATCAATTATAATGCTGTCGGAAATTTTTTCATTTATAAAATATTCAGCCATTTTATCTTACAGACAGTGAATGCTTTTCATTGCCGCTTACTGCAAGTTCAATTTCAAGTGTGCCCTTGAATCTTTCATTGTATGCAATTTCTTTACCGTCAAGCATTACTTTATACTTCTTGTTTTCTTCATCATTCATTGTAACGATAACAGTAGTTTTTTCGTTATTGCCGAAGTATGTAAACTCAGCATCAAAAGCAGTATTATCCTCTGAGAAACAGGATGAATCAATCCATGTATCAAAGCCTACGTTAAGAGTACCTGCTTTATGATAAGCATTTGCCCACATTGTAATGGGAGTTGAAAGTCCGCCGAAGTTATGGAACCATCCGCCTCTGCCGGTAACAACATTCACCATTTCAAAGGTGTAATACGAATAATCAACTTCCCTCTTCCATACATCAAGAGCAAGACGGGCAATTGTGTAAGCGAAATCTGTTTCGCCCATATCGAGCATTGATTTCCAGATAAACCACTGATGAGGGAA
>JAZOUN010000079.1:0-2663 GCA_045658165.1 Acutalibacteraceae bacterium
TCTTCATAGCTTCAACGATTTTAGCTTCTGTAGCGATTGAAGCATGGTCTGTACCGGGAAGCCAGAGTGTGTCAAAGCCCTGCATTCTTCTGAAACGGATAAGGATATCCTGAAGAGTGTTGTCAAGGGCGTGACCCATATGAAGCTGACCTGTGATGTTGGGTGGGGGAATAACTATTGTGTAAGTCTGTTTGTTTTCATCACGCTCTGCGTGGAAATATTTGCCGTCGAGCCAGGTTTTATAAATTCTGTCTTCGACGTTTTTAGGATTATACTGTTTTTCAAGTTCCTTGCTCATGATTTACCTCCATAAAATAATTAGTAATTAATAATGAGTAATTAGTAATGAATGAAAGGGCATCGCCCTTTAACCCGTTTATAGAGCAAAGCGGAATTTAAGTCGCTTGCGACTTCCGGCATTACTCATTAATCATTGCTCATTACTCATTAAAAAAGCTTCGTCCCGTAAAACAGGACGAAGCGAAACTCTCCGTGGTACCACCTGAATTCAGTCAATTGACTGCACTCGAAGTCTTTAACGCAGACATACGGCGGATTCTACTCGGTTTAACCTTTCTTTCCGCTTCTCACGGGCTACCTTCATTCAGTCTTTACTCAAAGGCTTGCACCAACCGCCTTCTCTCTTAGAGAAAGAAAGAACTACTCTTCCCGATCAACGAAACTACTATATCAAAGATATTTTATCACAACATATGCTTCTTGTCAACGATAAATTGAGAAAACAACTTATGTTTACATTATTCAAGTTCTGCACTGATTCTGAGTATTTTTCTCGCATCACTTGCTGTAATTTCCCCGTCATTATTCACGTCCGAAATTCTTATCTGCTCAGATGTAGGCGTATCAAGTTCAGCAGAAAAACGAAGAACCATTCGTGCATCTGATGCGGTAATTTCTCCGTCACCGTTCACATCACCGAAAACAGATGTTTTCTCCTCTTCGATAGCAGGAATAATTTTTTCTTCAACAACTTCATTGCAGATATTACATTTCAGCTGTTCAAGTCCTTCAATTCCTATCTGAGCAGGGATTATGATTTCCCAGTCGCCGGGGGTGTGACCTGTTGCATCAACATAGTTGTCAACATAACTGTCACCACAAATACAGGTGAATGTTGTGAAGCCTTTTTCTGCACATGAAGGAGCCGTAACAGTAGTCATATACTCATGCAAATGTGTCTCTTCATTCTGACCGAGATATGCATTGCAGAAGATTACCGAATATTCCGTTATATTCTCATCAAGACTGAAACTGAATGAGAGTTCTTCACTTTCTGCATTTTTCTGGTCGATAAAAAGAAGATTTTCAAAAGCAAGTAAGTCCTCAGCATTTTCATCCTTAACAACAAGAATTATGTAATCATTGCCGACTACAGCATTATTTTCGGTTTCAGTTATAACCTTCTCTGATGTATACTGAACAGTGTTTGACGCTACACTTTTCTGCTGACCAAGGCATACAACATTTGTCAGATAATAACGAGTAGTTTCCTGAATAATATCAACCCTTTCCCACTGCTCCTGTGTTCCTGTATAATAAACAGTTGCAAGATTGCAGCAATTATCAAAAGCAGAAATTCCGATACTTGCAACACTGTCGGGAATAGTTATATTTGTCAGGTTTCCACAGTTATAAAATGTTTTATCGCTGATTTTTCTGACACCGTCGGGAATTACTATATTGTCAATTGCCCCACAACCGTAAAAAGCAGAATTACCGATTGTTAAAACATTCTTCGGAATTGATATTTCTTTAAGAAAATAGCAATCATAAAAAGCTGAATCACCGATTGTTGTGACATTCTCAGGAATTGTTATATCAGCAAGACTGTTGCAACCATAAAACAAAGAATTACCTATTGATGTAATTTGCGAAGGAAGTGTTATGCTCTCAAGGTTTTTACAATCATGAAAAGCACCGTCACCGATTATTTCCACACTATCGGGAATATTTACTGTTTTAAGAGAAGAACAACGTATAAAAGCCTGATCACCTATTACACCTACACCGTAAGGGATGTTTACTTCCTCAATTTTTTTACAATTTCCGAATGCGAATCCCGCAATGGAAACAGTACCTTGTTTTATATTAATTTTTTCAGTATTCTCAGCAACACCACACAAATGATTACCGATATATAATACACCGTCATTCCAATTATCTTCATTTTTATAATATTCACACGTGGTGAAAACTTCAGAGCGAAAGTAGACAGATGAAGATGGAAGAGTTATGTCTGAAAGAGAATCACACCATTCGAATGCCTTAGTGCCGATACGTTCAACACTCTCCGGAATTATTATTTTTTTAAGGGATATACACTCACTGAATGCTCTATCTCCTATTGATGTAACGCTGTCAGGTATTGATACATACGCAAGAGATGAACAACCACGAAAAATTGAATCTTTCAGTGTTGATACTCCGTCAGGTATTGATATTCCCGTCAAAGAACTACAGCCGAAGAATGCGCCATCACCAATTATTTCTACACTGTCCGGAATTGTTACATTTGCAAGATTTTCACACATATAAAATGCCCGACTTGCAATCGAAAGAGTTTCATCCTTTATCGCGCATTCTGTTATTTCATTTTTTGCCGAGATAAAATGTTTATCTATATACAAAACACCGTTATCCCA
>JAZOUN010000080.1:0-51486 GCA_045658165.1 Acutalibacteraceae bacterium
TACATCGCCTGCACCGTCAACAATGATTGTGTTTTCCTTTGTGATCTTGACCTGCTTTGCTCTGCCGAGCTGTGTGAACTGAGTATCCTTAAGCTCAAGACCGAGGTCAGAAGTGATAACTTCACCGCCTGTAAGGATAGCAATATCCTTGAGCATTTCTTTTCTTCTGTCACCGAAACCGGGAGCCTTTACAGCGATACATGTGAATGTACCACGGAGTTTGTTTACAAGGATTGTTGAAAGAGCTTCGCCCTCAACATCTTCTGCAACGATAACAAGCTTCTTACCTGCCTGAACAAGCTGTTCAAGAAGAGGAAGGATTTCCTGAATGTTTGAAATCTTCTTATCTGTGATAAGGATGAAAGCATCGTCGATAACAGCTTCCATCTTATCTGTATCAGTTACCATGTAAGGAGAAATGTAGCCTCTGTCAAACTGCATACCTTCAACAACATCACATGATGTTTCACTTGTCTTTGATTCTTCAACTGTGATAACACCGTCTGCTGAAACCTTTTCCATAGCTTCTGCAATGAGCTTGCCAACAGTTTCGTCAGCTGATGAAATTGTTGCTATTCTTGCGATATCGTCGCTTGTTGCAACGGGCTTTGAGTTGGCCTTTACTGCTTCAACAGCAGCTGCAACAGCCTTCTGGATACCTTTTTTAACTACCATGGGGTTAGCACCTGCAGCAACGTTCTTCATACCTTCTGTAACAAGAGCCTGTGCAAGAAGAGTAGCTGTTGTTGTACCGTCACCGGCAACGTCGTTTGTCTTTGTTGCAACTTCTTTAACAAGCTGTGCGCCCATATTCTCAAAGGGATCTTCAAGTTCGATTTCCTTTGCGATTGTAACACCGTCGTTTGTGATAAGGGGAGCGCCGTACTTCTTATCAAGAACTACGTTTCTGCCCTTGGGTCCGAGTGTGATTTTAACTGTATTGCTGAGTTTATCAATGCCTGCAAGGAGAGCTTTTCTTGCGTCCTCGCCGTAAATAACCTGTTTAGCCATTCGAATTTACTCCTTTTGTGATTATTCTACTACTGCAAGAATGTCATTCTGACGGCATACTGTGTATTCGTCACTGCCGAGCTTGACTTCTGTACCTGCGTATTTATTAAGTATAACTTTTTCGCCTACTTTAACTTCCATAACGATTTCCTTGCCGTCAACAATGCCGCCGGGGCCGACTGCTACGATTTCTGCAATCTGGGGTTTCTCCTGAGCTGCTGATGAAAGGATGATACCGCTCTGTGTCTTTTCTTCTGCTGCGACAAACTTAACTACAACTTTGTCACCCAAAGGTTTAAGTGTCATTGTATATTCCTCCTGAAATTATTATCATTTTATGTTTTAGCACTCATGTTTATTGAGTGCTAATGTATATTTTAACCATTTTTTCAAAAAAATCAAGTACTTTTGAAAATTTTCTGATTTTTTTTATAATTATATACAGATATGTTACAATTTATATATTTACAATAATTTAATTGACATTTGTCGAGGGTAATTGTATAATAGATTTATTAATTTTAAGGACTGATGTTATGAGCGGTAAAAAAGAAGATCTGAGAATAAGAAGAACACACAAACTGCTTTGCGATGCTATGTTTGCACTGCTTGAAAACCAGAGTTTTGATGAAATTTCTGTAGTGAATATCTGTGAAAAAGCAATGGTTCACCGTGCAACTTTCTATAAGCATTTTAAAGATAAATATGAGTTCATGGAGTATGTTACAAAAGAAAAACTCCGTGAGTTTTACAAGCAGAGTAAAGTTTATGCTGATTTTTCAGACAAGAAAAATCTTTACCGTGCAATGATATCAAATGTTCTTATGTTTATTGAAGAAAACAAAACTATGCTTCATCTTTCTTCAAATTCTGCAAACAGTAATTTTTTTGACTCTCTTCACAGAATCATTTTTGAAGAAATGTTTGATTTCCTTAAGTCATCACAGAATAACGGAGAGACATACAAAGCTCCCGTTGATATTTTTGCAATGTTCCTTACAGGGGGACTTACATCCCTCATCCGTTGGTGGCTTTCTGAAGACACAGGTTATACAAAAGAAGATATTGCAAGATATATAGAGTGTATGCTTTTATCAAGCGATAAATCAGAAATTTAACCTGTTATATCAGAAAAACTGATTTTTCCCGACCTGCCTGATGTGATGTCTGCAATCAGTATGCATCCCATGATAATGAGCATAACGGATGCAGGTGCAGTGCGGCTCCACAGTTTTGATTGTGTGTCTGCAACAGCGCTTACGGGTATGTTAACAAAAAGAAGAATAATTTTTGCCGTTATAAATGATAATACAGAATTGAGAATGCGAAATTCAAGGTATTCATGTACCTTGATATCGCATTTTTTTATTATGGGAAGAAGCTGCATCATTACACAGATGCCGCCGAAAGAAATAGCTGCTGAAACAAGAGGAATTCCGCCGAGTTCTGCGGCAGCAGATATTCCCGTTGTAATCTCCGAAAATGCACCGAAAACAAGCAGGAGGGTTTCATTTTTTATAAAAGAACGAACAATGCCCGAAAAAGCTGAAAACAAAAGAACCCATGTGCATACGGAAATAATTCCTTTTGATGATGAATATGCTGATTCCACCAGTGATGATGATAATTCCACGGGACCGAAAGAGTCAGTATTTCCGGTTTGTGAGTTTTTTTTCAGCAGGGAAAATGAAATCCCTGTAAGAAGAGATGCGATGCAGACGGATACGAGCATTACAATTCCTGCCGCAGAGGAGCCGAGAGTCATTTCTCCTGCAGCGGTAACAATAAAAGCAGGTCCTGCATTCACGCAGAAAGACAGCATATGCTTTGCGTCGGTGCGGGAGATTTTTTTGTTTTTATAAAGTTCAGATATGTTCACGGCACCTGTGGGATAGCCTCCGATAAAACCGAAAAATACAGGTGTAAAACAGTTTCCGGGCAGACGGAAAATTTTTTGCATAACAGGGGAGACAATACGGGACAGCGTATCGGAAATTCCTGATTTTACGGCAAAGGATGAAAGTGTCATAAACGGGAACAGCGAGGGGATTATTATTTCTCCGCATACGGACAGTCCGTTAAGAATTGCATCGGCAACGGCAGTGCGTTTTGTTATAAGCAGTATTCCTGAAAGTATGACAGTAGCCGTAATTGACAGTTTTTTTGCATTACCGTTTTTTTTAATCTTCATTGATACAAACCTCTTTTTTATCGTGTTATATTTAAATAATATGATGCGGATGTGCTATTTATGGCAACTTAAGCATATGTTTTACAGAGGTGTACGAATGAAAAGAAATAAAGACGAAATAGTAAAAAAAATTGCAGAAGAAATGCAGGTCCCCCAATCGGCAATGACGGATACTTTCAGAATTGAATTCCGAGGTAATTCGGATGTTGTTATTGAAGGCTGTAAAGGTCTTGTTGAATATGAGGAAGCTTCAATAAAACTCAATCTCGGAAAAATTGTTGTTCATTTTATGGGGGCTGGACTGGAAATAAGCTCGTTTTTTGAAGAGCAGGCAATTCTTAAAGGAACCGTTGCTGCTGTAGAATTTTCATCATAGGGATGATTGTATGTTTCTGATAAGGTTTTTCAGATTTTTACGGGGATATGTTATTTTTTCCTGTACGGGAGGATTTCCCGAACGTTTTATAAATTTGTGTTCGCTCAGCGGAATAAATCTCTGGGATGCAAAATCTTCCTGCGGTGTTCTTACGGCAAAAGCAACTGCAGAGGGATATAAAAGAATCCGTCAATGCGCTTCAAAATCGGGAATGAAGATAAAAATTATAAAAAAGTGCGGTTTTCCGTTTTTTATAAGACCTTATAAAAAAAGAAAAGGAATTGCCGCAGGGATTGCTGTTGCCGTGCTTATGATTATATATTTCAGTTCAACTGTGTGGACAATTGATGTTTCCGGAAATGAACGGTTCACAAAGGAGCAGATAATTGAAATTGCCGCCGATTACGGTGTTTATCCCGGTGCGTTCAGACGCAATATTGATATAAAAAAAATACGTTCCCGTGTGAAATCCGAAATTGCCGGTATAAGCTGGTTTTCTGTAAATATAGACGGGACTCATGTGTCCCTTGAAGTTTCAGAGACATCCGGTACAAATGAAATTGTGGACAGAACAACTCCCTGCAACATTATTTCGGGGGTTGACGGTGAATTGCTGAAACTTGATTGTTATACAGGAATGCCCGTTGTAAAACCGGGAAGTGCCGTCACAAAGGGTGATCTGCTGATAAGCGGTGTTGAAGAGAAAACAGACGGCTCTGCATATTTTGTTCATGCAAAAGGTACAGCCGTTGTGAGGACAGACAAGAATATTACGGTGTGTATTCCTCATAATATAAATGTCATAAAAACAGACGGAATAAAAAAGAGATATGTCCTGAGCATTTTCGGTGCAGAGGTTCCTTTTGCAATGTCCGAATCGGCAGATATTCATAATCAGAGCAGGTCATTCCTGACTTTCAGAAACAAGATTCTGCCTGTCGGGATACTGACTGACAGATATTTTTATGAGAAAGAGGAACAAATGAATCTGACGGAAAATCAGACTGTTCTGCTTGCATTTTTCAATGCATTTATGCAGGAAACGGAAATTATGGAAAATTCGGTAACAGAAAGAAAAACTGTACAATTATTCAGTAATTCAGACACTGTAACAGTGATAATCGATTACGTGAATCACGAAAAAACGGGAACAGAAAGATATTTTGAAATTGACACGGAAATAAATTAGTAAATATATACAAGAAAAAATAAAAAATATATAACATATTGATAAAAATTTGGTATTGTGATGAATTTAATATATAATGTATAATAATACATTATATGTGATAACAGAGGATGTTTAATGTACGAACAAATCGTCAGTATTGACAGAATGGAAAATGCCGTAAGTCTTTTCGGCAGTTTTGATGAAAATATCAGACAGCTTGAAAAGGAATTTTCGGTGACTGTTCTCAACAGAGGATCTGATCTTAAAGTTTCAGGTGATATTGAAGCTGTATCTGCTGCCGTGCGTGCCATCGGCGGTCTGCTCACTCTTATAAATAAGGGTGAACCGCTGAATTCACAGAATGTGAATTATGTGATTTCTCTTGTAAAAGACGGCAATGAAGATAAGCTGAGTGAAATTTCAGGTGACTGCATCTGTATAACAACAAAGGGCAGACCTGTAAAACCGAAAACTCTCGGTCAGAAGAAATATATTGATTCAATCAAGAAAAACACAATAGTCTTTGGTGTAGGTCCTGCCGGTACAGGTAAAACCTATCTTGCTGTTGCAATGGCAGTAAATGCTTTCAGGGCAAAGGAAATTACAAGAATTATCCTCACCCGTCCTGCTGTTGAAGCAGGTGAAAAGCTCGGATTTCTGCCCGGTGATCTTCAACAGAAGGTTGACCCTTATCTCCGTCCGCTTTACGATGCACTTTTTGATATGCTCGGTGCGGAGAGTTTTCAGAAGTATCAGGAAAAGGGCAATATCGAGGTTGCTCCTCTTGCATATATGCGAGGCAGAACACTTGATGACAGTTTTATTATTCTTGATGAAGCGCAGAATACCACACCCGAACAGATGAAAATGTTCCTTACCAGACTTGGTGTGAATTCAAAAATTGTAGTTACGGGCGATATAACACAGATAGACCTGCCCGACGGCAAAAAATCAGGTCTTGTGGAAGCGACAAAAATTCTTAAAAATGTTGAAGATATTCAGACTGTGCGATTCAGCGAAAAGGACGTTGTAAGACACAGACTTGTTATGGATATAATTAAAGCTTATGAAAAAAATGAGGAGGCACGAAAAAGAAAATGAAAGATAAAATAAAAGTTATCATTGACGACAGACAGAAGACCGTTAAAATTCCCACCGGTACAAGAATGCTCGTGCGTCGCTGCTGTAATGCAGTTCTCCGAAACGAAAAGTTCCCCGGCTCTGCAGAAATCAGTGTAAGCTTCGTTGATAATGAAGAAATACATATGATAAACAAGCAGCACAGAAATATGGATAAGCCGACAGATGTTCTCTCTTTTCCTCTCGGTGAAAACGGTGAATACGATATCAATAACGACACCGGTGCAAAAATGCTCGGTGACATTATCATTTCTGTTGAAACTGCACTTGCTCAGTCTAAGGAATACGGTCATTCATTCCAGAGAGAAATGGCGTTCCTTACTGTTCATTCAATGCTTCACCTTTTAGGTTACGACCATGTAAACGGCGGACTCGAAGCAGTCAGAATGAGAGAAAAGGAAGAGTATATTCTTACACAGATAGGGCTGCCCAGAAGTAACAGTTATACGGAGTAAACTATAATCCGGCGGCTTGATGCCGCTGAATTATTAAGTGAGGAATGAGGAGTTGATGAAGGGGCAAGCCCCTTTAACCCCATTTGTACAGAGCGTAGCGGAATCAAGTGCGTAGCACTTCCGACATTCCTGACTCCACACTCCTGACTATTTCAATTGTATATTTTAAAAGGAGTAAAAATTTTGAATACATCCAAAACTGCATTCATTGCTATCGTCGGCTGTCCTAATGCCGGTAAATCAACCATTCTTAACCGTCTGCTCGGTCAGAAAATTGCAATTGTTTCTCCCAAGCCGCAGACAACAAGAACACGTATAATGGGTGTTCTTACAAAGGATAATACTCAGCTTGTTTTTACCGATACTCCCGGTTATCACAGACCTAAAACAAAGCTCGGTCAGAATATGGTGAAAGCTGTTGATAACAGTATAAGCGATGTTGACGCTTGTCTGCTTGTTGTTGAACCCAAAGGTGAAATCAGACAGGCAGAAGAAGAACTGATTGCCAGATTTGTTAAAGAAAAAATCCCTGCAGTTCTTGCGATAAATAAAATAGATACAATACCTGATAAGAAAGAGCTTATGGAGAGAATTATGATGTTCTCTCAGATGTACAACTTTGAAGCAATTGTTCCCGTGTCCGCAGTTGACGGTAACGGTATGAATGATCTTCTTGATGAGCTTATGAATCTTGCTTTTGAGTCTGAACATTTCTTCCCCGATGATACTCTTACCGATCAGCCGGAAAAAGTTATTGCATCCGAAATGATCAGAGAAAAGCTTCTTCGTCTTATCGATAAGGAAATTCCCCACGGTACAGCTGTTGCAATCGAAAGATTCAGAGAACGTGAAGATGCTGAAATTATTGATATTGAAGCTACAATTTACTGCGAAAGAGATTCTCACAAGGGCATTATAATCGGTAAAAACGGTGCAATGCTCAAAAAGGTTTCAACAAGAGCCAGAATCGAGCTTGAAAAGTTCCTTGGTTGTAAAGTCAATCTCAAATGCTGGGTAAAAGTCAAGGAAGACTGGCGTAACCGTGAAGGTCTTATTCACAACTTCGGACTTGATACACAATGACATTTTCAACTGATGCAATTGTTCTGAAAATTACAAAAACGGGGGAGTCGGACAGGCTACTTACACTCCTCACCCGTGACAGAGGTATTTTAAAAGCTTTTGCAAAAGCGGCAGAAAGACCGAAAAATAAATTTCACATGTCAACCAATCTTTTCTGTTACGGAAGATTCACTTTTTATGAAAGTGTAAAATCAGTAAAAGTTGAAGAATGTGATCTTAACGAAACTTTTTTCGGTTTGCAGCAGGATATTGCAAAACTTTCTCTTGCACAGTATTTCAATGAACTGATGATTGAAACAGCACCGGTTGAAACAGATGCAAACGAATATCTCAGACTGCTTCTTAACTCTTTGTATTTTCTTGCAAATGACAAAAAAGATATTCAGTTGCTCAAGGCGTTGTTTGAAATGCGTATTTCGTCACTTTCGGGATATATGCCGTCTCTGATTGCATGTGCCGAATGCGGTGAGTTTGAATCCGATCCGATGTTTTTCAATGAATCAACTGGTGAATTGTATTGCAGTGCATGTAAAGGCGTAGGAACAAAAAGTTATCCGCTTGAAGTTATATCTGCAATGCGTCACAGTGTTTTTTCTGAGTTTGACAAGCTTTTTACTCTGAATGTGAGTAAGGAAAATATTCCGCGTTTTGAATATTGCTGTGAAAAGTATCTTATGTCAGTGCTCAGACGAAAATTCAGAACTCTTGATTTTTATAAAGCAATGACAACCTGATAAATAAAATAAGCATAAAAAAGGGATGTAAAAACTTTTGTTTTTACATCCCTTGATTTTATTTGTTTGGTTTAGCCGGGAGGCCATGTCATATCTCTGCCTGCGAGGAGGTGGAAGTGAAGATGCTTCACTGTCTGACCTGCGCTGTCGCCACAGTTTGTGACAACTCTGAAGCCGTCTGAAAGACCTTTTTCCTGAGCAATCTTTGCTGCAACTTCAAAAATATGTGCAATATACTTTGAGTTATCTGCATTGATGTCTGCTGCAGAAGTGATGTGTTCTTTGGGGATTATGAGCACATGAACGGGTGCTTCGGGAGCGATGTCGTTGAACGCATAAACAAGTTCGTCCTCATAAACCTTTGAAGAGGGGATTTCCCTCTTTATAATTTTACAGAAAAGACAATCGTTCATCTTTGTCACCTCTTATTTAATGAAAGAAGATGCAATTTCTGCAGCTTTGCTGACAGCTTCGGCTACCTTTGTGATATCCTTACCGCCTGCCATAGCACTGTCGGGCTTGCCGCCGCCTGAACCGCCTGCAATCTTTGCGATTTCTCTTACGATGTTACCTGCGTGAGCACCCTTTGCAATTGCGCCCTTGCCGCACATACAGCCGAATGAAACTGTACCTTTTTCTTTTACAACTGATGCTGCGATCATGATGATATCGTCACCGAAATCCTTTGCAGAGTCGAGCATTGCACGAACTTTTTCTGCACCGCCTTCACCGATGTCTGATGCGATGATCTTGATTCCGTCTGTTTCAACAGCGTTGTCAAGAAGAGATGCTGACTGTGCCTTTGCCATTTCAGCTTTGAGAGCTTCAATTTCCTTTTCCTTAGCTTTGAGTTCTGCTGCAACAGCCGCAGTCTTTGATGCAAGCTGTGCTGCATTGCCGAGCTTGAGAGCATCAGCAGCGGCGTAAATGAGTTCATTCTTTTCGTCGATATATTTAAGAACATTCTTACCTGTAACAGCCTGAATTCTTCTTACACCTGCTGCAACTGAAGATTCTGAAACAATCTTGAAAAGACCGAGTTTGCCTGTGTTGTCTGCATGAGTACCGCCGCAGAGTTCAGTTGAGAAGTCGCCTGCTTTTACTACTCTTACAACATCACCGTATTTTTCACCGAAAAGAGCCATTGCACCCATAGCTTTTGCTTCGTCGATGGGCATTTCTTTGTTCATAACTTCTTCTGCAGAAAGAATAACTTCATTAACAAGGTCTTCAACCTTTTTAAGTTCTTCACTTGTCATACCTGTGAAGTGTGTGAAGTCGAAACGTACTTCTTTAGCATCAACGAGCTGACCTGCCTGTTCAACGTGTGTACCCAGAACAGTTCTGAGTGCAGCCTGAAGAAGATGTGCTGCAGTGTGGTTTCTTATTATAGCTTTTCTTGCAGTTTCGTCGTAAACAGTAACAGCGTTGTCGCCTACCTTTATGCCGTCGCCTGAGAGAGTACCCTGATGAAGAACTACACCGTCTGCATCTTTTGTTGTGTTTGAAACTTCAAAAGTGCTTTCACCGATTGTGATAACACCTGTGTCACCTACCTGACCGCCGCTTTCTGCATAGAAAGATGTTCTGTCAAGTACGATGATTGCATCGTCACCGCTTTCGATGAAATCTTTTCGTTCACCGTCTGCAATGATTGCAAGAACTGAAGCCTGAGTATTGTTTTCTGTATAACCTGTGAATTCTGTTTTTGCGATATCCTTAAGTGAAACACCGTTGTTTCTCCAGTCTGAGTCAGCAGCATTTCTCTTTGCATTTTTAGCCTTGAGTCTTGCTTCTTCAACAAGAGTACGGAATTTTTCTTCGTCAACAGACATATTCTTTTCTTCTGCGATTTCCTTTGTAAGGTCAATGGGGAAACCGTATGTGTCCTGAAGCTTGAATGCATCTTCACCGGAAATAACACCGTCTTTTGCATTTTCCATCATTTCATTCAGAAGAACAAGACCTGAGTCGATTGTTTTGTAGAAGCTTTCTTCTTCCATTGCAATAACTTTCTTGATGTAGTCCTGCTTTTCAACAAGGTTGGGGTATGCATTTGCATTTTCTGCAATAACTGTATCGCAGACTTCTGCAAGGAAAGGTCTGTCGATGCCTATGAGTCTGCCGTGTCTTGCAGCTCTTCTGAGAAGACGTCTGAGAACGTAGCCTCTGCCGCTGTTTGAGGGAAGAACACCGTCACCGACCATGAATGTTGTACTTCTGATGTGGTCTGTGATAACACGGAGTGAAATGTCTTTCTTTTCATCATCATGATAGTTGATTGCTGCAATTTCCATGATATGTTTCATAATATTGCGGACTGTATCAACTTCGAAAAGGTTATCAACATCCTGCATTACGCAAGCGAGTCTTTCAAGACCCATACCTGTATCGATATTGGGGTTAGCAAGACGTGTATAGTTGTTGTTGCCGTCGTTTTCAAACTGTGTGAAAACAAGGTTCCATACTTCGATGAATCTGTCGCAGTCACAGCCTACTTTACAGTCGGGGCTGCCGCAACCCTTTGAGGGACCTCTGTCAAAATAAATTTCTGAACAAGGACCGCAGGGGCCTGCACCGTGTTCCCAGAAGTTGTCTTCTTTGCCGAAGCGGACCATGTGAGAGGGGTCAACACCTACTTCTTTTGTCCAGATGTCGAATGCTTCATCGTCTTCAAGATAAACGCTGACATAAAGAAGTTCTTCGGGGATTTCGAGAACCTTTGTGAAGAATTCCCAAGCCCATGCAGTTGCTTCGTGCTTGAAGTAATCACCGAATGAGAAGTTGCCGAGCATCTCGAAATATGTGCCGTGACGTGCTGTTTTACCAACGTTCTCAATATCAGGTGTACGGATACATTTCTGACATGTTGTAACTCTGTTTCTGGGGGGAGTAACTTCGCCTGTAAAATACTTTTTCATGGGTGTCATACCTGCGTTGATAAGCAGAATACTTTTGTCACCCTGGGGAACAAGTGAGAAACTGGGGAGTCTCAGATGATCCTTTGATTCAAAAAATGCAAGATATTTTTCTCTTAATTCGTTAAGACCTGTCCATTTCATTGGAATCTACCTCCGGAAATAAAATACTTTTAATGAATAATTAGTAATGAGTAGTGAGTAATTTCGGAAGTCGCAAAGCGACTTGAATTTTATATAAGAACCTGACTTCGTCAGAACCCTGATATTCGCTTTGCTCATAATAATGGGTTAAAGGGCGAAGCCCTTTCCTTCATTACTAATTGCTAATTACTCATTTCTCATTAAAATAAAAAAATGCCCTATGAACAAATCAGGGTGAGAGAAAATCCCACGGTACCACCTGAATTGTGCATAACGCACCACTCGTTTCTGTTTAACGCACAGCTTACGGACTACTCATCGCAGTCATGCTCCGAGCCGGCACATCAACACTCCGTTACAACCTCACACCAACCGGTTGCTCTCTGAAAACATTATGAAGAATTCTGCTCATCACTGCAAATCAATATTAATACTATTATATGACTTTTTTTTCAGTATGTCAATACACCTGCAATAAATTATAGTAATTGATTAAAAATTATTTGTTGAAGGCGTTATCTCCTTTTTCACGGAGAATTCTTATCGGCTCACTTCTGTCTGCTGCTTTAAAAACATAACTTCCTGCCACAAGAACATCTGCACCGTTTTCTGCAGCCTGAGTCACTGTTTTGTCATCTATTCCGCCGTCTACCTGAATTCTCAGGTCAATATTGTCTTTTTCTGCTTTTTCGCGTATAGCTTTTACCTTTGTCATTGTTTCGGGCATGAATGACTGACCGCCGAAACCGGGTTCAACAGTCATTACAAGAACCATGTAAAGATCGTCAAGATACGGAAAAACGGCTTCGGCTGCAGTTGCGGGTTTAATGGAAACCGCAGCTTTACAGCCAGCTTCTTTTATCTTGTTTATTGTAGCTTTAACGTCTTTTGCCGCTTCAATATGAAAAGTTATAATATCTGCACCTGCTGCAGCAAAATCGTCGATATATCTTACAGGTTCTTCAATCATAAGATGCACATCAAAGGGGAGTGAAGTCTTTCCCTTAAGGCACTTTACAACGGGAGCACCAAGAGTAATGTTGGGGACGAACATACCATCCATTACATCGATATGAACAAGGTCTGCACCTGCAGTTTCTATTGATTTTATTTCTTCTGCAAGGCGTGAAAAATCACTTGCGAGAATTGAGGGTGATATAAGCATGGTATCAATCCTTTCAGATTACTTCAATTTATAGTATCACAAAAAAAACAAAAGGTCAATAAGCTGAAAAAATCCCTGTAATACAATGGTGAAAGTATTACAGGGATTGATTGGTTTTTATCAGCCGAAAGCTTTTTTTATAAATTCTGCAAATTTGCCGAAAATTTCATTGATTCTGTCAATCATAGCCTGCAGTTTTGAGCTTGCCGCAGTTTTCTTGATCCATTTTGCGTAAAGATTGACATTGTCCGTAACAGTGATTTTGTCACCGGGGTTGTACAGTTCACCTGCACCGTCAGGACTTGTTGACCATCCTAAAAATACAACATCTTTTCTGTCTGTAGACGGTTTTTTTAAAACAACAGCTGTTTCATCTGCATTGTAAACTGTTGTGTCATGTATAAGTGCTTTTCCGTATTTGCCGATATCGTATTTTACGAAGAAAGTATCATCATTGAATACATTTTTCAGGAAAGCAAATCTCTCTTGTGCGTAATTACGGATGGTTTCTGTGTGATTTATCTGTTTTTCTATAACAGAACTTGGTCTTGTTGAGCCGACAGTTTTCCATGTAATGGCATTCATAATGAAAGACTGCTGTATTTCGTCTCTTACAATTTCAATGCTTTCATCAAACTGAAGATAAAGAGGCATGAATTCCTCTGTCCATATTTTTTCAACTATTTCCTGGAAATCATTGTGTGAAAAAGCCTGAGCAAGAAGAGCTTTCTTTGCTTCTGCGTGGTTACCTATAAAGCAAGTCTGAATATAGAGCAGATCTGTCTGTGCAACGTTCTGAACATGGTTGATAAGATCATTCGGCATAGCCGTACCGAGAGACAGGTCGAAATCCCACAAGGGACCTGCAACAAGCTTGCCGCCCACATCTTTTGACAGATAGAAACTGGAACTGCAACCGTCAAAGTTTGCTGTGAATTCATACATGATATACATTCTTGCAAGAGAATCCACATCTATGTATTCAGAGTAGTGTTTTCCTTCTGAATTATAGCCTGTGCCTGAATAAAGAGCATCTTCAAAACTCTGATAATATTTGCTTATGTATTCAACCTGTTTTTTTGTTGCGTATTCGGGGGTTTTTACAACAACTGCCTGACCGATATTTGTTATAAATCCTGATGCTTCATTTACATAGCGGTAGATTTTTTCAAGTTCCAGAAGATATCCGCCTGTTATTTCATCGGGATTGTTGGGGATATCAGCGTATTTGATAGAACCGAAATCTCTTGAATTCTGTTTGCCTGCAAGTTTGTATTCATCAAGATCCTTTTCGTTTACATCTTCTGTTTCGCCTTCAAGATCGTATATGTCTACACGGTTTTCGCCTATATCAACTTTTTCGCATATCATATAAAGACCTGAATATTTGCCGTTGAGATACACATTTACAAAATGTGTTTCAGAAGTGTAGGGAACACCGAACTGAAATGCAAGATTGTATGCAAGATAATTTCTGATGATTGCAGCGTCTGTTGCATTTGCAAGAAGACACCAGCTTTTGTGTTTGCCCATGCCGAAAAGGTCAGCTTTGCTTTCAAGCTTGATGTTGTAAGGTTTTTTTGCGTGATCCCATGTGGAGTTGCCGCGGCCTTTTATGTAATCAAGCTCACCGCTATACTGAACTTCACCGTTTTTGTCAACGATAAGTATATTGCCGGGTTCTTTATGTTCTTTGTCGGCATGAACCGCATCCATATTGCCGGATTCGGTATTTACGTAAATAGTACCTTCATTTTCTGCCTGAACCACAACAACTGTATATTTTGTACCGTCGCATTTGAGAGTAAAGCTTTCGCCCTGCTCAAAAACATTTGTGGTCATACCGTTTTCAAGTGTTGTTTTTCCGCATGTTATTTCGGCTGAGGCATCAAAATTTACAGTAAGATTGCTTCGGTCTGCAGTTGAGGGCAGAAAAATATAGTATTTACCGTTGTCTGATGCGAACCATTCGACAGATGCGAATTCTGCTGCTGTTTCACCAACTCCTGAACTGACGGAAAATGATGTAATGGGACTTTCTGCAGATGCACTGATGCACAGCATTGCAAAGAATATTGAAAATATTGCTGTTACAAGCAAAGTTCTGATTGATTTTTTCATGTCAGGCCTCCTGCTGTATTTTTTTTGATTATAACACAAACATACAGCTTATTTCAATACCATGTTGTTATGATAACAAAATAATGCAAATAATTATAAAAAAGAAAATTAATGTGCTCTATTGCCTTGACATATGACAAAAAAAAATATATTATTATTATGACTACGAGTATGTATATATGTACAGATATGGGATAGAGAAAAACCGGAGGACAAATAATGAAGCTGAAAAAACTGTTTGCAGTTATGCTGACATTGATATTACTGCTTTCAATTGTTTCAACGGGATTGATTGCATCTGCAATTATGATGGTTGAAACGCAGTATACATATGATTCACCTAATCAGTCATGGCTTAAGGATCTTATTGTAAAAGAAGATATGAAAAGCGTTGACGGATTGTCGCAAAGAAACACTCTTGTTGCAAAACCTCAGTATCCTTACACAGATACGGCTGAATCATTCAGAGAAGAAGTAAGTTATTATCAGGTGCTTTATACACTTGATGAAGATATGGCAAATGTAATCTATATTTACATGCTTGAACTTGCAATGTCTTTTGCAAATGTAAGCGATACTCATTATTCAGATGAGTTCATAAGATCATACCTTGAAAATATCGGTATTGTGTATCCCGAAGAAGATGCAGACAGTGAGGAAACACGTATCGTTGCAAGAGCATTTTTCTCAATCATTACAAAAGATGAAGGTTATACCGTAAAAAAAGGTACGGGACTTTTTGAAGCATTCACAGCATACATCTCAACACTTTTCGGAGTCAATATTGATTCTATAGTAAAGTTTGACAGCAATTCTGACCTTACAGACCTTAAAGATTACGGTGTTGCTGCTTGTAAATACATGCTTTATAACCTTGGTTATGACGTAAACAAAGATACTCCCGACAGTGAAGTTTACAGACTTATTGCAATAATGACAATAAGATCACAGGGTATAACAATTGATTCGGGAACAGCTACTTTTGAAGAAATAAAAACAAAATACCTTTGTGCACTTATGTGTAAGGTGTATGATGTTTCCATAGACACAAAAGGTTTTGAAAATGCACTCAATGACGGCGACCTTGCATTTTATATGCTTCAGCTGATAGGTAAGAAATACGGAATCACAATAAAAAATTCACTTTCTTATGAAACAGCATTTGAAACCGTATGTAAGAACACTCCTTATTTCAATCTTGAAGAAGGTGAGTTCTATGCAGATATCTACGAATATGACATCAGTCTCAATTATAAGAGAGACACTGTGTGGATATATCCTCAGACTCTCGGCACAACTGATGAAAGTACAGGTACGACTGTAAATGTGTTCATAAACGGTGCTGATGTAAGAGAAAATTATTATGTGGATGTTGCAATTGATAAAAACGAAGCAATAATTCCTGTTCTCATCACTGTTGAATATAAAGACAGTAAAGGTTCTGTAACATCAACTTCATACAAACTGAATATTATTCAGGGTAAGAATGAAGCAATCAAGAACAACACTGTTTCAGAAGTGTTTGACGGTTTTACCGATGTTGTGCAGCAGGTACTCAAGGATATGGGTATGGAGTCACCTCTTGCGGGAATTATTCAGAACATTCCGTTCAAACTTCCTGACAGAATACTGAGCATATCAACATTGTTATTGCCCAAGCTTGACGGTAATTCTTTGGGACTGGGCTTTTTGTCACAGCTTTTCGGCTATTCAAAAGATGATGATTCAAATGTAAATACAGAGCAGATAGGCGGAATAGGCGGACTTGATTCATTCAATCAGTCAGCAGATTCTTCACAGAGTATGGATTTCGGACAGTTGCAGCCGGGACAGCTCAATACAGGCAGTACCCAGATTGCTCCCGGGCAGATAAATACGGGAAATATCCAGTTTAATTCAGGTGTTTCAGAGATGACTACAAATCCTGCAAATACACTGATTATTCCCGATGAAAACGGTTATTCAGGCAGCGGCACAGCTGTTGAAAAGGAGAACTGGTTCGTTGAACTTATGAGTGATCCGATGACGGTTATTGTGCTTATTGTTATGCTTGTGCTCACATTCGGAATCTGTCTTTTCCTGTTTACCAAGCTTCTTAACGGAAAAGGCACAAAAAAATCCGATGACGGCAAAAAAAAGACTAAGAAAAACAAGAAAACAAAATCATAAGTATTGATTTTTCTGTTTATTTTGTGATTAGGAGAGAATAAAATGGCGAACGAAAGAATTATGATTGTTGATGACGATGTAAATATCTGCGAACTTATAAGACTTTATCTTGAAAAGGAAAAGTACTCCACTGTTATTGTAAATGACGGTGCAGAGGCTGTAACAGCTTTTTCTGAAATCAATCCCGATCTTATTCTGCTTGACGTAATGCTTCCCGGACTTGACGGTTGGCAGGTGTGCAGAAAAATCAGAAATACATCAAATGTACCCATTATTATGCTTTCTGCCAAGGGTGAGACTTTTGATAAGGTTCTCGGTCTTGAACTGGGCGCAGATGATTATATTGTAAAGCCTTTTGAAACAAAAGAGGTTCTTGCGCGTATAAAAGCTGTGCTCAGAAGAACTGTATCAGCATCAATCGAACAGGTAAAAGAAGTTCATTTTGACAAGCTGATGATAAATCTCACAAATTATGAGCTTAAAGTTGCAGGCGTTCAGATTGATACTCCGCCCAAAGAGCTGGAGCTTATTTTCCATCTTGCAAGCAATCCCAACAGAGTTTTTACAAGAGACCAGCTTCTTGACGAAGTATGGGGCTTCGATTATTACGGTGATTCAAGAACTGTTGACGTTCATGTCAAGAGGCTCCGTGAAAAGCTTGAAGGCGTATCCGACAAGTGGGAGCTTAAAACCGTATGGAGTGTAGGATATAAATTCGAAACAAAAGATTGATGAAAGGTAAATGCCAATGGCTGTGAAATTTGAAAAACGCCGTCTCAGAAGCAGTATTTTCATCAGATATCTTGCATTCTTTTTTGCAGTTGAGATTCTTAGCTTTTCCGCGTTCAGTATTGTTCTTTCATCTTACGTTACTGAAACATGGGAAGAAAAGCAGAAGCAGAAACTGTACGACTATACCATAAATATTGAACAGACTTATCGGGATTATCTCAATGCAGATGATTCCGATAAAAATATTGAGCTTCAGCAGCTGTGTCAGACTATTGAAAACGTATCTGACACTTCGGAAGCCGATATTTATATAACCGATACAAACGGTAAAGTCATGTATTGCAGACACATGGTTTCGGATGATGTACTTCATGATGATATCAAAGATTGTCCTGAACATTCACTCATTCAGATACCGGGAGAAATCACAACAAGTCTTCTTGTTGAGGGGATTATGGTAACAAGCGGTAATCTCGGCGGTATTTATGATGAAGAATGTTTTATTGCCGCATCGGTTTCGGGTTATACTTTTGATGCTCAGGCAGATGCAATTGTTTTTGCTGTTCAGCCTGTTGAAATCGGTTTTGAACCCTACCGTGCAAATTACACCAAGATTTATACTCTTGTTGCTATAGGCTTTCTTGCTATAACCGGTGTTATTATTTATATTCTGTCACTTTATCTGATAAAACCTTTAAGAGAAATGTCCGAGGCAACAACCAAATATTCAAAGGGTGACTTTTCTTACAGAATCAAGCGTAACCCCAGAAATTCGGTTAAGGAATTCGATGACCTTGCCGCCGCCATAAATTCAATGGCTGAAAACCTTGAACAGCTTGAAAATTCAAGAGCGAATTTTGTTGCAAACGTGTCCCATGAACTTAAAACACCCATGACAACAATTGGCGGTTTTATTGACGGAATCCTCGACGGAACAATTGAAAACGAAAACAGAGACTATTATCTGCAGATTGTGTCAGACGAAGTAAAAAGACTTTCAAGACTTGTTGTTTCTATGCTTAATATGTCAAAAATGGAAGCAGGGGAAATGCGTCTGAATCCCGAAAGTTTTAATCTTACAGATCACATAATAAGTATTTTTATTTCATTTGAACAGAAAATAACAGATAAGAATATAAGCATAAAAGGGCTTGAATATCTTTCAAATGTATTTATTGAAGCCGATACAGATATGATCAAACAGGTTTTTTATAACCTTATTGATAATGCCGTAAAATTCACCCAGCCGGGCGGAGAAATAGCAGTTTCAATGTCTATTAAAGGAAACGATGTTATTTTTCACATAAGAAACACCGGTAAAGGTATAAAAAATGAAGATATAGACCATATTTTTGAACGATTCTATAAAGGCGACAAATCAAGAAGCCTTGATGTCAAGAGTGCAGGTCTGGGATTGTTCATTGTTAAAAATATAGTAGAACTTCACAACGGTGAAATTTCGGTAAGCAATATTGATGATAAATATACTCAGTTTACGGTAAAACTCAATTCAAAATTGCTTGAAAACTGATAAATTCAATTTTTATATTTTTCATGGAGGAATATACATGGATAACGAACTTTTCGGCGGTAACAACACTCCGGAAAACAACGAACCTGAAAATGATACTGCTGAAAAAGAGGATTGTGCTCAGACAGAAAACGAAAATGATTTTGCTGTTTCTGAAAATGATGCTGTAAATGCTGATTCTGCAGATGATTCTGCCGTGTCGGGAGAGTATCATTACAATAAGGAACAGTACAATACTCAGTTCAATCCTTATGCTGACGGTAACAATACAGTGAATAATCAGCAGCACAACTATTCAGATAATCAGGTGTACGGAAACAGTCAGTACCAATACGGTCAGCAGAACGGCTATCAGTATCAG
Source organism: Acutalibacteraceae bacterium (assembly GCA_045658165.1). GTDB lineage: Bacteria > Bacillota > Clostridia > Oscillospirales > Acutalibacteraceae > UBA1081. Next base: position 19,303 of record JAZOUN010000080.1, read on the forward strand.
AACGGTCAGTATAGCTCATATCAGCCTCAGAACGGTAACGGTTATCAGGGTGGTTATCAGAATGGTTATCAGAATGGTTACCGGTACGGTTCTGCACCTGCATACAATAACGGCAATGCACCTAAAAAGAAAAAAACAGGACTTAAGATTTTTATAGCAATGATAGTTATTATTGTCTTGCTTTCTTTTGCACTTATTGCTGCAATTTTCTCTGCTGATAAAGACAATTTTGCAGAAAATATCATTGTTCCTGAAGAAGAAACAAGAGAAGTGCCCTTTAATCCCGGTGCAGAAAATGTGGGCGGTATTGAAGCCGGTACAGGATCCAACAATGCAGGTGAAGCTGCAGAAGTTGCACGAATAGCTAAGAAGTACAATGTGGGTATTCTTGTTTATCAGAACAATTCTCTTTATACAGAGGGTTCAGGTGTTGTGGTAAAGGAAGATGACGAAGGAAAGTATACTTACATCATCACTTGTGCTCATGTTGTTAATCATAATAAGGTTGCTCTTTCTGTTCTTATGGAAGACGGAACAGAGTATCCTGCCGATCTTGTGGGTATGGATACAAGAACTGACCTTGCAGTTGTAAGAATTGAAGCTGCAGGACTTCCCAAGGCAGAGATTGCTTCTTCATCCAACCTTATAGTAGGTCAGTATGTTTATGCAGTGGGTAATCCCGGCGGTTCAGAATTCTTCGGTTCTGTTACAAACGGAATTATTTCTGCAATTGACAGACCTGTAAGTTCAAACACAGGCTACGAAATGGAATGTATTCAGCATACTTCAGCAATCATCCCCGGTAACTCAGGTGGTGCGCTTGTAAACGGTGAAGGACAGCTTATAGGCATAAACTCAATGAAGATTGCTTCAACAGAATATGAAGGTATGGGCTTTGCCGTTCCTTCTGATGTGGTTGTAAATGTGTTTAATTCCATAATAGAAAACGGTTATGTTGCAGGCAGAGCAAAGCTCGGCATTTCTTACACAACACCGTCAAATTACAGCCAGACTTATGCTATGTATGTACAGATGAAAGGTCTGCCCACAGGTACAATTGTTATTGCAGGTATAAATGAAGACAGTGACCTTGTAAACAAAGATGTCAAGAAGGGTGACATGATTATTGCTGTTAACGGCAAGAAGATGGAAAATGCCGATATGCTTTCAGCTATGATTGAAAATATGTCTGCAGGTGACACTCTTACTCTTACAATTGTACGAGTCAATACAGATAATTGGACTCAGACAGAAAGAGATATCAAGGTTACTCTTGTGGAAGATAAAGGCACAACAACTCCCACTGAAGATGAAGATTCAGGAAGTAACGAAATGCCTGAAAATCCCTTCGGTTCAAACGGAGGATATCAGGATTGGTATGAATTCTACAAGGATTATTTCGGTTATTGATAATTAAAATGAAAATTCCCGTAAAACGGTATATTCCGTCTTACGGGATTATTTTTTATCTGAAAATCAGCTCAGCTGCATGTGAAATTCCTGGTATTGATTCATTCTGCAGGGAAGACACGGGGGACAGCAGTGCCCCTGTTGCTGCTACAAGAATTCTTTTGAGTTTTCCTTCTCTCATTTTTTTGAAAATATGTGAACAAAGCACGCTTGCACAGCATCCGCATCCTGAGCCGCCTGCATGAACGTCCTGAGCCTGACGGTCGTATATCATCAGTCCGCAGTCATTGTGAACCTTTGAAATATCAATGTTTTCTCGTTTTTTCAGCAGTTCAATCAGTAGTTCTGAACCTACATATCCCAGATCACCCGTCAGAATCAGATCATAATCGTCCGGCGAAGTGCAGGTGTCTGTAAGAAAGTCTTTTATGGTTCTTGCCGCAGCAGGTGCCATGGCTGCACCCATATTGTTGGGGTCGGTTATTCCCAGATCTTCTATTCTGCCGAAAATTACTTTATCTATTATAATTCCGTGTTTTTTCCCCGTTTCTATAACTGCGGCACCTGCAGCTGTTGCTGTGCGCTGGGCAGTGGGAGTTCTCTGTCCTCCGTATTCAAGAGGGAAACGGAATTGTTTTTCGGCAGAGCAGAAGTGTGAAGAAGTTGATGCAACCGCTGTTCGTGCAGCGCCTGAATCCACAAAAACAGCTGCTGTTGCAAGAGCGAGAACCATTGTTGAACACGCACCGTACATGCCCACAAACGGAATATCCATTTCTCGTATGCCGAATGTGGAGCCTGTGCATTGATTCAGCAGATCACCTGCAAAAATCGCATCAATATCAGCGGTTGTTTTTCTTGCATTTTCTATTGCAAGAGTTACGGCTTTTTTGTGAAGCTCACTCTCTGCTTTTTCCCATGTTGACTGTCCGATTCCGTCATCGGGATAAAGAAAGTCGAAATCAGAACTGAGAGGACCTTCGCCTTCTTTTTTTGAACCTACACCGGCACTGCCGATAATACCTGTGTTGCCGGATAATTCGATTGTATATCTTCCAGATCGTTGCATTTTATCACCTCAGATATTTTATGTATTATCTGATAAAATATACAAAAGTACAATGAATACTATTGTATTCCTGATTTATATTTGGTATAATTCAATAAGACTTCATTAATAGGGAGTGTTGATATGTTTTTATTTATGGCTGTTTTTGCAGGTGTTATCATAGGTGTTGCAGATGCATATATTTTTCAGAAAAAAAAGAAGTTTGCTGAATTGTTTCTGCTGTTGATAACTGATGCGCTCAGTTGTAATCTTATTGCAATTTTTCTGATGGATATATTGCTAAAATACGTAAACGGTGGCGGTTTCTTTGATGTCTCATCGCATATGCCGGCTTTTCCGTATCTGTATTTTGCAATAACAATCACAGTCGGTGCAATCCGTCTTATTCTTTCAGCGTTGTATGACGGGAAGATGTTTTTTACCAAAAACGAAGAAAAAAAGAAAATGTATGTTATTTTCAGTGTAGTTTCCGTTGTTCTTTTTGCTCTCGGAATGGCTGCATTGACAGGTACAATCTGGGGAACCGAAACATTCGGTGATCTTGCACCTGATCAGATGCTCATAAACATCATTTCTCCAAAAGAAGGAACAAGTGATGATATCATGAGTACAATGTGGACAGGTCCTGTTTTTCAGACTCTGGCTGCAGTTGTGTTTTTCTGTATTTTTGTTTTTTCACCTCGTATACTACATTTCAGAAAAGGCGAAAAAGACATAACGGTTTTTCCTGTTCTTGCAAGAAAAATAGTGAGTTTAGTAATGGCGGTTTCTCTTTTTGCTGGTGGTGTTGCATACGGAATAAATCAGTTCCAACTGTTCAAAGTCCTCAGAATGTATGTTTTTGAATCTTCGTTTATTGAAGATAATTTTGCAGATCCCCGTGAAGTAAAGATGCAGTTTCCCGAAAACAAACGTAATCTTATACATATATATCTTGAATCGGTTGAAAATTCATTTTTGTCAACTGATATGGGCGGTTATCTTGATGAGAATCTTATGCAACCGCTCACTGATCTTGCAAAAGAAGGCGTGAGCTTTTCACACAATGAAAAAGGCTTCGGAGGTCCTGTTTCAACAACAGGCGGAACATGGTCTGTTGCTGCAATGGTAAATATGTATACAGGGCTTCCCATGAAGGCGCCTACAAAAGCAAACAGTTACGGTGCTGCTGACAACTTCCTGCCCGGTGCTGTTACAATAGGCGATATTCTTGCATCGCAGGGTTATGAGCAATCTATAATGTTCGGTGCAACGGCAAAATTCGGCGGACTTAATTATTTTTATGAAAGTCACGGTAATTTCAATATTCTCGATTATGATGCGGCAAAGGAAAAAGGCTGGATCCCTGAAGATTATAAAGTCTGGTGGGGATATGAAGACGATAAGCTTTTTGAATTTGCAAAAACAGAAATAACCCGTCTTTCTGAAACGGGCAAACCTTTCAATTTTGTAATGGAAACAGCTGATACTCATTTTCCTGACGGATATGTAGGTCCCAATACTCCCACTCCCAGAGAAAATCAGTATGCAAACGTTATCGCATACAGTGCATCTGAAACAGAAAAATTTGTGCGTTGGATTCAAGAGCAGCCTTTCTACGAGAACACAACTATTGTTCTTATAGGTGATCATTTGAGCATGGATACAAAATTTTTCCAGGACTTTGATCCGGATTATCTTCGTACAACATTCAATCTTATTATAAATCCTGCTCCCGGACTTCTTGATATTCCCGAAGAAAGAACTCAGAACCGTTGGTATTTTAACGGTGATATGTTCCCGACTATTCTTGCAAGTATAGGTGTAAAAATCGAAGGTGAAAGACTTGGAATCGGCACAAATCTTTTCTCTGATGTTCCCACTCTGTTTGAAGAAAACGGAGGCAGAAAAGGTTGGGAAAAGGTTGATAAGATTTTTGAAATGAAGAGTGATTTCTACAACAAAAATATTCTTGAAAATAACTCAGGTGCTTTTAACGGAAAAAATATAACAACATATAAATAATTTAAAATGAATATATGAGGTGTTTAAAATGAGTAAATATGTTATCGGTGTTGATTACGGCACCCTTTCAGGCAGAGCTGTTATTGCAGATGCAAAAACAGGCGAAGAAATGGCAAGTGCCGTTTATGAATATCCCCACGCAGTTATGGATGAAACATTGCCCGACGGTACAAAGCTCGGCACAGACTGGGCTTTACAGCATCCTCAGGATTATCTTGATGTGCTTGCAAACACAATTCCCGCAGTGCTTAAGGAAAGCGGAATCAGTGCAGACGATGTTATCGGTGTCGGTACAGACTTCACAGCATGTACACTTATTCCCGTAAAGGCAGACGGAACACCCCTCTGCTTCCTTCCCGAATATGAGCATGAGCCCCACGCTTATGTAAAACTCTGGAAGCATCATGCTGCTCAGGATAAGGCAAACAAGCTCAATGAGATTGCTGAAGCAAGAAATGAAAAATGGCACAATAACTACGGCGGAAAGATTTCATCAGAATGGGCTATTCCGAAAATCTGGCAGGTTCTTGATGAAAAGGAAGAAATCTACAATGCTGCTGATATGTTCATTGAAGCCGCAGACTGGATTGTATGGCAGCTTTGCGGAAACGTGACAAGAAACTCCTGTACAGCAGGTTATAAAGAGCTCTGGAACAAGACAACAGGTTATCCCTCAAAGGATTTCTTCAAGGCTCTTGACGAAAGACTTGAAAATGTTGTTGAAGACAAACTCGGTACTGAAATTATGCCTCTCGGCTCAAAAGCAGGCGAAATCAACGAAAAGGCAGCAGCACTCACAGGTCTTAAAGTGGGTACAGCAGTTGCAGTAGGCAATGTTGATGCTCATGTATGTGTTCCCGCAGTCGGTATCGACGGTCCCGGTAAGGTTCTTGCAATTATGGGTACTTCAACCTGTCATATGCTCATGGGTGAAGAAGAACTTCAGGTTCCCGGTATGTGCGGTGTTGTTGCAGACGGCATTATGCCCGGCTACTACGGCTACGAAGCAGGTCAGAGCTGTGTAGGTGACCATTTTGCATGGTTTATCGACAACTGTCTCCCCAAAGAATATTATGATGCAGCTGAAAAAGCAGGTATGAACATTCATAAATATCTCCGTTCAAAGGCAGAACAGCAGAAGCCCGGCGAAAGCGGACTTGTTGCTCTTGACTGGTGGAACGGAAACAGAAGCGTTCTTGTTGACGTTGACCTTACAGGTATGATCGTGGGTATGACACTTCTTACAAAGCCTGAAGAAATATACAGAGCACTTATTGAAGCTACTGCTTACGGTACAAGAGAAATTATTGAAAATTATCGCAGAAACGGTGTTCCCGTTGAGGAATTCTATGCATCAGGCGGTATCAGTCAGAAAGACCCCATGACAATGCAGATTTATGCAGACGTTCTCGGTATTCCCGTTAAAATTGCAGGCTCAATGCAGGGTCCCGCACTCGGCAGTGCAATCTTCGGTGCAGTTGCTGCAGGTGCTGAAAAGGGCGGCTGGGACAATGTTTTTGATGCTGCCCGTGCAATGGGTCAGGTAAAGAATGTTGTTTATAACCCCATTAAGGAAAACACAGAAATTTATGACAAACTCTTTGCAGAATACAAGATTCTTCATGATTACTTCGGTAAAGGCGAAAACGATGTTATGAAGAGACTCAAGAAAATCAAAATTGAGCAGAGAAGCAAATAAATAACAGAACAGCAGTTCCGGGTGAACTGCTGTTTTTTTTGTTGACAAAAAGTAAAATTGTATTATAATTGATGTATAATCGGGAAAAGGACATATTTTATGAAACACAAAAAAGAATTTGCGCTGAACAAATCAATCTTTCTGTTTGTTTTTATTGGCTGTTTGATTCTCAGTCTTGGCGTTTATCTTCTGATTGACAATATATCAGCATCAAGGGCAGGAATATTTCTTTTAGGTTTAATTTTGCTCATTGGCGGTATGATAAAAGAGCCGCTGTGTTACGGATTTGATGAAGAGGGACTTACACTTTATTTTGTTTTTCTTCCCAAAGAATCGTATTTATGGAAAAACATCCGCAGAATAAAAAATACAAAAAGTTATTCAGCACGAACTCCGATACTTAATATGATATTTTCAAATATTTATGAAATTAACGGTAAAGTTGATGGTAAACAGTATTTTTATATGCAAGGTGAAGTTTCCCGCAGTATGAGAACAAAAAAGTTGTTTGAGAAATATTGGAATAAAAAAATTGAGAAATAAAAAAAGGCTGTAAATCCGTAGTTGGTTTTACAGCTGTTTTTTTTGTTAAGTAAGAATTTGCCGGTTTTTTAATGTGCAATGATTTGCAAAAAAACGCCTGCATTGTTATAACTGCATAATTGTAAATTGTACATTACATATTGTTAATTAATCCGACAACATACGATTTAATATTCCGCCTCTTCAATCGGTGCCAGGTGGCAATAGTCGTTTGCGAACTCAAGTTTTGTTTTGCCGTCGGGCATGAATTTTATGCAGGTAAGCCCTGTGTTTTCCTGACAGAAGTTGAAATCATCACGGACAGGGAAGCCGATTGCGGCATTTGTAAGGAAGTTGTTGAATGTGCCGTGGGCAAAAATTATTACAATTGCCTCTGCTGATAAATTTTCTTTAAGACGCTCAATTATATTTTCTGCTCTTATGTATGCACTTTCAGATGTTTCACCGTCTTCAACTTCATAGCAGTCGGGAAGTATTTTAACATTAATGTTTTTAAGTGCGGCAGTGTGTTCAGCAGTCTGTACAGCTCTTTTTAAAGGGCTTGAAAAAACTGCATCGAGTCTTTTACCTTTCATTCTCAAAGCAAGAAGCTGAGCCTGAGAGTGTCCTTTTTCGGACAGAACGGGATCGGGACCGTTATCTTCCCCCGTATTGCCGAGGGATTCGCCGTGTCTTGCTATATAAAGAACCATATTATCACCTCAGAAGGTATTTTTAACGGCCGGAAGCGATTGCGTCCGACCGTTATCTTTATTCATTGTCAAATCTGAAGGAGCCTGCAAGAAGCGTTACACCGTCATTGCCCACAGACAGCAGACCGCCGTCTGTAAATGCGGTACGTTTTGTATCTTCGTCTGTCCATATTGTGCACGGAGCACTCATGACCGAAGTTACAAAGGGAACGTGACCTGCCATTATTGCAAGTTCACCTTCTGTACCGCGGACATCTAGTTTTACAACTTCTCCGCAGAATTTATTTCCGTCAGGGGATGAAACAGTCAGTTTAAAAGTATTCATTATTTTGCCTTTTCAGCCTTTGCAACTGCTTCGTCAATTGTTCCTACGAAAAGGAATGCTGATTCGGGCAGATTGTCATGCTTACCTTCAATAATTTCTTTGAAGCCTCTGATTGTTTCTGCAATGGGAACATATTTACCCTGAATTCCTGTGAATTTTTCAGAAACATCGAAGGGCTGTGAAAGGAAACGCTGAATTTTTCTTGCACGCTGAACAAGAAGTTTATCGTCGTCTGAAAGTTCATCCATACCCATAATTGCAATGATATCCATAAGCTCGTTGTATCTCTGAAGAATACGCTGAACTTCTTTTGCAACCATATAATGTTCTTTTCCGACTATTTCGGGAGAGAGGATACGGCTTGATGATTCCAGCGGATCAACAGCGGGGTAAATACCCTGAGATGCAATGTTTCGTGCAAGAACCGTTGTTGCATCAAGATGTGCGAATGTTGTTGCGGGAGCAGGGTCTGTAAGGTCATCGGCAGGAACGTATACAGCCTGAATGGATGTGATAGAACCTTTCTTTGTGGATGTGATTCTTTCCTGCAGAGCACCCATTTCGTATGCAAGGGTAGGCTGATAGCCAACCGCTGAGGGCATTCTGCCCAGAAGTGCGGAAACCTCAGAACCTGCCTGAGTGAAACGGAAAATGTTATCGATGAAGAGAAGAACGTCCTGACCTTCCGTGTCACGGAAATATTCAGCCATTGTAAGACCTGAGAGAGCAACTCGCATACGTGCTCCGGGAGGTTCGTTCATCTGACCGTAAACAAGAGCAGTATTGTTAAGTACTCCTGACTGCTTCATTTCGTTATAAAGGTCGTTTCCTTCACGTGTTCTTTCGCCTACGCCGGTAAATACTGAAATGCCGCCGTGCTGTTTAGCAATATTATTGATAAGTTCCATGATAAGAACTGTTTTGCCGACACCTGCACCGCCGAAAAGACCGATTTTACCGCCCTTGGAGTAGGGACAGATAAGGTCAATGACCTTGATGCCGGTTTCAAAAATTTCTGCGCTTGTTGAAAGTTCGGCATAATCGGGAGCACCGCGGTGAATGTTCCAGCGTTCTGCTGTTTCGGGATTTTCTTTGTTGTCAACAGCATCACCGAGAACATTGAAGATTCTGCCGAGTGTTTCTTTACCTACGGGAACGCTGATAGGTGCGCCTGTATCTGTTACGTCAGTATTTCTCTGCAGACCGTCTGTTGACGACATGGCAATACATCTTGCCGTATTATTACCTATATGTTGAGCAACCTCAACAGTTAATGTTTTCTGACCGACAGGAATAGTAAGAGCATTATGAATTGTCGGCAGTTCACCCTCTTTGAAGCGAACGTCAACAACCGGTCCCATAACCTGTGTTACTTTTCCTATTCTTAAATTATCCAAAAGTTCCACCTCTTATCAAGTGCCGCTTCCGGCTACAATTTCCGTGATTTCCTGAGTGATTGCACCCTGTCTTGCACGGTTATATTCAAGTTGCAGGTCGCTTATCATCTGTTGAGCGTTTTTACCTGCAGAATCCATTGCCATTCTTCTTGCAGAAACCTCACTTGCAAAGCTTTCTCTTGCGCATACGGTTATCATGCCTGCAATGTATTCTCTTGCTACATTGTTGAGCACTGTTAGATGATCAGGCTCAAAAACTATGCCTGCAGCATCTGATTTTTCACTTTTTTCAAAGGGAAGAAGCCATTTTATATATGCTTCCTGACTCATTACGGAAATATATCTTGTGGATATGATTCCCAGTCTGTCAAATTTTTCATCTGCAAAGTCTTTGCAGAGAGTATCAGCCATTTTAACGGCGTCATCAAATGAAAAATATTCTGAAGACAGCACGTCTTTATCGAATCTTTCGCATGCACGCTTGCCGATGGGAATAATTTCCGCGTCGGGATAGTTTGCGGCAAGTCTGAATACATTGGCGTTGTAACCGCCTGCCAGACCTCTGTCACCTGCAATTACTATAATGCGTGTGCGCGAAGTTTCTCTTTTTTTCATGTAAGGACTTTTTGAGCTTTCACGGTCTGCCGTGAGAAGATTTATCATTTTTTCAAGGGATTCGGAATATTCCAGCCCTTTTGACATTGCTTCGTTTGCACGGCGGATTTTTGAAGATGCCACAAGTCCCATTGCTTTTGTAAGCTGCATTGTCGATGTTACGCTTTTTATGCGCACACGCAGAGCTTTTGTGTTACCTGCCATAGCTGCTTACACCTGCATTTCTGCAAGGACTTCTTTAAGTTTGTTTTCGTCCTCTTCATCATAATAACCTGATTCGATTCGTTCAAGCCAGTTGCCGTATTCGTTTTCAAGTTTTGCGAAAAGACGGTTTTCATACTCATGCACCTGTGTTACGGCAACAGAATCAAGATATCCCTTGATTACCGCATAAACAATGGCAACCTGACAGCCGACACGTACGGGAGCATTTTTACCCTGCTTGAGAACTTCAACAATTCTTTCACCGAGGGCAAGACGAGCTTTTGTATCTGCGTCGAGGTCACTTCCGAACTGTGCGAAAGACTGAAGTTCTCTGTACTGTGAGTAGAGAAGCTTGAGTTCACCCGAAACCTTTTTCATAGCCTTGAGCTGAGCGGAACCGCCTACTCGGCTGACAGAAATACCGGGGTTGATAGCAGGCATTATACCTGAATGGAACAGTTCTGTTTCAAGGAAGATCTGACCGTCTGTGATTGAGATAACGTTTGTGGGAATGTATGCGGAAACGTCACCCGCCTGAGTTTCGATAATGGGCAGAGCAGTTATTGAACCGCCGCCGTATTCCTTTGCCACACATGCGGCACGTTCAAGAAGTCTTGAATGCAGATAGAAAACATCACCGGGGTATGCTTCACGTCCGGGGGGACGGCGTATAAGAAGAGACAATGCTCTGTAAGCAACAGCGTGTTTACTCAGGTCATCGTATATAATAAGAACATCCTTGCCCTGCTCACGGAAATATTCTGCCATGGCACAGCCGCTGTAAGGTGCGATGTACTGCAGGGGAGCGCTTTCTGATGCGGATGCGGAAACAATTATAGTATATTCCATTGCACCGTTGCGCAGAAGTTCACTTGCAATCTGGGCAACAGAAGTACTTTTCTGACCGATTGCAACGTAAATACAGATAACATCTGAATTTTTCTGATTGATTATTGTATCTATTGCGATTTCTGTTTTACCTGTCTGACGGTCACCGATGATAAGTTCACGCTGACCTCTGCCGATGGGTATCATACTGTCAATAGCCTTAATACCTGTCTGAAGAGGAACATTTACGCTTTCTCTTTCGATGATACCGGGAGCTTCAGATTCAATGGGGCGTGTTGCACTTGCCTCTATGGGACCTTTTCCGTCAATCGGTTCGCCGAGAGCATTTACAACTCTGCCCAGAAAGTTCTCACCCACGGGAACAGACAGAACTTTACCTGTTCTGTGCACGGAAGAACCTTCGCAGATATCATTTTTATCTGAAAGAACGGCAACAGAAACTGTTTCATCTTCCAGATTCTGTGCAACACCGAAACTGCCGCCGTCAAATTCAAGCAGTTCGTTCGCCATACAGTTGCGAAGACCGTAGACACGGGCAATACCGTCACCTACGAGGATGACTTTTCCTGTTTCGGTCATGTCGATTTTTGCTTTATAATTCTGAATCTGAGTTTTGATTATATTGCTGATTTCTTCAGGTCTGTTCATCCTTTAATCACATCCTTTACATTCTGAAGACGGTTTCTTATGCTTCCGTCAAAGGTTTTGCCTTCAACTTCGATTTTTATACCGCCTATCAGGGAATTATCCACAGTATAAACCGGTTCAATGGTTTTACCGGTAACTTTTTCAAGTTTTTCGCATACAGCTTTTTTCTGCTCGTCACTGAGAGGTACGGCAGAGTAAATATCAGCTGTTGTTCTGTTTGATACAGCCATTGCAATTTTTCCGAATTCGTCAATGCACTGCGGCAGAGAACGGATTTTTCCGTTTTCGCAAAGAATTTTGAGAAAACTTATTATATATTCAGGCATTGAAGAAGCGAAAGCTTCATCAATAGCCTGCAGTCTTTCTGCAACAGGAATTGCGGGTGATGCAAGAAAATCCGTATATTCGGGATTTTCCGAAATAAGATTTTTTATGATTCCGAGAGAATCTAGATAAACGGCTATATCTTGCTGATTTTCAATTACCATAAATAACGCTTCGGCATACTCTTTATCAGTTTGCTTCATTTCCGTCACCTATGCCTTCAATAAAAGAATTGATGAAGTTGTTGTGATCTTCTGCCGAAACTTCACGTTCAAGCATTTTTTCTGTAAGGAATGAAGACACTTCAACGATTTCTTTTTTTATTGAATCTTCAGCTTTTTTGCGTTCAAGCTCAATATCATTCTGTGCCTGACGGAGAATACCGTCGGCTTTGATTTTAGCTTCATCAATTATTTGTTTTTCTCTTTCGTTTGCAACGTCAACGGCAGATTTTATAACCTTGTCTGCCTGAGCTTTTGCTTCGGAAAGCTGATTTTCATAAGACTGTTTATCTGCCAGTGCCTGCTCTTTAGCCTCTTGTGCAGCAGAGTAATCGTCATCAATTGATTTCTTGCGCATTTCAAGAGTTTTTTTGACGGGCTTGTAAAGAAATTTTTTTACAAGAAGAAAAATCAGTACAAGGTTGCCGAGAGAAGCGAGCATCTGCCACAGATTAACAGAAATTACATCTAATGATTGCATATGATTCACTCCATTGTTCTGAAAAATAGAACAATATTAAAGTCCGCTTACTGCGTTAACAAGGATGTTAACAAGAAGATTGGGCGCAACAAAGATAAGAAGGATTGCTATAACAAGAGCGTAAAGACCTGTTGTTTCGGCAATAGCACAACCCATGAGCATTGTTGTTGTAACTGAGCCTTTGCTTTCGGGCTGACGAGCGATAGCTTCACATGCTGATGCGACTGCGTTACCTTCACCGATACCGGGGCCGATACCTGCGATCATTGCGAGACCTGCACCGAGAGCACAACATCCTAAAATAATACCGATTGCGAGTTCCATATTGAATTCCTCCGTTAAATGAATTTATTATTCAACACTTGCGTGTTTTTTTACTTTTTTTGAGTTTTTCTTTTCCATAATTTTTTTGTATGTGTCGGCATCAAATGCACCTGATACATACATCATTGTAAGCATTGCGAAAATGAATGCCTGTAACAAACCGCTGAAAATATCGAAATAAAGCGAAAGAACAGCGGGAAGACCTATCTGCAGCAGCGGAATGTCTGCGAGAAAACCCGGCAGCCATCCGAGAAGCTTGGATGAAAGGGAGCCGAGTGCCGTTGCGATAAGAACACCTATAACAGAGCCTGAAAGTACATTTCCGTAATGACGGAAAGCCATTGAAACAGGTGTTGCAATTTCACCGATGAGATTAATGGGTGTCAGCAGTGCAACGGGCTGAGTAAAGCTCTTAAGATAATTTATCGGTCCGCATTTCATCTTATAATATGTTATAAGAATGAAAACAAGTACTGCCCATCCGCCGACAATATTGATATCTGATGTGGGCGGATAAAGTCCCATGAGAGTGATAAGGCTCGAAACACCCGAAAGTGCCATCATACCTATAATGAACGGTGAAAAAGCCTTGAAATATTCACCCATGTTTTCGTTGACAAGTGCGTCAACCTTTTCAACAATCATTTCTGCAAAATGCTGTCTTTTAAGTTCGCATTTTTCGGTAATGCCGTGAGTCATAAAGAGACAGAAGAAAAGGATGACAACAGTCACTATAAGTGAATTAACCTGAGATTCCGTTACGGGAAAATTCTGCAAAGGCATTGGGATTGTAAAGTAAATTCCCGCACCTGTTATGCTTATTCCCTCGGCAGCAGGTTTTGTGAGCACTTTGAGTACAATTCCGAAAATAAACGGAATTATCATCATTGCGATGTAAAATGCATCGACAACTCTGAAACGAAGGCTTGTTTTTTTCAATTCACATCCTCCTTACATTTCTTTTTTCTTTATAATTATACCGCGGATTGTAACTGCGATTCTCGGAAAAAGGAACGGAACTATCGATGCTACGGTGCTGAACACGGGAACAAGATAAGCAATCAATGCAACAACAAAAAGCAGAAGCAGTCTCATTGACTGGGAGAACTTCATTAAATTTTTTGCATCTTTTTCATCTTTACCCAGTGCGTTCTGCACTGTAATTCCCATAAGAAGAAAATTACCCGTTGCAGCGGCACCGCCGAGAAGATTGCCGAGAAGAACCGTATAATCCCATTTGCCGATTATCAGAAAAACCGATTGCATAACTGCACTGAATATCAGAGTGAACATTCCGATATATGCAGTTTCTTTGAGAACGGTACTGTCAATTTTTTTCATAACGTATCAAATTCCTTAGAAAATACAATTTTGTATTTATTATATCATCTTTTTAACCGTACAACAAGACGTTCTGGGCTTTACTTTGTTTCCGTATTTATTTGCCAGCCGTCTGTACTGCCGCTTATGCAGTTTACAGTGAGTTTGCCCTCACATACTGTAACGGTTGCAAGAAAATCGCACAGACAAAGGGGAAGAGTGATGTTATCTCTTACAGGGCTGAGTGTTATGCACTTTTCTTCTGCATTGACTTTAAGTCCTGCGGCGGCATTGATTGTTGAAAAACTTGCCATGGGTCTTGTGTAGTGATGTCCGCATTCCCAATGATCCCAGAAAGCACCGAAATTCATCTGATTTTCATGAATTGAAGTAACAATAGTTTCTGAAATATCGTGAAGCCCTACAGTGCTGCAAAGTGCGGCAAAAACATAACCTATACCTGTCCATACGGCTTCTGCCTGACAGTTTTTGTATGTGTGCATTGATGTGTTTTTGTTTTCGGGACAGCTTGCGTTTATAAGACCTGCTTCTTCATCAAAATTATTTGCGAAAATACATCTGAGGATATCTGCAATTTTTCCGTCATCAATATTGCCTTCAATACCTGATACTCTCAGGAACCATTCACCGTCAAGCTGATCGGTCATAAGACTTTCGTCTGTATAAGAACCGTCACTCCAGAGGTTATAATATTCACCGTTCCAGAGTTTTTCTTCAAGAGAGCATTTGCCCTTTTCAAGAAGATTAGTCCATTTTTCCGATCTTTCGGAATCGTTCATTATTTCTGCAATTTTTACAGATGCTTTAAGGGCAGCGAGCCACAGTATACAAATGTATGTGGGAGTACCTGAAAAATTCCATGCGTCGTAGGTGTTACGTTTTGTGTCAGTGTCGGGAAGACCGTCATTGTCACCGTCGAGTGATTCGATTGAATCCATTGCTCTTTTTACATTGTCCCAGAGGTCTTCCAGATATTTTCTGTCACCTGTGAAAAGATAATCACGCAGAACCATAAGAACAAACTGCATGTTCATATCAACACGGTCAAAGCCGTTGTCAACATTGTCAAGGTCGGTGGAGAAACTGTGATGTACTCTGCCGTCTTCACGCTGAAATTCTGCACCCATTTTTATCTGTTTTTTCTGAAGATCCGGGAAAAGAACAAGCAGACCGAATGAAGCGTGGTAAGTGATATCCGTAGTGTGGAAACCGCAGAATCCGAGACCTTCCCAAAGACCGAATCTGCCGTTTTTAAGATATGCGGAGCTTTTTATTATTGTTGAAAGGTGAGATGACCAGCATTCGGGGTAAACTTCGGGCATATCTGTGTTGAAAATGAAATCTGAGAAAGCAACAGCTCTTTCAAAAATTGTGTTGTCACCGGTGAGAAGCTTATTTGCTTCAAGTGCATCGGGGAAAAGATTTTCATAGTAATGACCGAGGTTTTTACCTTCTTTTGTCAGGTGATTGGGGAAGTACCAGGTGAAAACAAATCTGATGTTCTTCTTTTCACCTGCGGCAAGTTTTACTTTTCCGCAAAGTGCAGATGAACCGAAATCTTCTGTCATTCTGTCTTTTTTCTGACGGTCAAGACAGCTGAGGAATTCAGCTTTTTCATTTCTGTCCGCAGGGAAAGACGGTCTGAGGTGGCGTATTCTTTCAAGAATAGAAACAGCAAAGGGATACTGTATATATTCATTGTATAGTGCTTCAATTTCGTCATCTGATAATTCAGCGGGATTTTCGGGAATTGTTCCGGGCTTTTTGCCTGCAGTGCTGTCAGGCAGTTTTCCTTTTTCTCTGAACGGGAAAAGAACAGATTCCTGAGTAACACCGAAATCACGGAAATACGCAATATATTCCTTGAGATATCTTGAGTAATCAGCGGTGATGAAAGATTTTTCCGCATCACCGTTTATTGAAAAGGCAAAGTTGCCGCAATTGTGAGTGCCTGTTTCTTTCTCAGTGTCTGAGAAAATGCACACTCCGTTTTCTGTTTTGTGAACGGAATTCACTCTGCCTGATTTCTTGTCTGCAAAAACGGGTGCAAGTGTACCCATAAGACTTACGGTAAGCTCGTCTTCTGTAGGATTCTCAAGTGTGAAATCAAGATAAAATCCCGGTGTTGCGGAAATATCCGAATTATGAGGAACAAACGGTGCAACGGCTTTGAGCGAAACGTTGCAGGGGAGCTTACTGTCAATATAATTCAGATCACAGACGGGAAATCTGCCGTCGAATTCGATTTTTTCAACAGGTTTGTTCCAACCGAACATTCTGTATGTGAAGTCATCCGGATCTGTTCTCATGCCGAGTTTTCTGACGATGACTTTACCGTTTTTGTCTTCACTTCTCACATAGAAAGACAGTGCACCGGTGTGCTGTTCACCGTCGTCCGCTTTGCTTTCCCAGCAGACTTTTGTAATACGGTCAACGTTTGCAATCTGCCAGTAATGGAATTCACCGTCAGGCAGAAGTTCCACTGAACCGCTGCCTATACCGCCGAGTGCAATACCGCTGTTATGTGTTTTTGTGCTTATTATTTTAGCCATATATTTCAACTCCAAAGATAAACAATAATTTAACTAATGAACAATTTACAATTTACAATGTACAATGATTTGCAGCAACCGCCTGTGATATAACATCTGCATAATTGTAAATTGTACATTATACATTGTTAATTGGCTCGATAAATTATTGTTTAAAGTCTCAGCATCATTTCAAGAATACGCTTTGTGCAAAGTTCAAGTTCTGCTCTTGTGAGTTTTCCGTCATCGACAGCGGCTTTAAGTTCATCGGGATAACCTACGGGCATTTTGAGGTCGTTACCTGCTTTTACTTCTTTGACGGGATCATTCTTAACGCCCCAGTCTGTTTCAACCATACCTCTGAAGCCCCATTCATAACGGAGGATACCTGTAAGAAGCTCCCAGCTTTCTGATGTGTGCTGACCGTTTATAAGGTTATATGAAGACATAACTGTTATGGGATCTGATTCTTTGACTGCAATTTCGAAGCCCTTGAGATAAATTTCACGAAGTGCTCTTTCTGAAAGTCTTGAATCGTTCTGATAACGGTTTGCTTCTTTATTATTACAAGCAAAATGTTTCATCGAAACGGAAATCTTGCTTGCCTGCATACCTCTGATGGCAGCAGCTGCAGATTTACCTGCAACAAGGGGATCTTCTGAATAATATTCAAAGTTTCTTCCGCAGAGAGGATCTCTGTGTATGTTGAGCGCAGGAGTGAGCCATATACCGATATTGTTTTCTCTGACTTCAGCACCGCCTGCCTTGCCTACTTCGTAGATAAGTTCAGGATCCCATGAACATGCAAGAAGTGTTGCGCAGGGCCATGCTGTTGTGGGAATACCCGTGCAGGGTTCAAGACGAAGACCTGCAGGGCCGTCTGCAGTGGGAACTGCAGGTGTACCGAGTCTGTGCTTGATAGGACCGAAACAACCTGTGTTTGCAACACCTGTAGGGGGCTGACCGCCTACAAAATCGCAGAGTTCTTCAATGGTGAACTGCTTTATGAACTCTTCAATGGTGCATTTTTCACCAACATCGTCAAACATAACAAGTTCTGCAGGTGCTTCTGCTTCCATTTCGGGAACCGGCTCATAATAGAAGCTCTCTTCACCCATGGGAAGATCTTCATATGTGCCGTCTGCGAGCATTCTTTTTGCAAGTTTTGTGGGTTTGCACCACTGTTTAAGCTGCTGAACTACAGTATCGTCTTCTACGGTATATTCAAATGCGAGTTTTTTATTATCTCTTACAGATGTACCCATATAGAATGAATAAACACCCTTTTCAAGTACATATGCTGTCTTCTGAATCTTGCCCAGGTCGTCGAAACTTGCCATATCGTTTATATCAAAGCTCATAACAACTGTTTCTGATTCACCGGGAGCAAGAAGTTTTGTCTTTTTGTATGCGGCAAGTTCTTTTGAGGGTTTGCCGAGTTTACCCTGAGGTGCTGAGTAGTAAAGCTGAACAATTTCTCTGCCTGCCACGTCACCTGTGTTTTTAACTGTTACAACAGCAACGATTTTACCTTCGCTTTCAAGGCAAGCCTTACCGCTGAAACTGAAAGTTGTGTATGAAAGACCGAAACCGAAAGGATAACGGACATATTTATCTGCACCGGGGATTGTTTCAAAATAACGGTAGCCTACATAGATATCGTCTGAATAGTCGCAGTACCAGAAGCTCTCCCGGAAATCGTCCTTACAGGGATAACAGTCATAAGTTGTTGCAATTGTGTCAACCATTTTACCTGAGGGATTCACATCACCGCAGATGATATCTGCAATTGCGGCACCGCCTTCCATACCACCCTGCCAGGAGAAAAGAATTGCCTGAACTTTGTCGTTTTCCGCAAAGTATTCACAGTCCATTGTTGCGCCTGAATTGATAACGATAACAACTTTATTGAAAAGCTCTGTTGCTCTGTCGATAAGGTGCTTTTCAAGGTCAGAAAGATAATAGTCACCGCCCTGGGGTCTTCTGTCAACACCCTCTGCAGAGAAACGGCTGAGAGTGATGATTGCAGTGTCTGCAAAATCTGCCGCCTCTTTAATGAGTTCATCGGGAACTTCTGCTTCTGTAACATGCATTGCGGCAAATGTGTCGTAAGTCATGTCATCACGCTTCTGGCAGAATTCCATATTGTTAACGATATCCCAACGGGCATTTATCTGCTCCTGAGTGAGAACATTTACGCTTTCTTTTTTTACGTATTCCTTGTAAAAATCAACAAGGGGCATAAAAATCTGAACTTTGCCGTCTTTTTCTTTCTCTTCAAAGCCCTCGTAAATATTGCGGATATAAGGGCAGTGAACATCACCGCTTCCGCCGCCGCCTTTGATGTATTCTATTGTAGCTTTACCGAAAAGAGCAACTTTTTCACCCTTTGCGAGGGGTAATGCTTTATCGTTATTCTTAAGCAGTACCATACCCTGTGTTGCGGCACTTCTTGTGAGTGCAATGTGTTTGTCAGAGGCCGTAACACGTTTTCCGTCCTCACCGAGGGGAAGACAGGGCTGATATCTGAATCTTGCAAATTTATCCATAAATTACCAAATCCAATCTTTTAATATTTAAATTATTATATACCCACATAAAATAATCGTCAAGTGTAAAATGCCAATATTTTTTACACTATTGACATAAAATTTAAAAAAGAATATAATTAATTTGTTAATTTGATATTAAGGAGATGTTATTTATGAAACAATTTCTCAGATCAGCCGTTTCGTTAATTACATCTGTTGTAATGGTTTTTTCTGTTTTTGCAGGATTCATTGCAGACGGATTTTCTTTGACAGCAGATGCTTTTGGTGACAAAGCCGAATTAATAATGACGGCAACCGAAGGTTCTGTCGGTGATGTGATTGAGGTTATCGTTTCCGGTGAAAATATGGCCGGTCTTATGAGCGGTGATTTTAGTTTTACATACGACAGTGATTATCTTGAGTATATTGAAATTGTTGATGCTCCCGATGCAGGTTTTACTCAGGCAACCGGCGGTAAAGTTGACGGTGTCATTTATTGGTCTTTCTATTACAGAACATATGCAAATTCAGACAGAAACCTTGTTATTCTGAAATTCAGAGTTCTGAAAGAGGGCGCAACAACAATTAACCTTGAAGTTTCTTCATGGGACGGTACAGATGAACCTGACAATGCATCTGTTACGGTAGGCTCAGGTGATCTTCCCGAAGTGAACGACAAACCCGATGTGAATGATAAACCCGAAGTAAACGATAAGCCTGATGTGAATGATAAACCCGAAGCAGATCCCGATGCTGCAAGATTGGTGATGACAGCAACAGAGGGTTCTGTGGGTGACGTGATTGAGGTTACTGTTTCAGGTGAAAATATGGCAGGTCTCACTAGCGGAGATTTTTGTTTTACATATGACAGTGATTATCTCGAGTATGTTGATATTGTTGAAGCTGCCGATGCAAGTATTTCTCAGTCAGCCGGCGGTGAGTATGAAGGTGACGTTTATTGGTCATTCTTTTACAAAACATATGCAAATTCAGACAGCGGTCTTGTTGTTGTAAAATTCAGAGTTCTGAAAGAGGGCGCAACAACAATCAACCTTAATATTTACGGATGGGGCGGTACAGATACACCTGACAATACATCTGTTACAGTAGGTGCAGAAAAACAGCCCGAAGATGATTCAGGTAATGCAATATTGGTTCTGACAGCAACTGAAGCTTCTGTAGGCGAAAGTATTTATATTACTGTTTCAGGTGAAAATCTTGATGGACTTGAAAGTGCAGACCTTGATCTTTATTATGATCCTGAAATGTTTGAGTTCGTAAATGTAAAAGCAGCTGATGAGAATATGTATGAACTGTCAGACGGCGGAGATATCGGCGGCGGCACAGCAACATTCTCTTTTGTATTTATTGAACGTATGTACAATGACGGTGACCTTGCAGTGTTTGAATTTACTGCACTGAAAGAGGGCACAACAGAAGTTTCCGTCGGATTCTATTCATGGGACGGAATTCCTGTTCCCGAACAGCCGAGACTCAGCATTACTGTAGCCGAATGTGAACACAATCTTGAGTGGGAGACAGAATATCCTGCAACTTATTTCGATTCCGGTTCTGAAATCGGCACATGTACAATTTGCGGTTACACTGAAAAAGTTGAAATCCCCATTCTGATTCCCGATAAGGACTATACAGATGAAAAGACATCGATAGCTGTACAGTATAATGAAAAACTGTATGACGGTGATCTTGAAATAAAAGCTCAGCCTGAATCTGAGGGTGCAGCTTTCAACCTGCTCAATGATGTGAAAGGTAATTACAAGAGCCGGCTCTTTGATATTTATGTAACTCTTGACGGTGAAACAATTCAGCCCAACGGATACGTTCTTGTGGGTATTCCTTTACCTGAAGGCTACAGCACAGAAATGACAAAGGTGTATTATGTATCACCTGAAGACAACAGTCTGACAGAACTTCCCGGTTCATATTTCTATGAAGGATATATCTGGTTCCAGACAGATCATTTCAGCTCATATGCTATTGTTGACGAAAGTGTGGAAATCGAAAAACCCGATACTTCTGCATCCAAATTGGGTGATGTGAATCTTGACGGTGAAATCACAGCATCAGACGCAAGAATGGTTCTTCGTGTAAGTGCGGAGCTTGATACTCTTGAAACAGAACTTTTCAGCGTTGCCGATGTAAACAAAGACGGTGAAATCACAGCATCAGATGCCCGTTCAATTCTTCGTGTAAGCGCAGAACTTGATACTTTTGAATAAAAATTTTGCCACTCTGCAAAGGGTGGCATTTTTGACAATTTAATTCAGAAATCTTTTTTTTGTTTTCTATTGTTTAATCTGAAAATGTCTGTTATAATCAGTACATAAACAGTTAATATTCTTTTAAAATAAGGAAAGGGGATTTTTTAATGGATTTCAGCCCCGAAAACAGAAAAAAATTATCAAAGTGGATTATAGGTATCGCAACAGCGTGTATTCTTATATATCTCGGAGTTCAGAATATTGATTTCATCGGATCGGCATTGTCCTGGTGTATGAATCTTGTTCTTCCGCTTATTCTGGGTGTGTTCTTTGCATTGATACTCAATGTACCTGTCTGCTTTTTTGAAAGACATCTGTTCAGAAAAAGCAAAAAGCCGATTGCAGATAAAATAAGACGTCCTGCAGCGCTTGTACTTTCACTCGTTCTTATAATCGGTGTGTTTGCGGGTATTGTCGGTCTTGTTATTCCTGAACTTATAAGCGCGGTTAAAATTATAATTCAGGGTGCTGTTGAACTGCTTGGTAAACTCGGCAACGACGAAGCTGCTGCAGTTTTTGCAAAAATTCCCTTCGGCGAAGTGCTTTATGAAAATGTAATTCTCAACTATAACATTGATTGGGATAAAATCGTTTCTGCATTACAGGGTTGGCTTACAGCTCAGAGCGGTAATATTATGAATACTGCCGTGGGTACTGTCAGCACACTTGTAACTGCAATATTCAATTTTGTTGTTGCTCTGATTTTTGCAATATACGTTCTTTTCAGCAAAGAAAAACTCAAGAGACAGGCTGTGCGTCTTACAAAGGCATGGATACCCGAAAAATACGGTTCATGGATTATTCATGCGGTGTCTGTGGGAATGCGTATTTTCCGCAGTTTCGTTTCAGGGCAGACACTTGAAGCATGTATTCTCGGTTTTCTTTGTATAATAGGTATGCTTATTCTCAGACTTCCTTATGCGCCCATGGTCGGTGCACTGGTCGGTGTAACTGCGTTTATTCCCGTAGTGGGAGCTTTCGCGGGAACAATTGTAGGTGCATTTATGATTCTTACCGTGTCACCTGCAAAAGCACTTGTGTTTGTTATATATCTTCTTGTGCTGCAGCAGATTGAAGGTAATCTTATATACCCCAAGGTTATGGGTGACAGAGTAAATCTGCCTGCAATGTGGGTTCTTGCGGCTGTAACAATAGGCGGAGGAATAGCAGGTCCCGTGGGTATGCTTCTCGGTGTTCCCGTTGTTTCCACAATATACATTCTCCTTAAAGAAGAAACAGAAAAAAGAGAAAAGAAACTTGCAATGCAGAATTCTGCGGCTGAAGAACAGCCTGAACAGAATAATGAATAAAAAATTTTCAGCGTATCGCACAAAACGGTACGCTGATTTTTGTTTGTTTGAACAATAATAAAAAAATCTAAAATATTTGTAACTTATTGCTGTTCTGCTGTGTTATATATTACAGAAGAGAAAGAAAATGTTTCCCCTTTTTATTATTGACAAATCAGAAAACAAGTGCTACATTGATTGTGTAACATGCGTTTCTCTCAGTTAACAGGAAAGTTAAAAATATTTAGGTTTATTTAGCCGATGCAAACAGTGACGGTCAGATTACCGCAACAGATTCAAGACTGATTCTCAGGTTTGCATCAGGTTTAGAGTAGGAGGAATTTAAATGAAGAAATTTATTTCAATCATCATGGCTGTTGTACTTGTTGCCGCGGGATGTCTGCCTGTTTTTGCAACTGACGACAGTTTGCAGAAGACTGCAGAAAAGAATGTTGAGATAAGTGTCGGTTCTATGTACTTCAATGAAAACAAAAGTAATAATGAGGTATGGATTACGGTTTTGATTCACGGAGAATATGAGGATATTGATAAATTCGTTATACATTTCTCTGCCGATAAGGATATTCTGCAGTCTGCAGATATGTATATGGGAGATGCTCATATTGATTATAAGTTCAGGTGGGACAACACAGATGCAGGTTTTGACCTTGTTCTGCAAGCGTATATGCTTGATGATTATACCGATTTGATTCACAGAACGGGCTTTAAAATGCTGAAAATCGGCACACACGGACTTTCTGCTATCGCAGAGGTGATTTATAAGGACGGAACAAGTGAAGAACTTCCCGTGGTGTTTAAATCCCTCAGGAAAGATGTTATAGATGAAAATACCGTGGAATATGTATACATAAACAAAGAAAATCTCAATATTCATCCGCTTGTTATGACTGCATATGTAAATGCAGGCACAAAGGTCGGTGAGTTTCTTGCAGTAGCAGACACGAAAAATGCAGTTGTAATGCTCCGTGACGGCACGATACTTGATAATGATGATGTTATACCCAATAATGCTTTTCTTGCAACAATGTTTGACGGTGATAAGATTGATTCAATAGGACTGCATTTGTTTTTTGATGTTGACTGTGACAGTAATGTAACAGCCGCAGATGCAAGACTTACTCTCAGAGCTTCCGCAGGTCTTGAAAAACTTGATATAGCTCAGAGTTATGCTGCCGATGTTGACGGAAGAGAAGGTGTTACCGCTGCAGATGCAAGAAAAATTCTCAGATTTTCAGCAGGTTTGGAATAGGAGGAAATTAAATGAAGAAATTTATTTCATTGATTATGGTTGGTGTTCTTCTTGTTGCAGGCTGTCTGCCTGTTTTTGCTCAGAGCACGGATGATTACGATATTGTAATTTCAATCCCCAAATTGATTCGATATGATCCTGAAAAAAAGAATTCATTTATCGGGAATCATGTCTCATTTAATGTTTATATTTACGGAATTGAACGTTTTGAAAAATTTAAGGTTTTTATTGATTTTGACACGGATTTGTTAGAACTTGAGAGTACTGCAGTAGAAGAATGGATAGTAGTTTCATCAGGCGGAAGCGCTACTGAAACAGGTGCTGAATTTTCTGCATACGGAACGGAATGGATAAAAGATGGTCATTCTTATGTTTCCTCAATCTCAGGATGGATGAGGGTTAAAGGTGCAGGAAAGCTCAATATAAATGTCCGTGCTGAAGCAACAGACAAAGACGGCAAGCCAATGGATGTAAAAGTAAAGATAAATGAATATTGCGATGAAATTGTTGATGTTTCTTCGTATCATATCAGAATTGATGAAAAATATCTGTACAACGAAAAGCCGAAGCATGCATTTTTTGATATCGGAACAACCGTTTCGGAAGTTGTTGCGCTTGTTGATGCAGAAAATGTTGCAGTAAAGAATGCCGCAGGCGAAATTATGGCACCTGATGCATTGATTGCAACAGGTTCAAGAATTGTAACTTTATTCAACGGTTATGAAGTTGAGGCAAAAGATGTCTGCATCAAGTATGATGTTGACTGCAACGGTGAAATCACAGCTTCAGATGCAAGACTGGCATTGAGATATTCTGCAGTATTGGAAAATCTTGATGATCTTCAGTATTTTGCAGCAGAGGTGACAGGAGACAAACAGGTTACTGCTTCAGATGCAAGAAAAATCCTCAGATTTGCATCAGGTTTAGAGTAATATAAAATCGGGAAGCCGTAGAAATACGGCTTCTTTTTTTTACATTTTGTATTGTATTGTTTGTATTTCTCTGCTATAATGATGTAAAATGCATAAAAACTGCAAACCGAAAGGAGTTTTTCATATGAAAAAAACACAATGGTATAAAGACGCTGTGTGTTATCAGATATGGCCCCGTTCATTCTGCGACGGCAACGGCGACGGTATAGGCGACCTTGAGGGTGTTCTCTCAAAACTTGATTACCTTAAAGAACTCGGCATCAACTGTATATGGTTCTCACCCCTTTACTGCTCACCCAATGCAGATATGGGTTACGATATTTCAGACTACAGAAATATTTCTCCCGATTACGGTGATATTGAGCTTTTCAAAAAGGTTCTCGACGAAGCTCATAAGCGCGGAATCAAAGTTATTATGGACCTTGTTGTAAATCACACTTCTGATGAGCATGAGTGGTTCAGAAAGGGTATTGATAAAAACAGCAAATACCACGAATATTATCACTGGCGTGACGGTAAGGGCAAGAAGAATCCCAACAACTGGTCTTCACTTTTTGAAGGCAAGGCATGGGAATACAATAAGGAGAACAATCAGTATTATCTTCACCTTTTCTCAAAGAAACAGCCCGACCTTAAAATGGAAAATCCTGAAGTCCGTAAGGAAGTCAAGGAAATCATGAAGTATTGGCTCGATATGGGCGTTGACGGTTTCCGTGAAGATGTTATTACATTCACTTCAAAGAGAGACGGACTTCCCAACGGTTTCCCCATTCCTCAGGCTTGCGGTATGGAACATTACAAGGACGGTCCCCGTATTCACGAATTCCTTAAGGAATTCAGAGAAGTGCTTGATGATTACGATTGCTTCGTAGTCGGTGAAGCTCCTCTTATGACACCCAAGAATGCTCTTAAATACATTGAAGAAAAGCCCGGTCAGGAACTTGATATGATGTTCCACTTCCAGCACATGGAAGCTGACTGTATCTTTATGGATTGTCTTAACAAGCCTTTCAGCCTCAAACAGCTCAAGAAAGTTTTCACAAACTGGCAGGAAGCTCTTGACGGCAAGGCATGGAATGCTCTTTACATGGAAAACCATGACCATCCCCGTATCATCAACCGTTACGGCAGCGTCAAGTACAGAAATGCAAGTGCAAAGTCAATTGCAAATACATATATGCTTCAGTGCGGTACTCCTTTCATCTATCAGGGACAGGAAATCGGTATGATAAATATTGATCTTCCCAATGTTGAAGATTATCAGGATATTTTTGCTGTTAACAACGCAAAAACTCTTAAACTCCTCGGTTTCTCTGAAGAAAAGATTCAGCAGAGACTTAAGACATCAAGCCGAGGCAATGCAAGAACTCCCGTTCAGTGGGACGACAGTGAAAATGCAGGCTTTACAACAGGAAATCCCTGGATGCCCGTTAACCCCTCTTATAAAGACGGTATAAACGCAAAGGCTGAAATGGAAAATCCTGATTCAATTTATAATCATTATAAAGCTCTTATCAAATTCCGTAAGGAAAATCCCATTGCTGTTTACGGTAAATATAAGGAATATAACAAGTCAAGCAAAGAACTTTATGTGTATGAACGTACTTACGAAGGCAAAAAGATGCTTGTAATATGTTCTTATACAGAAAATGCTGTTGATTTCAAGGCTCCTGCAGGTTATGACCTTTCAAAGGGCAAGGCAATTCTTTGCAGCCACAATGATAATCCTGTTGCTGATAACGGCTTTACAACAAGACCTTACGAAACAAGAGTATATCTTTTTGACTGATATTAAGGTTGCGGGATTCGTTCTTGTTGACGGATCCCGTTTTTTTACTTTATTAGAAAAAGGAATGATTTTATGCAAATGAGAATGCCTTCAATCCCGCTTATTACGGTTGACCCGTATTTTTCAGTGTGGACTGACAATATAAACGAAAAAACTCCCGTTCACTGGACAGGGAGTGAAAACACAATAATAGGTACAGTTAATGTTGACGGTGAAATTTACCGTTTCCTCGGTGACAGCGATGATAATGCGCTCAAGGTGGTTTCTCTTGATACAGATGCATTTTCAACAGTTGTTGTTTATGAGGGCGCAGGTATCCGTCTTACTGCAAAGTTCACTTCTCCCATGCTTGTGACAGACCTTTATTATTCATCACGCCCTGTTTCATATCTTAAGCTTTCTTATGAAATAACAGACGGTAAGGAACACCGTGTAACTGCAAAGGTATCTGTAAGCGAAGAACTTGTACTCAATAAGGCAGGCGAGGGCAGAGCATGGTCAGAAGCTGTTTCGACAGATGAACTCACCTGGACAAGAATGGGTAAAGGTAATCAGAAAATTCTTTGGAGAAGCGGTGACGATGTCCGTATTGACTGGGGGTATTTTTATCTTGCAGTCAAGGGTGAGGCTCAGACAGGCAACGAAGTCATAGAAGATCTTTATGCCGTTTATGCAGAAACAGAGCTTGAAAACGAAAAGCTTTTCATGTTTGCATATGATGATATTGAAAGTATGGTTTACTTCGGTGAACATCTCAAGGCGTACTGGAACAATGACGGCAAAACAATTGAAGAAGCTATAAAAGAAGCTGCCGATGATTATGAGGAGCTTGTTGCAAAGTGTGAAGAATTCTCTGCAAAGCTGTATGCAGAGGCTCAGAGTAAGGGCGGAGACAAATACGCAGAGCTTCTGACTCTTGCTTACCGTCAGGTTATGGCTGCGCATAAGCTTGTTGTGGACAAAGAGGGTAATAATCTTTACATTTCAAAAGAATGCTTCTCAAACGGCTGTGCGGCAACTGTAGACGTTACATATCCCAGTGCTCCGATGTATCTTCTTTATAACACAGAACTTCTCAAGGGCATGCTCAGACCTATTTTCCGTTATTCGGGAACAAAGGAATGGATTTATGACTTTGCACCGCACGATGCAGGGCAGTACCCAATTGTAAACGGTCAGGTTTACGGTGAAAACAAGCTGAAATATCAGATGCCCGTAGAAGAATGCGGAAATATGATAGTTCTTGTTTCTGCTATATGCGAAAAAGATGATGACTATTCATTTGCCGAGGAAAATATGGAACACCTTGAAAAATGGAGCAAATATCTTGTAAAGTACGGCAAGGATCCCGAACATCAGCTTTGTACAGACGACTTTGCGGGACATCTTTCACATAACTGTAATCTTTCACTTAAAGCAATTATGGGTATGACAGGTTTTTCTAAGATTCTCCGTCACTTCGGCAGAAATGAAGAGGCAGATGAACTTTTTGCAAAGGCTAAGGAATATGCTGATTCATTTATTGAAAATGCAAAGAACGAGGACGGCAGTTACCGTCTTGCATATGACAGAGAAAATACATTCAGCCTCAAGTATAATTCAGTATGGGACAGAATATGGAAAACAGGACTTCTTCCCGACAGTTTTTATAAAGGTGAAATCGAAAGATACAAAAAAGAGGCACTGCCTTACGGTGTACCCCTTGATTCAAGAGAAAAATATACAAAATCAGACTGGCTTATCTGGGCTGCATGTCTTGCAGACAGTAAAGAAGATTTTGAGTTTTTTGCAGAACTTCTCTGGAACGCATACAATACAATGCGTACCCGTGTTCCCATGACAGACTGGTACTATGCAGATACATCTGAAATGGTTGGTTTCAGACACCGTACCGTTCAGGGCGGATTGTTTATAAAACTGATGTTTGACTGATTTATCTTTCAAATTCTTTTCGCATTTCTGCGAGTATGCGTGTCTCTATCCGTGAAACATAACTGCGGGAAATTTTCAGAATATCTGCAACTTCCTGCTGTGTTTTCGGTTCATTGCCGTCGAGACCGTAACGAAGAGTTATAATTGTTCGGTCCCTTTCATCAGAAATATTTTTAACAAGCTGACGGACCTTGCGTTTGTCAGCTTTTTCTTGTAAATCATCAACTATTGTGTCTTCTGTGCTGATTATATCGGTCAGCGTGAGGGGATTTCCCTCGTTATCTGTTTCTATCGGCTCGTTCATAGAAATATCCTGAGAAGACTTCCTGAGAGATCTGAAGTGCATCAGAATTTCATTTGCTATCCTCACACAATGGCTCTGAATTTGCGCCTATAAGATTTATCTGAATATCTTTGCCGTCCCACACAATTGAATCAACAAGCATTCTGATTGCAGCTCGTTTTTCTTCAACTGATGAAGTATCAAATGACGACTGCAGACAAGACAGAGTATGCTCAATAGCTTCAAGATTGAATTCTTTCTCTTTGCTGTTTTCCACGCTGATTTTATTTTCGGTAATTCTTTTCTGAATTTCTTCGTTTTCAGAATGCAGACGTGAAATTTTATCGTTAACATAGACAGCAGTAATTTCCTTTGCATAAGCCAGGCTGTTGAGAAGATTTTGTATCTGCTTTGAATTCTCTGCAAACAAAGCTTCATCTCTTTTTATCTGTGCTTCCAAATCACTTGTGTCGAAAGTCAGGTCTTTTGCAGACTTTCTCAGGTCGCTATTGAATGTCGAGCTGTCTTCTGCGACAGTTTTTATAAAATCGCATACTGCTTTGTCAAGCTCATTACCGTTGGGATTTATCATCTGACAGTTATGTGACTTGCTTTTTTCTTTCATCTCGCAAAGATAACTGTAAATGTATTCACCGTCTGCATTCACTCTTTTTGTAAGTTTCGGTCGCATAAAGCATCCGCAGTCAGCGCATCGGAGAACACCTGATAATAAAGCAACATGGCTTTTCGGTTTTCGGAATGACTTTGGCTTATTCTGCTGAATCTGTTGCTGAACACGAATCCAGTCTTCACTTGAAATCAGAGGTTTGTGTTTTCCTACTGCAACAATCCATTCTGAATAGTCGTTTTTCTGATTTGCTTTACCGGGCTTCTGGATTGTCTTATTGTAAGACATAACACCGTGTTTACCGTTGAATTTTTCCTTGTCGGCAGATATTTCAATGTTCAGCTTGTTGAAATACTCCCATGCATTTTCATCTGCTGTAAGGTAAACAGGATTTTCAAGGATGGCTTTTATTGAGAAACGGGTATAGTATTTCCCGTTTTTTGTTGTAATGTGATTCTGCAGGAGATATGTTTCGGTCTTTGTAAGTGAATTGAATTCAAGAAACTTGGAAAAAATCAGCTTAACGATTTCTGCTTCTTCTGAAACAATATTAAGCTTGTATGCGATTCGGTCTTTTCCTTCAGAAGAATGACCGACTACGATTTTTTCACTTTTGTAGCCTGTGGGGGTAATACCGCCAAGCCATCTTCCGCTTTTTGCAAGCTCTCTCATATTATCTCGGATTCGCTCTGCAATGGTATCTCTTTCAAGCTGTGCAAATACTGAAACAATCATCATCATTGCATTGCCCATAGGTGTGGTTGTATCAAAATTATCCTTGATGGAAACGAATTCAACATCATATTGGTCAAATTCTTTTTTCAGGTTTGCAAAATCGCTGACATTTCTGCTGATACGGTCAAGACGATAGCAGATAACCATTTTTATGTTGTTGTTTCTTACTTCATTTATAAGCTTCTGAAGTTTAGGTCTTTTTGTTGTTGCACCTGAAAAGCCCTCATCTTCAAAAATAAGAAAATCTGCTTCATCAGTTCCGGGAAAATGTGATGCAAGATAGTCTTTACAAAATGTAATCTGATTTTCAACACTGTCGCCTTTGCCTGTAAACTTTGATTTTCTGGAATATATCGCAATTTTTCTTGTGTCATTTTTTAGTTTGTCAGAAAGCATATTAACTCCTTTTTTATGTTATATTAGAATTTCATTCATAACATTACGGCTCATATTTTCAGTATACGCTAAAAAAAGGAAAATCAACCGGGTATATGTAATTTTTGCCGTAACAAAAGATGTTGCAATTTTATTGCATCTGTATCGGTGTCTGAAAATGTATCGAGTGTCAGTTTTGCACCGATTTTAAAACCGTTTACAAATGCATCCTTTTCATTGAGCAAGCTGGCTTTTGCATGACAGTCGATATATTTATTGAATAGCGCTTTTTCTTCAGGATTGAGCTTGAGTGAAAATTCTTCTTCACAAG
Organism: Acutalibacteraceae bacterium; assembly: GCA_045658165.1. Classification (GTDB taxonomy): domain Bacteria; phylum Bacillota; class Clostridia; order Oscillospirales; family Acutalibacteraceae; genus UBA1081. The sequence continues at coordinate 50,357 of JAZOUN010000080.1, forward strand.
CAACAAGCTCATCCCTGCCCTTTTTTAACTCACAGTTTTTTGATATCGATTGCTCCTGCGGTGCAATATTCCCATAAAATAGCTGTTCTATGAAATTACAGGCTATTACGAATCATCCTTTCCGAAAGTTCAGGGTTTTCGTCCTCAAACTCTTCAATATCCTTGAAAATCTGATAGATGTTGTGAATTCCACAAGGCCAAGTACGAAGAATCGGCTTCTCTATTCCGTGATACTCATTTACGAATATAACAGTTGTTCCATTTTCTCCAAGAAAAATACGGTAATAAGAATCGTAATCGCTCATTTTGGTTTCGATTGTGATGTTATCAATTGTTGTGTCCATGATTAAAATCTCCTTAAATAAAAAATTAAGCGAAGTCTGTTTGTTCCAGGCTTCACTTTGTTAATTTAATTATGATGTTTATTGAAAAGAACAATAAATAATTTTGTTTTTTCATCACTCATTTATTGATAGTCGATGAGTGATGAATGAGCGATGAAAATATATTTACGCAAAAAAACTGCCCTCAGAGAGAGCAGTTGAAAGTATTCTGATCGACAAATTGGAATTGGTCAAATTGAAATGATTGCTTCCACAAACTGGCTTGCCTTTTCTGTATGAATACCGTGCCCACAATCAAATTGCTTGATTTTCATATTTTCAATCAAGGTATTGACTCTCTGCAAATCTTCATCAGACAATGCGCCTTGCAACAAACCGTTCTCACCAATCGTTGTCTTTGCTTTCATAAACAGAGTGTTGCATTTGATTTTAGAAAGAAGGTCATTGTAATCAACAGAGTCATTGAACGAATCGTTATAAAAGGCTTCTCCAAAACGAGGGTCATAATATTGCAGGCCATTAAAGCCTTCTAAAAACTTTTTAGGCCAAAACAAAACTTTCAGATTTTTGTCGGGATGTTTGGTTCGGTATTTCAATGCGAAACCACTCAGTTTTTCTCTGACAGTTTCTCTGGATTCATCGGGAAAGAAATTCCAGCAATACTGATTCTTGAAATAATAATAGACGAAATCCTTTTCCACATCCTGTAAAAGGAAATTATGGCAGACAGAGGATAAATCCTTGTAATTGTATGTATTATATCTTCTTTCGCCCCAGCTTGAGAAG
>JAZOUN010000081.1:0-1562 GCA_045658165.1 Acutalibacteraceae bacterium
AAGGCGGTTTCAATTTCCTTAATGCTCTGCTTGCATCAGAAACCTGCTCCGAAATGAACAGAACTGCAGAACATTTTGAACTGCTTGAGCTTGTGGAAAACGATAAATTCTTCGTTACATTTCTTGATATGCCTTTCAAGATTGAAGAACATACTCTCAAGCACTATGTAAAGCAGACAAAGGTAAAAATTCTTGATAAACTTAAAGAGGTTTACGGTGTTGATATATCCGACGAGGCTCTTAAAAAGTCGGTTGAAGAACATAACGAAGTCTGCCGTCTTATGACCGAAATCGGAGAATACAGAAAAGAAGAAAATCCCCGTATCACGGGTTATGAGTACCACGTGCTCAATCTCATTACATACTGTTGTCCCAAATCTCTTATTCTTCCTGCACTTCGTGAAACTGCAGAAGAACTTAAAACAAGAGAGCCTGACGCAAAGAAAAATTACAGAGCAAAGATTGTTGTTGTGGGCTCCGAAATGGATGACCCCGAATTTACATCTCTTATAGAAGACAGCGGTGCTCTTGTTGTTGCTGACAGATTCTGCTTCGGTGCACTTCCCGGCAGACAGGAGATTGTTCTTAAAGACGGAGAAGATGTACTTTCACAGATTTGTCTTCACTATCTTAAAACAAGCCAGTGTCCCCGTTTTATGAGTCACGAAAAGGTTCAGGAAAGACGTGACTATGTAAAAAAGCTTGTTGAAGACTACAATGCAGACGGTGTTATGTATGAGCAGCTTAAATTCTGCGAATACTGGGGCTACGAAAGAGCATTGGCATCTTATGTTATGACAAACGATTACGGTGTACCCACAGCTGCCGTTGACAGACAGTATACTGCATCTGCATCAGGTCAGCTTCGTACACGTGTTCAGGCTTTTGTTGAAAGCCTTGAAATAAAGAAGATTCAGAAAGAAAGGGAGGGAAAGAAAAATGGATAATTACGGTAAACTCTATAAAGAGCATACCGCTGTACTCAAACACAGAGAATGGCGTGGCTTCAAAGACACAATGTATGACTATTACCGTTGGCTTATCACCTGGAAAGATATGATTAAAATGGTGCTTAAAGCCCCCATTTCAACAGTAAAGGGTATCTGGAGATACCGCTGGATGGCATCATACCTTTCAACCCCCTCTTTCATTGACCGTCACGTTGCAGGGCTCCGTGGTCCACATCTTCGTATGGCACATCTTCACTACAATATGATTGTAAAGCACACAACAAAGCTTATCAACATCACTTTCCGTGCTGATGAAAAAATCAATCCCAATAATAAGCTTTCAAAGAAAATCGTGCTTATGGATGAGATTGTCCCCAACGAAATTTTCACAGGTTTTCCGAATCTTATCCCCATTCCGCTTCAGACATTGCCCATCTTCCTTGCATCAATGGTTGATCAGCAGATTACACCTCCTTATCTTGAAGTAACAGAAAGCTTCGGTGTGCCTGCAGACGTCTGTCCATTGCCCTCTGCTGAAGCAGGTGTTGCAATTGAAGACGATTATCCCAAAATGGGTTGCTGTATGATAGGCACAAATATGCCTTGTGACGG
>JAZOUN010000082.1:0-3815 GCA_045658165.1 Acutalibacteraceae bacterium
TGTATCACGTGCTTCGATTTCGTATTCTTCAATATGAATAGATGTATAAACATCATCACGGACAAGTTTTTCATTAAGGAGAACAGCGTCTTCGTAGTTGTAACCTTCCCATGTCATGAAGCCGATAAGGGCATTCTTACCAAGAGAAATTTCACCGTCACAAGTTGAAGGACCGTCTGCAATAACATCCTTGCATTCTACACGCTGACCGACTTCAACAATGGGCTTCTGGTTGATACATGTACCCTGGTTTGAACGCATGAACTTGATAAGTTCGTAAACGTCAACAGTCTTATCGTCAGCAGTGATTTCAATTGTATCTGCACTTACCTTTGTAACTGTACCTGCACGCTTTGCAATTACAGCAACACCGGAGTCAACTGCAGCCTTGTATTCCATACCTGTACCGACAATGGGAGAATCTGTCTTGAGAAGAGGCACTGCCTGCTTCTGCATGTTTGAACCCATGAGCGCACGGTTTGCGTCGTCGTTTTCAAGGAAAGGAATCATTGCTGTGGCAACAGAAACAAGCATCTTGGGTGGAACGTCCATGTAATCTGCTTCAGCAGCAGGGATTTCACGGAATTCATCACGGAAACGTACTGTTACCTTATCATTTATAAAGTGACCTTCTGCGTCAAGAGGCTCATTAGCCTGAGCTACCATGAATTCGTCTTCAACGTCAGCTGTCATATATTCAACTTCTTCAAGAACTCTGCCTGTAGCCTTGTCTATGCGGCGGAAGGGAGCCTCAACGAAGCCGTATTTGTTAATTCTTGCAAATGTAGCAAGTGAAGTAATAAGTCCGATGTTGGGACCTTCGGGAGTCTCAATGGGACACATGCGTCCGTAGTGTGAATAGTGAACGTCTCGAACTTCGAAACCTGCACGGTCACGGGAAAGACCGCCGGGGCCGAGGGCTGAAAGACGTCTCTTATGTGTAAGTTCTGCAAGGGGGTTGTTCTGGTCCATGAACTGTGAAAGGGGTGATGAACCGAAGAATTCCTTGATTGCAGCCACAACGGGACGGATATTGATAAGAGCCTGGGGAGTGATTTTGTCACTTTCCTGTGTCTGAAGAGACATTCTCTCCTTAACAACTCTTTCCATTCTTGTGAAACCGATTCTTACCTGGTTCTGGAGAAGTTCACCGACTGAACGGATTCTTCTGTTGCCGAGGTGGTCGATATCATCAAGAGTACCGATGTCATTGCCGAGACAGTTGAGGTAGTTGATTGATGCAAGAATATCTTCAATAACAATGTGTTTGGGAGTAAGAAGATCGCAGTTCTTTTCAAGAGCTTCCATAACAGATGCCTTGTCATCACCGCATGAATCAAGAATTCCGCGAAGAACCTTGAAGCTTACCTTTTCATTGATACCGATTTCTTCAAGCATTTCTGTTGTGATACCTTCGGGAAGATAAGGAAGGATATCAACCATACCGGTTGCAACAATCTTTACAACCTTTTCGCTGTCTGTCTTTACGTATGCAGTATCAACACCTGCCTGCTCAATTTCGAAAGCCTTAGCCTTAGAAATCTTTTCGCCTTCTTCTGCAAGGATTTCACCTGTTGAAGGATCAGCAATAGCTTCAGCAAGAACCTGGTGCTTAAGTCTGTCTGCAATACCAAGCTTCTTATTATATTTGTATCTGCCTACTCTTGAAATGTCATAACGGTGTTCGTCAAAGAAAAGACCTTCAAGATAGGATTTTGCAGTGTCAATTGTGGGGGGCTCGCCGGGACGAAGCTTTTTGTAAACTTCAAGAAGAGCCTCTTCAGTGTTCTTTGTATTATCCTTTTCAAATGTTGCTCTGATTCTGTCATCATAGCCAAAGAACTCGTCAATTTCGCTGTTAGTATTAAGTATGTTATTCTCAAGGAAACATCCCATTGCTCTGATGAATGTTGTGATGCAGATTTTCCTTGTTTTATCAATTCTTACATAGAAAACGTCGTTCTGATCTGTTTCATATTCAAGCCATGCACCTCTGTTGGGAATAACAGTTGTAGCAAAAAGCTTTTTACCGGTCTTATCTCTGGACATATCGTAATAAACACCGGGTGAACGAACGAGCTGTGAAATAATAACACGTTCTGCACCGTTGATAACGAATGTACCGCTTTCAGTCATCTGAGGGAAGTCACCCATATAGACTTCATTCTCTTTAACTTCACCGGTTTCTTTGTTGATAAGTCTTGCCGTTACCCTGAGAGGAGCTGCAAAAGTAGCATCGCGCTCTTTACATTCCTTAACAGTATACTTAGGCTTGTCATCCATTCTGTAATCGACAAAAACAAGTGACAGATTACCCGAATAATCTGTAATTTCATCGATATCTCTGAATACTTCCCTCAAGCCTTTGTCAAGGAACCACTGGTAAGAATTCTTCTGCACCTCAATGAGGTTGGGCATTTCCATGACCTCGTTGATGTTAGCAAAGCTCATTCTTGTCCTGCTTCCCTGCTTTACAGGTTTCACGTTGACCATGAATCATCACTCCGTTCTTTTATTTATCCCGTTTTCAGGAGATCCTGCTAATTGGTCCGAAAAAAATGCATGAAAATTTAGTTGATTTTTTCGGTTTTTATGCTATAATAATCTAAAGACAATTTCGTCCAAAGTATAGCTATCCATTATAGTACAGCTTATTATTTTACACGACAAATATCAATATGTCAATACCTTTTTTCTGTTTTTTTGATTTTTTTATTTTTCGTTTAAATTCGTTTAAAATAATTGCTTATTATTTTTCAGAAATCTTTTTAATTTTTTTATTAAAATGTGTTGAACATTGCAGATGAATGTTGTATAATGGCTTTTAATATAGGTGAGAGGAGTTTGACACCATGTTTGACAACAGAGTTCTTGCCGATACCTCGGCAAAATTTGCAAAAGAAGGTCTTACCTTTGACGACGTACTGCTTATCCCCGCAGAAAGTAACGTTCTGCCCGCAGACATTGACCTTCACACAAAACTTACATCAAAAATCACACTTAATACCCCCATCATGACTGCAGCTATGGATACAGTTACTGAATCCAGAATGGCTATTGCCATTGCGCGTGAAGGCGGTATCGGTGTTATTCATAAGAACATGTCAATTGAAAAGCAGAAAGAAGAAATTGACAAAGTTAAAAGAAGTGAAAACGGTGTTATCAAAAATCCGTTCTATCTTCATCCCGACAACTATGTTTACGAAGCAAACGAACTCATGCACAACTACCGTATTTCAGGCGTGCCCGTTTGCGACAACGAAGGTAAGCTTATCGGTATCCTCACAAACCGTGACCTTCGTTTTATGACAGATTTCAGTGTGCCCATCAATGAAGTTATGACAAAAGAAAACCTTGTAACCTCTCATATCGGTACAACTCTTGCAGATGCAAAAACTATCCTTATGAAGCACAAGATAGAAAAGCTTCCCCTCGTTGACGATGCAGGCTACCTCAAAGGTCTTATCACAATCAAAGACATCGAAAAGGCAGTTCAGTACCCCAATTCAGCACGTGACGAAATGGGCAGACTTCTCTGCGCTGCTGCTATCGGCGTAACAGGCGACGTTCTTGAAAGAGCTGCTGCTCTTGTTGAAGCTAATGTTGACGTTCTTGTTCTTGACTCAGCACACGGACATTCACAGGGCATTATGAAAGCTGTTTCAAAAGTCAAGGCTGCATTCCCCAATATTTCTCTTATTGCAGGTAACGTTGCAACTGCAGAAGCTACAAAGGCTCTTATCGAAGCAGGTGCTGACTGCGTTAAGGTTGGTAACGGCGCCGGCTCAATCTGTACAACACGTATCGTTGCAGGT
>JAZOUN010000083.1:0-41026 GCA_045658165.1 Acutalibacteraceae bacterium
GTCACTTTTCTCTTTTACCTTTCCACCAGAAACGGCATTGGCAGAGAAAAGTGAAGAACGAAGAGTGAAAAGTGAAAAGAACAAAAAGAAACGGCAACCTTCCTACGAAGATTGCCGTTTCTTTTTTGGTGACCCGTACGAGAATCGAACTCGTGTTACCGCCGTGAAAGGGCGGTGTCTTAACCGCTTGACCAACGGGCCATATGGTAGCGCTAGTCGGATTTGAACCAACGACACTTCGGGTATGAACCGAATGCTCTAGCCAACTGAGCTATAGCGCCATGTTTTTGACGCTTTCCGTAGCGACAAGGATGATTATATATGATTCCGATCGTTTTGTCAATCTTTTTTTTCAATTTTTTTAAAATTTTTTTCCATGATGTTATTTACATCATTTTTTGTGAATGATATAATTACAATAAAGGTGATTTTATGAATACAAATAAATTGCTTACGGGACATAAACTGACGGTAAAAGACGCCATAGTCTGTTTTGTTATTCTGATAATTACAGGTTTTGGTTTTCTTTGTATGCATATAAACAGTAATGATGTCATCGATAAGTCAGAAACTGCCGAAATTACCGCTTCATATGAATCTTTTGATTATTCATATGCCAGGGGCGGTTATATTCATTACATAGTTCTTGTATTTTCAGATGCTGACAGTATGACCGTTGACGGCAGTTGTGCGTCATGGGAGCTTATTGATATGTTCCGTGAAATGAGTGCAGGGACACAGCTGAATATGTTGATTGATGAATCCCGTAATCTTATTCTTGAACTGAGATGCGATGATAAAGTTCTGATAAGTTTTGATGATGCCGTGAATAATATCAGTTATGAAAAAACCGGTCTTGCAGTGCTTGGTGTTATAACTATTATCGGCGGTCTTGTTTTTATGGTATGGTTCCTGAGAAAAAACAGCTCAGAACGATAAATAATAGAGTAAATCCTGTTGAAAAAACAGGATTTTTTTTATTTATATATAATAAAAACTTTATCAAAAATACTTGTACTGCGTTTTTGTCTGTGCTATAATAAATTGATTTAATATATGAAAATATATTCAATAGTTATTTAAAGAAAAATATATATTATGAGAACAGGAGATAAACATGAAGAAATTAGCGGAATTTACAAAAGAAGAGCTTCTTGTATTTGAAGATGAAGCTCAGGCTCGTTATGATGAATTCAAGTCAAAGTCAATAGCAATCGATATGTCAAGAGGTAAGCCCTCTCCGGTACAGCTTGATATGGCTTTTGAAGATTTTAAAAAGGCTTTTGAAATTACAGATTACACAAGCAAAACAGGTTTTGACTGCCGTAACTACGGTCTTCTTGACGGTGTTGCAGAAGCAAAAGAGCTTTTTGCAGAACTTCTCGGTGTTGAAACAAAGAATATTATCATCGGCGGTAACGCAAGTCTTGAACTGATGTTCAGCTTCATCAGCCAGTGCTACAGCCACGGTATCGGCGGATGCAAACCCTGGAGCCAGCAGGAAGATGTCAAGTTTATTGCTGTAGTTCCCGGTTACGACCGTCATTTCGGTATTGCCGAATATTTCGGTATCAAGATGGTTACTGTACCCATCAATGAGAACGGTCCTGATATGGATATTGTTGAAGAACTTGTAAAGGATCCTTCAGTCAAGGGTATGTTCTGTGTTCCCAAGTATTCAAATCCTGACGGTTTTACATATTCTGACGAAACAGTAGAACGTCTTGCAAAAATGAAGCCTGCTGCAGCTGATTTCAGAGTTATCTGGGATAATGCATACATCATTCATGAAGTGTATGAAGAAGGCGACGAACTTGCAAATATTTTTGACTATGCAAAGAAATACGGCACAGAAGACAATTTTGTTGAGTTCTGTTCAACATCAAAAATGACATTCCCCGGTGCAGGTATTTCTGCAATTGCAGCTTCTGATGCAAATATCAAAGAAATTTTAGGCAGACTTACAATTCAGATAATCAGCTATGACAAGATGAATCAGCTGCGTCATGCAAAAATGTATCCCAATGTTGATGCACTCAAAGCAGTTATGAAGAAACATGCTGCAATCATGCGTCCCAAGTTTGATGCTGTACTTGATGTTCTTGAAAAGGAACTCGGTGATCTCGGTATTGCATCATGGCATAAGCCCGGCGGCGGATACTTTATTTCTCTTAACGTTGATAAGGGCAGTGCTAAATATGCAGGTCAGCTTTGTAAGGATGCAGGTCTTACACTTACAGGTGTAGGTGCAACATTCCCCTATAAAAATGATCCTGCTGACAGAAATATAAGAATCGCTCCCTCTTATCCGAGTGTTGAAGAGCTTGTTACAGCAGCAGAACTTCTTTGCGTGTCTGTTAAGCTTGCAGCAGTAAAAGAAATGTTATGATAAGAATAGGTCATGGTTACGATGTACATCGTTTTGCAGAAAACAGAGATCTGTTTCTCGGCGGTGTAAAAATAGATTATGAAATGGGTCTTTTAGGTCATTCCGATGCGGATGGGCTGCTGCATGCTGTAAGTGATGCAATTCTCGGTGCAGCCGCAATGGGAGACATAGGTCAGCATTTTCCCGACAGCGACAATCAGTACAAAGGTATCGACAGCATGATTCTTCTCAGACATGTTGTGTCCCTCATAAAAGAAAAAGGATACAGCGTTGTCAATATTGACGCTACTGTTATTGCTCAGAAACCCAAAATCGGAGCATATACACGTCAGATGGCAGAAAATATTGCCGATGCATGCGGTATCGGTCCTGATATGGTTAATGTCAAGGCTACAACAGAGGAAAAACTCGGTTTTACAGGCAGACTGGAAGGAATTTCTTCCCATGCAGTGTGTCTTATAGAAAAATGTTAATGAATTCAATCTGAAAATCAGGCGGTGATTTTATGGGATTTTTTGGTTTACTTTCAGTATCTGACACTTTGTTGTCCAATTGGGAAAAGTTCGCAGGTGCTGTTACAAGCCTGAATTCTTTCAAAGATATTATTGATATACTTTTTGTTACATTCATTGTTTATGCATTGATAATTCAGTTGAGAAAGACACAGTCTATTCAGATGATAAAAGGTGTCGCTCTTGTTGTGGTTCTGTATATTGTTGTCAACTTGTTTGAAATGAATGCAAGTAAATTCATATTCAGTAATGTTTTCAGTAATCTGCTTGTTATCCTTGCGATTATATTCAGCGGGGAAATACGTCAGGCGCTTGAACGTATGGGACAAAAGCGTAATTTTGCATTTTTGTCGTTGTTCAGCTCCAGAAGCGATAATGAAGAGACATTTGATGTAATAAACAATGTCTGCCGTGCTTGTGCTGAAATGAGTGAAGACAAAGTCGGTTCTCTCATTATTTTTCAGCGCAAATCGCTTCTTGGTGAAATCACAAGACAGAGTGTACCGATTGATTCATGTGTTACAACTGAGATGCTTCTGAGTGTGTTCTATCCTAAAGCAGCTCTGCATGACGGTGCAATTGTTATAAGAGACGGCAGAATCGTTGCCGCAAGATGTGTTGTGCCTCTCAAAAACGAAAAAGAAGTTACCGAACATATCGGAACACGTCACAGAGCCGCAATTGAAGTATCACTTCGTTCCGATGCAATTGCAGTTGTAACAAGTGAAGAGACAGGTATTATTTCTGTTGCGCGTGACGGACAGCTCATCAGAGGTTTGTCTGATGCTGAACTGCGTGAAATGCTTGCTCAGTTGCTTACCGGATCTTCCGAAGACGGTGATAAGCAGAAAAAAAGAAAACTTTTTTCTAAAAAGCAGAAGGGAGAGAATGTAAAATGAGAAAATCTCCCGCTGCAAAAAAGACAAATAAGAACGGAACATTCAGTAATCTTATGGAAAATAACAAGTTTGTCTTTTTATTGTCTCTTGTTATTTCATTCTTTGTGTGGGTTGCAGTTGCAATGTATGCAAGTCCCGAAGAATCGTTCACAATATATAATGTTCCCGTTACGGTTGATACACAGAACAGTCTTGTGTCACAGAAAGGGTATAAGAATTTCTGGCAGAGTGATGAAAAGATTGACGTAACCGTTACAGGTCCCAGATACCTTATAACATCACTTACCGCTGATGATGTTCTTGTAACACCGAATCTCAATACTGTTGATTCTGCAGGTGTATCTGAACTTTCTCTCAAGGTGTCATTGAAGAGTAACAGTCAGGATATTACAATCTCTTCTCAGTCAAAGACATCGGTTGAGATATATTTTGATTCCGAACTGGAAAAAGAATTTGAAATTCAGCTTGACACTTCTCTGATTGAACAGAAAATGGCAGAAGGGTATCAGATGAATTCTGCAGAGCTTACAGTGTCAACGGTCAGACTCAAAGGTCCTGAAACAGAAATCAATAAAATAGTAAGTGTTGTTGCGACACCTCAGTTTCCTGAAGAACTTCTTTATGAAACAACAACATTACCTGTTTTACTCAGTCTGGAAGGTGCTACTGCTTCCGATACTGTTTCGGTTAATAAATATGTTGAATTTGTTGATGATCATGAGTATTTTGTAAAAGTGAACATTGACAGACTTGCATCACTTTCTCCCATAGTTGTATTTACGGGTGAACCCACAGGTGAAACAACAGTCAAGTTCAACAGTGAAAAAATTATTGCAAAAATAGATACAGAGTTTGGTTATGCGGAAGATACATTACCCATTCTTACAGTGGATTATGCTGATCTTTCCGAAGGAAATAACCACTTTACAGTAAAAATGTCCGATATTGTACTTCCTGACGGAGTAAAAATACCTGAAGAGACATTTACATTCAAAATTACAATTGTATTGAAAAAATAAAGAAACGGAGTGAAGGTTAATGCAGAAAAAAATAATAACAGCAGTATGTATGATGTTAGCCGCAGTATTATTTCTGTGCGGCTGCGATGCATTGACCTTCAATTCCGCAGAAAATCTTGTAAGACCGCCTAAACTTTCGGGTGACGACGGTGAATTGCAGAAAGCTTTTGAAAAAGCCGTAAGTGAAAAAGGTGAGTATATTCTCAGATATCCGTCTTCGGGAAAATACCGTTCCGCTTTTGTCCGTCAGGATTGTGACGGAGACGGCAAAGATGAAGCTTTTGTTTTCTACTCATTAAAAGCAGAAGAAATGTCGGTAAATATGTTTATGCTTGATTTCGTTGACGGGAATTGGACTGCTGTTTCTGATATTCCCGGTGACGGCAATGATATCTATGCTGTTGAATTCAGCGATCTGAACAGTGACGGCATTTCCGAAGTTCTTGTCGGTTGGAGCTCACTTGACGCAAAGGCAAACAAAAAACTTTCTGTTTACTGTGCATATGAGCAGGGCGAAACACTCAGTTATAAAATGCTTGCCGTTGAGTCGTATACAAATATGTTTACGGTGGATCTTGATGCAGATACGCAGAAAGAAATTCTTATCACACTGATAAACTCCACTTCCGACACATATATAACAGAGGCAAAACTTCTTAAAATGAGCACTGCAGATAATTCATCTTTCCAGATAAGTTCTGTAGGACGTATCAATCTGTATTCCGGTATTTCCGCAATAAACGAAATCAAGGCAGGCTCCACTTCCGGAAGACGTTTTGTTTATATTGATGAAACAGCAGGAGATTCATATCTTACTGAAATGATTTATTGGGATAAGGAACAGAAAATTCTCGGCTCAGTTACGGACACAACAGAAATAAGTGTTGTTTCTGATTTTCCCACCAGCAGATCATTGCCTCTGACCTGCAAAGACATTGATAAAGACGGTGAAATTGAAATTCCTGTTACAAAATTATTGCCCGGCGGCAGTATCGTGAGAAATAATACCCAGGAAAATGAAATCTTACAACAGGAAGAAAATTTATATATCACAAGCTGGAAAAAATACGATAAAGGTAATTTTACCGTAGTAAAAAGTTATATAAGCAATGATACAGACGGATTTTATTTTGAATATGATGAATCCGTTATGAATAATCAGATTGTAAAATTCTTCCCGGATAAAGGTATTTCGCAGTTCTTTGCTGCTGATCCGACAGATGAAGAACCTGTATTGCTGTTCTCAATCAAAGCAACGCCTGCAGGTGAGGAGTCTGTTTCCGGAATTGAACTGGCAGCAAGTAAAACACATAAATACACATATGAGATAACAGAAAAAGGTGAACTTGCCGGTATAACAGATGAATATATTGTGAACCGGTTTGCACTTTTTGAAGAATAAGGAGTTGCGGCGGCATGAAAAGAATTTTGGTTGCAGAAGATGAAAGTGCAATCAGAGATTTTATTGTTATAAATCTTAAACGCAGCGGATACGATGTTGTCGAAGCCGAAAACGGCAGAGAAGCAGTTGAAAAATATGACGAATGTGCAGGCGATTTTGATATTGCGCTGCTTGATATAATGATGCCGGAGATGAACGGTCTTGATGTCTGTAAATATCTCCGACAGAAAAGCAGTACTATAGGTATTGTAATGCTTACGGCAAAATCTCAGGAAATGGATAAAGTTACAGGTCTTCTGGTGGGGGCCGATGACTATGTGATAAAACCTTTTTCACCGTCAGAACTCATGGCAAGAATTGATGCCATTTACAGACGTGTTACGGTCAATAAGGAATTTGCCGATAAAAACAAACAGTCAAGCGATGTTGTTATCAGCGGTAAGTTTTCTCTTAATCTGAGAAACAGAACTCTTGAAAAAGATAATGAGCCGATAGAGCTTACTCAGGTTGAATTTCAGATTATGGAATTTTTTATGAGTAATCCCGATGCATCACTTTCAAGACTTGATATTCTGCACCGTGTATGGGGTGATACATATTACGGTGATGAAAAGGTCGTTGATGTCAATATAAGACGGCTTCGAATGAAAATAGAAGATAATCCTTCAACGCCTGAGCATCTTGCAACAGTGTGGGGTATGGGTTATAAATGGATTCCTTAAAATAAAGGGGGTATACGGTGTGCGTTCAGGCGGTATAACAAGACGTTGGATAATGAATACTCTCAGTGTTATTGTGCTTATTCTTGTTGTTGTCAACGTATGCGCATCCGTAGCACTTAAAAGTTATTATTATCAGATGGCGGAAAGTACAATAGACTCAAAAGTCCAGAGGACAGCCGTTCAGACATTTTTCAGAAACTACACAAATTCCACAGATGCCGTATTTGAAGAGGGTGCAAGAGAATTTGTTGAAAGTTTCGGCTACAGTTATCTAATGGACGTATGGGTTGTTAACAGCAGGGGAAAGGTCATTGTTTCTTCGGCAGGTTTTTCCGTTGACGATTCTTCGGTAATGAACGATTTTGAATTATCAAAATCTTCCGATAACGGTACAGGTTTATGGATCGGCAGAAACAGCCGCGGTGAAAAAATTCTTGCAAAAACATTTACCGTTCACAATTCAGACGGTTCTCTTGCAGGGGCGGTCAGACTGATTGTTTCACTTCAGGATCTTGACAGACAGCATATTGTCTATACGTTGTTTATAATGTTTTTGTGCTGTATTGCATTGGCTCTTGTTGCAGTTTCCGGTATGTTCTTTGTACGTTCAATTGTGCGTCCCGTAGGGCAGATAAACGAAACGGCAAAACTCATTGCAAAAGGTGACTTCAATGCAAGGGTTGAAAGCAGTATCAGTAATGATGAAATCAGTGAACTGTGTAATACCGTAAATTATATGTCAGAGGAAATTGCCCGTTCCGACAGAGTTAAAAACGATTTCATTTCAACAGTTTCCCATGAGCTCAGAACACCTCTTACTGCAATAAAAGGGTGGGCAGAAACAATCAGGGATATCGGCGACGCGGAAATGACGGCAAAGGGAATTGATGTAATAATCAGCGAATCAGACCGTCTTTATAATATTGTTGAGGATCTTCTTGATTTCTCAAAAATGCAGAACGGCAGAATGGTTATGAGAGCCGAACCTGTTGATATTGTTCTTGAACTTGATTCAGCGGTTGAGGTTTTCAGAGACAGAGCAAAACGAGAGGGCATTACGCTTGTTTACAGTATTCCGGATGTTATTGCACCCATGTCGGCAGACAGAAATCTCATAAAACAGGTTTTTGCAAATCTGCTTGACAATGCATTCAAGTATACAAACAGCAGCGGCAGAGTTGCTGTTTTTGCAGAAAAACTCGGCAGTGAACTTGTTGTTTCTATTGCCGATACAGGTTGCGGTATTTCAAAAGAAGATCTTCCGCACATAACTGAAAAATTCTACAAGGCGAATATGTCTGTCAGAGGCTCGGGTATAGGTCTTGCAGTTGTTGATGAAATTATAAAAATGCACAACGGTAAGCTTGACATTGCAAGTTCTCAGGGAAAGGGAACTGTTGTTACTGTCTTTTTACCCATTGATGACTCTGTTATTATATAAATGAAAGGATGTTATTATTATGGCTGAAAATAAAGAAATAAATTCAAGATTAGGTAAAGCCGGCGGGCAGGCACTTATGGAAGGTATAATGATGAACGGCCCCGAAGGTGCCGCAATGTCTGTAAGAAAAACAGACGGAACCATTATTACCGTACCAAAGGAATTCAAACATGCACGCGATAAAGTGAAAATTCTCGGTATTCCCGTAGTCAGAGGTATTGTCAATTTTGTTGAATCCATGGTTCTCGGTTATAAATGTCTGATGGAGTCTGCAGAGCTTTCAGGACAGCTTGAACTTGAGGATTCGGAAGAGAATATGTCCAAATTCGATAAATGGCTCAGTGAGCATTTCGGACCTAAGATGATGTCTGTTATATCAGCTGTTGCCATGGTGTTCGGTTTTGCTCTTGCTTTTCTTCTTTTTGTATATGCTCCCTCAAAGGTTGTAAGTCTTTTTGATACACATGTGCTGAACGATTTTATGCTTAAATATGCAATGAGACCTCTTTTTGAGGGAATTATCCGAATTGCAATATTTATAGCTTATCTTGCGGCAGTAACAAATATGAAAGACATAAAACGTGTTTTTATGTATCACGGTGCAGAACACAAAACAATATTCTGTTACGAAGCAGGTGAAGAACTCACTGTTGAAAATGTAAAAAAATATAAGCGTTTCCATCCCAGATGCGGAACAAGCTTTATGTTTATAATCCT
Organism: Acutalibacteraceae bacterium; assembly: GCA_045658165.1. Taxonomy (GTDB): domain Bacteria; phylum Bacillota; class Clostridia; order Oscillospirales; family Acutalibacteraceae; genus UBA1081. The sequence goes on from JAZOUN010000083.1 coordinate 9,102, forward strand.
TATAATAAGTATTCTTGCGTCATCTGCTCTTGCAGTTGTACTTAAAATGTTCCCTCAGCTTACAATAGGCGGAGTTCATATTCTTAATGTTGCATGGGCATGGTCAATTATCAAAATCCTTATTATGCCTCTTGTAATGGGTATCGGTTATGAATTCCTCAAGTTCTCAGGTAAGCATGATAACAAGATTATGCGTGTTCTTGTTGCTCCCGGTCTCTGGATGCAGAGACTTACTACAAAAGAACCCGATGACGATATGATCGAAGTCGGTATTGCAGCTCTCAAGGCTGTAACGGAAGGTATGCCTGTTCAGTCTGCTGACGGAGAAACAGAAAGTGACTGATATCAGAGCAATTGTAAAGGATGCGGCTGGAAAGCTTGTCTGTTCAGATGCTCCTGAGTTTGATGCATGGGAGCTTTTTACCTTTGTTACTCACATCGGCAGAAATGATGTTCTTCTCAATCCCGAAAGGGAAGTGAGTGAAGAAAATCTTAAGAAGTTTTCATCACTTGTTGATAAACGTGCAACGGGATACCCTCTTCAGTATATACTTGGAGAATGGGATTTTTACGGATATACATTTTTCGTTAATGAAAATGTTCTGATTCCCAGATGTGAAACTGAGCAGATTGCCGACGAAGTCTGTAAACACCTCAGAAATAAAAGCGGAAAAGTAATATTTGATCTGTGTTCGGGCAGCGGTTGTATAGGTCTTTCAATTGCAGCCAATAATCCTGATTGCAGAGTGTATCTTTTTGATGTTTCCGAAGCGGCACTGAAATGTTCGGAAAAAAGTCTGAGTTCAATGGGACTTTGCAATGCCGAAATTGTTTCATGTGATATTTTTTCAGGATATCAGGGAAAAGGACTTCCCGTGCCGGATGTTATTGTATCAAATCCTCCGTATGTTACAAGGGAAGAATACAACACTTTGCAGACCGAAATATTCTATGAGCCTGAAAATGCCATTGTCTGTGACGGCGACGGTCTTGATTTTTACAGATGTATAGCTGAAAAATGGCTTCCTTATCTGAATGACGGCGGTTTCTTTATGTTTGAAAGCGGTGAAGAACAGCCTGAAAAAATAACAGAAATACTGAAAAGTACTTCTGCATTCAATTATGAAAAATACAGCTTTTGCTGTGAAGACGATATGTACGGTATCTGCCGTTTCGTAAAAGGAGGAGAAAAGAATGTTGTTTGATATTTTTAATTATTTAAAAGAAGGACAGTATGCATTGCTTTTTATTAATCTTGCGTCAATACTGTTCGTTGTTTTCTGCACATTGCCCGTACATGAATTTGCTCATGCATGGACTGCCGTAAAACTCGGTGATGATACTCCGAGACTTTCCGGCAGACTTACACTCAGACCCATGGCTCATATTGATACCATAGGTGCAATTATGATTTTTCTTGTGGGCTTCGGTTATGCGAAACCTGTACCGGTCAATATGCATAATCTCAAAAACGGAAGAAAAAGCTTTGCACTGGTGGCTCTTGCAGGACCTGTTTCAAACCTGATAATGGCACTGATTTTCACTTTTTTCGAAACATTGATTTATACAGTTGCGATTAATGCAGGTCTTCCGATTTATGTGTACACCGTACTCGGTAACTTCTTCAGTTTTGCAGCAGCTATCAATATTTCACTTGCAGTGTTCAATCTTCTTCCCATTCCGCCTCTTGACGGTTCAAGAATTGCGAATCTGCTGTTACCATCAAAATATTATTTTACAATAATGAAATATGAAAAAAATATAATCATCGGTAAGTTTGTGCTTTTGTCGACAGGAATTCTTTCTTATCCTCTTACACTCATCTCAGCTGTTTTTTCTACAGCAATTGATTTTGTTGCACAGCTTCCGTTTAAACTTATGGGATTGATCTGATTATGGAAAAACCGCAATACAAAACTGAGGTTTTTGAAGGACCTCTTGATCTGTTACTGCATCTGATATCAAAACATAAGCTCAATATCAATGATATTCCGATTTTTGAGCTTGTGGAGCAGTATATTGCTTATGTTCAGCAGATGCAGGATGAAAATATGGAAATTGCCAGTGAGTTTCTTGAAATGGCGGCGCGTCTTGTTTATATAAAAACAGTTTCATTGCTGCCTGTTTACGAAGAAGCTGAAACGCTGAAAAAAGAACTCACCGGTGAACTTATTGAATATCAGACATGCAAAATCATTGCACAGAAGCTGTCTGCACAGTCATCCGGTATAGATAAGCTTGTTCGCGTGCCTGCAGAAATTGAAGCGGATGTTACATATTCAAGGCTTCATGATGCTCTGGAGCTGTATACCGCATATATAAATGCCGCGGGAAAGAAACTGAAAAATCTGCCGCCTCCTGAAGATTCTTTTAAAGAGATTGTGGAAAAAGCAGTTGTTTCCGTATCGCTTAAAATTGATAATATTTATTCTGTTGTTATGAAAACAGGTAAAATAAAAGTCTTTGATATTTTTTCAATGGCAAAAAGCCGCAGTGAACTTGTTGCATCATTTCTTGCTATTCTTGAAATGGCTAAGGATAAACGTATACTTCTCACCGGTGAATATGAAGATTTAAGTATAGAAATCGACTTTAGTGAAGAGGAGGTTGAGGAAAACGGATAACAAAAAATTAAAAGCAGTGCTTGAGGCTGTTCTGTTTGCTTCCGGTGAACCTCTCGATATTGAAAAAACAGCCAAAACACTTCTTGTGGATAAGGAATCAATAGAAAACTGTCTTTCAGATATGATGGAAGATTATAAAAATGAAAATCACGGTATAGAGCTTCTGAATCTTGCAGGTAAATATCAGTTTGCAACAAAAGAACAGTATGCAGCTGAAATAAGAGCAGTGCTCAGCATGAAAAAGAATACACCATTGTCATCTGCAGCATTTGAAGTCCTTGCTGTGGTTGCATACAATCAGCCCGTAACAAAAGCTTTTATCGAGCAGGTAAGAGGTGTTGATTGTTCAGGTGTAATTTCAACACTTTGTCAAAGAAATCTTATTGAGGAACACGGAAGACTTGACTTGCCGGGCAGACCTCTGCTATACTGTACAACGGACAACTTTTTAAGATGCTTTGAACTGTCTTCTCTGGACGAGTTACCCGAATTGCCGGAAAAAACTCAGAGTGTTCAGAAGGAAACACCGGAAGTTGACGGTCAGATGTCTCTTATCTGATAAAAAATTTGATTGAAGGAGGCGAGGCTTTGACATTTCTTTATATATTGGCGGCTGTAATATTATTCTTTGCACTTGTGCTCAATATCCGTGCGCATATTCATGTTGAATATGAAAAGGAGCTTATTGCTTATGCAAAATGGGCATTTATAAAAATACCCTTATTGCCGGCAAAGGAAAAGGCTCCTGCGCAGAAGAAAAAAGAGCCTCCTGCAAAAAAAGAAGAAACACCTCCGGCTCCTGAGACTCCGAAGGAACCGAAACCTAAAGGACCGAATCCTCTTGCAAACATTTATGAGAATGAGCAGATCAGCGGAATAATGGAAATTTTCGGCAGACTTCTCATGTTGCTGGATAAATTCGGACGAAGATTTATAAATTCTTTTGTAATTGACGAAATGTTTCTTGATATTGATATTACAAAAGGTGATTCGGCACAGACAGCCGAAGAGTACGGTAAATTATGCAGAATAGTATTTCCAGTAGTCGGAGCAGTATGTGCAAATTGTAATGTTAAGAAATACAGTGTGAATGTTGAACCCGATTATATAGCAAATCCGGGAATCAGAACAGCATTTTCAATGGAGATTTCGCTCAATCCCAGAAAGCTTATCAATGCAGTTCTCGCCTTTGCTTTCGGTACTGTATTCAAGATCGGTATAAGACTTATAAAAGATCTCAAACCGAAAAATCCTTCTGCAGCAACGGAAAATGCGCAGAATACGCAGAGCGGTAAAACAGAAGGACAAGCCTGTGACACAAAGCAGGAAGTTCCTGTAATTGAATCAGAAAAAATAATGAATGATAATGAAAATAATACAGAGAGTGGTGTAGAGTGATGAAAAATCAGTCAGCTGAAAAAATTCTTGCGACAACAATTGAAAGAGTACGTGATCTTGTAGACGTTAGCACTATTGTAGGTGAACCCATCACTGTAAGTGCAGATCTTACAATCATCCCCATTTCAAAGGTTACATACGGTTTTGCATCCGGAGGTTCGGATTTCCCTTCAAAGAACAATGTTGAACTTTTCGGTGGTGGCGGTGGTGCCGGAATTACTATCAATCCTGTTGCTTTCCTTGTATGCAATAAGGGTGAAGTTACAATCAAGCACATTACTGCATCTGACAATGCTGCTGAAAGAGCTGTTAACCTTATTCCCGAAATGTTTGATAAGGTAACAAACTTTGTTGAAAGAAAAAAGCAGACTGCAGTAGCAGAAGAACCTGCTGTTCCCACAATTGTTGAAACAGAATAACTGTTAAATATATGTACTAAAACACATCGCCACTTACATAGATTTTATGTAGGTGGTGATTGGTATGCTGAAAAGAACAGTTATATTTATATCGGTACTGTTTCTTGCTGTGATTTTCTGTCTGCAAGGGTATTGTCTTGAAAAAAGTGATATCTCTGCAGCAAGTGCAGTGTTGTATTATCCCGAATATGACACGGTGCTTTTTGAGAAGAATTCCCATGAAAAACGATCAATGGCAAGTACAACAAAAATCATGACATCACTTATTGCACTTGAAATGTGCGCACCTTCAAAGGTTGTAAAGATAACGGATGAAATGGTTGATGTGGAGGGCACATCGTCCGGTCTGAGCAGAGGAGATATGATAACTCTCAAAGATCTTGTTTACTGTATGCTTCTTGAATCGGGAAATGATGCGGCAAATGCAGTTGCCCTTGAGTTGGGCGGCAGTTATGAAGATTTTGCATCGCTAATGAATAAAAGAGCAGCACAGATCGGAATGAAAAATACATCTTTTGTAACACCATCGGGACTTGACGGTGAAAATCATTACACAACAGCATACGATATGTCTCTTCTTGCCGCAAGTGCATTGCAGAATATTGAATTTGTTGAGATAAGCCGTTCACTGAGCGAAAAAATATCTTTTGTTGATTCAGATAAAAGCGTAACTCTGTACAATCACAACAAGCTTCTTGATTCCTATGAAGGTTGTATAGGTATGAAAACCGGATTTACGAAAAAAAGCGGAAGATGTCTTGTCAGTGCCGCAGAAAGAAACGGCATTACTCTCATTGCCGTAACTCTGAATGCTTCTGATGACTGGAATGACCATAAAAAAATGCTTGATTACGGTTTTTCCTGTATAGAACAGGAAGTTGCAGATACGGATTTTTCCGCATTTTCAGTACGTGTTGCGGGCGGAGATAAAAAATATGTAAATATTGATTGTCCTGAAGTTTTTCTTAATATAACTCAGAATAATGACAATACAATAACAAGAAAATTATACCTTGAAAAATTTTTATATGCACCTGTAGAAAAAGGTGAAAAAATCGGCTTTGTTGAATTTTATAACGGCGGAAAACTGATAAAAACCGTTCCTCTTACGGCAAAAGACAGCGTTTCTGCTTCGGGAATTCAAAAGACGGGAAATATAAAAGACAGGCTTTACAGTCTGTTTGACGGTTGGTGGAAAAATGGCTGATAATAAAATTCGTCTGCAGAAATTTCTTGCAGAAAACGGAGTAGCATCAAGAAGAAAATCAGAGGAGCTTATCGAAAGAGGTAAAGTCCGTGTAAACGGTCATCCTGCTTCTCTTGGTGATAAAGTCGATCCCCGAAGGGATCTTGTAACTGTTTCGGGAGAGAGAGTAATTCCCGTTTCATCCGGCAACATTTATATTATGCTCAACAAACCCAGAGGATATGTTACAACAATGAGTGACGAAATGGGCAGAAAGTGTGTTGCTGAACTTGTTTCTGACATAGAAGAAAGAATTTTCCCCGTCGGCAGACTTGACAGGGATTCGGAAGGGCTTCTTCTTTTTACAAATGACGGTGAATTCGCTAATATGATGACTCATCCGTCAATGCATATTTCAAAAACATACAGAGTTTCCGTAAAACCTGCTGCAAATGAAGAACAGCTTGTTGCTCTATCATCAGGTGTTGAAATCGACGGTAAAAAGACTATGCCTGCATCTGTTCAGGTTATGGGTGACGGTGCTGAAAGAAGTGTGCTTCAGATTACAATTCATGAGGGCAGAAACAGACAGATCAGAAAAATGTGTGAAGCTGTCGGACTTGAAACCGTAAGACTCAAGAGAATTTCAATGGGTTCTCTCAAACTCGGTTCTCTTTCTGTAGGTACTTACAGAGAGCTTAAGAAAGAAGAAGTTTCCGCACTCAAGCGTGCTGCACAGAAATCAAAAACTGCAAACAGTCAGAATAAAGGCAGAAGAAAATAATAAGTCTGCTGATTGACAACAGTTTTATTATATAATATAATAATCAAATAATGATAAAAGGAGTACGATTTAATGGTAAAGAGCATGACAGGATACGGCAGAGCTTGTGAGCTTATTGACGGAATGAATATTACTGTCGAACTCAAAAGTGTAAACAGCCGTTATCTCGAATTTTCATCACGAGTATATAAAAATTATTCTTTCCTTGAGGACAAGCTTAAAACATATGTCCGTCAGCTTATTTCAAGAGGCAAGGTTGAATGCAGTGTTCAGATTGATGCTCTTGATACGGATGATGTTGTTGTACAGCTCAATGAATCTCTTGCATCGGGATATATTTCAGCAATAAATGTTCTTTGTGAAAAATACGGTCTTGAAAATGACTATAAAGTTTCAAATCTTGCAAGACATAACGACATTTTTGTAATAAGAAAATCTCCTGCAGATGAAGAAAAGATATGGGCTGCAGTTATGCGTGTTCTTGATGAAGCTACAAAATCCTTTATTGAAATGCGCGAAATTGAAGGACAGAAGCTCAAAGAGGATATCCTTTCAAGAGCAGATACTATTATTTCATACGTTGAAAAAGTTGAAGAACGTTCTCCCGAAACAGTAAAGGAATACAATAATAAACTTCTCGCAAGAATGAACGAGCTGCTCGGTGATACAAATGTTGATGAACAGAGACTTCTTACAGAAGCTGCAATTTTTGCCGATAAAGTTGCTGTTGCGGAAGAAACAGTAAGACTCCGCAGTCATATAGATCAGCTTCATTCATTTATGGAACTGGATGAGCCTGTGGGCAGAAAGCTCGATTTCCTTGTTCAGGAAATCAACAGAGAAGCCAATACAATCGGATCAAAGGCAAACGATATTGAAATTGCAAGAACTGTAATTGATATCAAAGCAGAAATCGAAAAAATCAGAGAACAAATTCAGAATATAGAATAAGGATAGTTATGAAACTTATTAATATCGGATTCGGCAACATGATAAATGCCGCAAGAGTAATCGGTATTGTCAGTCCCGAATCTGCACCAATAAAGAGAATGATTCTTGATTCCAAAGAAAAAGGAATGCTTATTGACGCCACTCACGGCAGAAAGACAAGAGCTGTTATCATTGCAGACAGCGACCATGTTATTCTGTCATATCTGCAGGCGGAAAAGTTAGGCGAACGTTTTAACGAAGAGGACGGGGAGGATCTTATCGATGTCTGATATTGCATCTAAACTTGTTGTTGTGTCAGGACCTGCAGGTGTAGGAAAAGATACAGTTGTTGCAAAATTGCTTGAAATTGACGACAGTTTTTCTCTGTCTGTTTCAGCAACAACAAGAGCGCCCAGAGGCGAAGAAAAACACGGCGTAAATTACTATTATTTTTCAGTTGAAGAATTTCTTGAAAAAATTGAAAATAATGAATTTATAGAACACGCAAAATACGGTTCCAATTATTACGGAACACTCAAATCCGATGTTGAAGACAGAATAGCAAACGGAAAAACGGTTATTCTTGTTATTGAGGTCAAGGGTGCGGCAAACATCAAAAAGCTTTATCCTGGATCAACTTCAATTTTTGTTATGCCTCCCTCAGCAGAAGTGCTTGAAAGCAGACTCAGAGGCAGACAGACAGAATCCGAAGCCGATATTCAGAAACGACTCGAGATTGCAAAAAGTGAAATCAGCGAAAGCTGTAATTACGATTATATTGTTGTCAACGACGTGCTTGAAAAAGCAGTTGAAGATGCTTATAAAATAATAAAAGCTAATACTAAATAAATTAACCGGAGAAAGGGTGTTTATATGCTTAATGTTGATCTTCAGAAACTCATGAAAGATACAGTCAGCAGATATGAACTTGTTTCAGCAACAGCAAAAAGAGCAAGAATGATTGTTGATGATGCTGTTGAAAATAAGAACATCATAATTGAAAAGCCTGTCAGCATTGCTGTAAAAGAACTTGAAAACGGAGAGTGGAGCATCCGCAAGGATGTATGATGATTCATCCGAGGTGAAGCGTTGTGGCAAGATTGTTAACAGCTTCTATTGCCGTTGAAAAAACGGCTTACAGTTTTGATAGATTGTTTGATTACCTTATACCCGAAGATCTGATTGAAAAAGTCAATCCAGGGTGTAGGGTTTTAGTCAGTTTTGGAAGAAGCTCAAAAAAACGTCAGGGATTCGTATTTTCAGTATCTGATCATGCAGATATTGATAAATCAAAGATGAAATACATTTCAGAAGTTCTTGACGCAAATGCACTTCTTACAGATGAAATGATTCAGCTTGCATCTTTTATTGCAGACAGAACATTCTGTACACTGTTTGATGCGGCAAAGGCGCTTCTGCCATCGGGAATCTACCTTCAGGTAACGGAAACTTATATGTTGTCTTCCGCATATATGCTTGATGATCCCGATTCCGTAAGTGCAGAAGAACTGCAGATTATAAATCTGCTAAGAAAAAGGGATAAACTTGTAAGTGCAGATAAAATTTACAAGAATCTCGGAATTTCCTGCGAAACAAAACTTGTTGAAAATCTTTATAACAGAGATATCCTTATTAAAAATGTGGATACTTTCCGCAGAATCAACGATGCAACTGTCAAAATTGTTTCACTTTCAGAAGAATTTCTGCAGTCGGCAGACGGAAGTGTAAAGCTTACGCCCAAGCAAAAAACAGTTACCGAATTTCTTCAGAATATCGGAAGTGCCACATCAAAAGAAATCTCATATTATACGGGTGTTGCTCAGGCAGTTATTGAAAATCTGCATAAAAAAGGCATATTGGTTTATGATGATATGCCTGTTTACAGAACTCCTGCCGCAATGCGCAATACGCCGAGAAACAGTGAACCTATAATTCTGTCAGAAATGCAGAATGCCGCTTATGAAAGGCTTTGTGAACTCAGAGATAAGGATGAAGCGGCAGCAGCTCTTCTTTACGGTGTTACCGGCAGCGGCAAAACAAAAGTTTATATGAAACTTATTGATGATGTCGCTCAACAGGGAATGGGCGTTGTAGTTCTTGTTCCCGAAATTGCACTTACACCGCAATTGCTTTCAATGTTTTATGCAAGATACGGAGAAAAGGTTGCCGTTATTCACAGCGGTCTTTCTCAGGGAGAAAGGCTTGATGAATGGAAACGCATAATGAACGGTGAAGCAACAATTGCCGTGGGTACAAGAAGCGCATCGTTTGCACCTGTAAAAAATTTATCGATGATTATTATCGATGAGGAGCAGGAAGGTTCATATAAGTCAGAAATGACACCGCGTTATCATGCCCGTGATGTTGCAAGGTTCAGATGTACGTATAATAAAGCGTTGCTGGTTCTTGCTTCTGCAACACCTTCAGTCGAAAGTTTTGCTTACGCATCAGGCGGCAGATATGAGCTTGTGGAACTTACACAGCGTTATTCAAAAACCGGATTGCCCGAAGTTGTTACTGTTGATATTTCAGATAAAAACAATATGAACGGTATGCAGACTATCAGCGGTCCTCTTGCGCAGGAGATAGAATATAATCTTGCAAATAATCAGCAGACGATATTGCTCATAAACAGAAGAGGTTTCAATACGTTTGTTGCCTGTACTAAATGTAAAAGTGTTGCGTGCTGTCCCAACTGCAGTATTTCACTGACATATCATTCGGCAAACGACAGACTGATGTGCCATTATTGCGGATATTCGGAAAAAGTGCGTACACAATGTAATGAATGCGGTGCGGATACAATGAGATTTTCAGGTTTCGGTACGCAGAAAGTGGAGCAGGAATTGCAGACACTTTTTCCCGATGCCCGGATTCTCAGAATGGATGCAGATACAACATCTGCAAAAAATTCTCACGAAAAAAGTTTCCGTCTTTTTGCTCAGGGTGAATACGATATAATGGTCGGAACCCAGATGGTTGCAAAAGGTCTTGATTTTCCGGATGTTACCCTCGTCGGTGTAATTTCTGTTGATCAGCAGCTGTATAATGATGATTTCAGAAGCACGGAAAGAACCTTTGACCTTCTGACTCAGGTTGTTGGCAGATCAGGAAGAGGGGAAAAGTCAGGCAGAGCTGTTATTCAGACTCTGGCACCTGAAAATGCAGTTATTGAACTTGCATCAGATCAGGATTACAATGCTTTTTATGATACGGAAATCAGCATCAGAAAAGCAATGGTTTATCCTCCTTACTGCGATATCTGTGTGGCAGGATTTTCTGCCGTATCCGAAAATGCGGTAAAAAAAGCATCATCGTATTTTTTTCGCATATTCAAAGAGAAATTGAGCGAACAATATAAGGATGAAAAAGTGATTGTTCTCGGTCCCGTTGCACCTAAACTTGCAAAAATCAATAATAATTACAGAGAACGTCTTATAATAAAATGCAGAAATACATCCCGTTTCAGAAAACTGATGTCGGAATGTCTCAAAGAATTTTTAACCAATAAATATTATTCAGAAAATGTAACAGTTTATGCGGATATCAATCCGGATAGCCTGTATTGAGGTGGAAATATGGCACTTAGAAAAATAAGAACAGAAGAAGATCCTGTATTACAGAAAGTCAGCAAACCCGTTGTAGCTTTTGATGCAAAACTTGCACTTCTGCTCGGTGATATGAAAGATACTCTTGCAAAGGCAGACGGTGTAGGTCTTGCCGCAGTTCAGATAGGTATTCTTCGCAGAGTTGTACTTATAGATGTTGGTGATGAGCATGGTTTTATCGAGGCTATCAACGGTGAAATAATTGAACGCAGAGGCGAACAGAGAGAAATTGAAGGCTGTCTGTCTCTTCCCGATAAATCAGGTATCACTTCACGTCCCATGTATGTGAAGTTCAAAGCTCAGGACAGATACGGCAATTGGTTTGAAGCAGAAGGCGAAGGACTTTTTGCAAGATGTGTCTGCCATGAATTCGATCATCTTGACGGTCATGTCTTTACTGAAAGACTTGCTCCCGGAGAAAGAGTAAGAATTGCAAGAGATTGAGGTGCCCGTAATGAAAGTTATATATATGGGAACTCCCGATTTTGCAGTTCCTTGCCTCGAAAGACTTATTAAGGAAGATCAGTACGATGTTGTCTGTGTTGTGACTCAGCCTGATAAACCGAGAGGCAGAAAACAGGAGATGACTCCGTCAGAAGTAAAAGTATGCGCTCTTGAGCACGGTATTGAAGTTTATCAGCCTCAGACACTCAGAACTCAGGAAGCTTACGATTATCTCAGAACTTTTGAACCCGATTATATTATTGTTGCCGCATACGGTAAGATTCTTCCCAAAAATATTCTTGATCTGCCCAGATATGCGTGTATCAATGTTCACGGTTCACTGCTTCCGAAATACAGAGGTGCTGCACCTATTCAGAGAAGTGTGCTTGCCGGTGATAAAGTTACCGGAGTTACAACTATGCTTATGGGTGAAGGTCTTGATACCGGCGATATGTTGCTTAAATATGAATATGAAATTGATATAAATGCAACATCAGGTGAAGTGTTTGACGCTCTTGCCATGGCTTCTCCCGATCTGCTGGTTGAAACAATGGAAAAATTTACAAAGGGTGAGATTGTTCCTGAAAAGCAGGATGAAGCTCAGGCTACTCATGCGGCTATGCTTTCTAAGGAAGAAGCTGTTATTGACTGGAACAGATCTGCTCTTGAAATTCATAATACAATAAGAGGTATGGCTCCGTGGCCCGTTGCTTATACAGGCTACAAGGGTAAAAAATTAAAAATATTTACCTCTTATCTTACCGATGAAAAAACATCACTTCCTGCGGGAAAACTTAAAGAAGATAAAAACAAAATATCTGTTGCCTGCGGTGACGGAATGTTGCTTGAAATTGCTTCTTTACAGCTCGAGGGTGGAAAAAGACTTGAAGCAAAACAGTTTCTTGCAGGTCATCCCATAACTGCAGACAGTCAATTCGGTCTTTAAGAAAGGTGTTTTTTGATATGTTCGGTTATTATTCAGACAGCACAATGTTATATCTTTTGCTTGTTGTGCCTGCTTTTATAATATCTCTTATCGCACAGGCAAAGGTTAAGTCAACCTATTCCAGAATGGCAAAAATCAGAAATACAAGCGGTTATACGGGTGCTCAGGCTGCTGCCGCAGTGCTTCGTCATTACGGAATTTCTGATGTAAGAATAGAAGAAACAAACGGAAAACTTTCAGATCATTTTGATCCCAGAAGTAAAGTGATAAGACTTTCACGTGAAGTTTATTACGGCAACAGCATTGCTTCGGTGGGTATTGCCTGTCACGAGGCAGGACACGCTGCTCAGCATGCTCAGGGATATGCTCCCATAAAATTAAGAAATGCAATTATTCCTGCCTGTAATATAGGCTCATATCTCGGAATTCCTATTGCTTTTGCAGGCTATTTTCTCGGTTTTGAACCGCTGGTGCTTGCAGGTCTTGCACTTTATTCGCTGATTGCGGTATTTCAGCTTGTAACACTACCCGTTGAGTTCAATGCAAGTGCGAGAGCAGTGCGTGTTATTGACGAAAACGGACTCCTCAGAAGCGAAGAGGAAATAAACGGTGCAAAAAAAGTGCTTTCGGCTGCGGCTATGACTTATGTTGCCGCACTTGCCGTAACTCTTGCAAACCTGCTGAGATTTGCACTTATTTTCCTTGGCAGAGGCAGAAGAAATAAATAAGGACGGAAAAATTTTTATGACAGATGCAAGACAGACAGCTTTTCACGCTCTTTCAAAAATTGAAAGAGATAACTCATATTCTAATCTTCTGTTACCGGAAATTGCGGCAGCAGAGGATATTTCGCGTCGTGATATGCTTCTTGCTTACAGAATCGTAAAAACCGTTCTTGAAAGAAAAATTACAACAGATTATAATTTAGCGCTTTATCTTACACAGCCGCTGAAAAAACTCAAACCGCAGGTGCTTACAATTTTGCGTATGGGTGCGTGTCAGCTGCTGTTTATGGATAAAATACCGGCTTCGGCAGCAATAAATGAAAGTGTAAAACTATCAAAAAAGAACGGATGCGCTTTTGCATCCGGGCTTATAAATGCAGTACTGCGTAAAGTATCAGCAAACGGATTGGTGCTTCCGGAAAAAAACGACAGTATTGAATATCTCAGTATCAGATACTCTTTCCCTGAGTATATCTGCAAAAAATTCGTTGACTGTTACGGTTTTGAAGATGCAGAAAAAATAATGGCAAGTTCTCTTGGTGAATGTAATATTTACATAAGAAAAAATTCATTGAAAAATGAAGAATTTACATTTGAATGTGAAAAAACTCAATTTCCTGATAATTGTTTTGTTATGAAAAATGACGGTGATATGACAAAACTTCCCGAATTTGCAAAGGGACTGTTTCATGTTCAGGATTTGTCATCACAGCTGTGCTGTCATGTTCTGTCACCGGAAAAAGGTGATACTGTTATTGATGTCTGTGCCGCACCCGGCGGTAAAACAATGACAATGGCACAGATGATGGGGAATGAAGGTAAAATTATATCCTGCGATATTCATGAGCATAAACTGAAACTTATCAATGATACAGCTTCAAGGCTCGGAATTGATATTATTGAAACACGTTTGCGTGACGGTGCCGATAAAAATGCATGTCTGCCTGTTGCAGACAGAATTCTTTGTGATGTGCCTTGTTCCGGATTCGGTGTAACAGGCAAAAAGCCCGAAATCAAGTACAAAAGTCAGAAAGAAACAGAAAATCTTCCCGCATTGCAGCTGGAAATTCTTCTCAATTCGGCTCAGTATCTGAAAAAAGGCGGAAAACTTGTGTATTCAACATGTACACTGCTTGCAGAGGAGAATTCTCAGGTGTGTAAAAAATTCCTTGAGGAAAGATCTGATTTCAGACCTGTAAGCATTGATTCAGATATAAAAGGTAAGCGTGACGGCGAAGCTGTTACAGTTCTGCCTTTTGACTATGACTGTGACGGCTTCTTTATTGCGGCATTTGAAAGGACTGAGTAATTTATGGAAAAAAGAGATATACTTTCTTTGTCTTTTGACGAACTCACAGCCGTACTTAAAGAGCTTAACGAACCTGCTTTTAGAGCAAAACAGATTTATTCATGGCTTCATTCATCATGTGTTACAACATTTGATGAAATGACAAATATTTCAAAAACTCTCAGACAGAAACTAAATGACAATTTTGTCATAATTGGCGTTTCTATTGAAAAAAAATTGATTTCGGAGTATGATGATACTCAGAAATATCTGTTCAGACTTCATGACGGTGAATTCATTGAATCGGTACTTATGAAATACAAGTATGGGTATACGATTTGTGTATCTACCCAGGTGGGATGCCGTATGGGATGTAAATTCTGTGCGTCAACTCTTGACGGTGTGGTAAGAAATCTTGCTTCATCTGAGATTCTTGCTCAGATATATGAAGCACAGAGAGATAACAATATAAAAATCTCTCATGTGGTACTTATGGGTATGGGTGAACCGCTTGATAATTATGACAATGTAATGCGTTTTCTTGAACTTATAACCGATGAGAAAGGGCAGAATATGTCGATGCGTCATATCTCTCTTTCCACATGCGGTGTTGTTCCTAAAATATATGAGCTTATGGAGAAAAATCTTCAGCTGACGCTGTCTGTTTCTCTTCATGCGCCGACAGATGAAATAAGAAGTTCAATGATGCCCGTAAATAAAAAATGGTGTGTCGATGAACTGCTTGATGCCTGCAGAAAATATACCGATAAAACCCACAGACGTATTTCTTTTGAATATGCCATGGTAAACGGTGTGAATGATTCTGATGAGTGTGCAAGAATCCTTGCAAAAAAGCTTAAAGGAATTCTTTGCCACGTAAATCTTATTCCCGTAAACGAAGTGAAAGAAACGGGTTGTAAAAAGAGCAGCAGGGAACAGATTGCTTCCTTTTCTTCCATACTTGAGAAACAGGGCTTTGCCGTAACTGTAAGAAGAAAACTCGGTTCGGATATAAATGCTTCCTGCGGACAGCTCAGAAGAAACAGTAAAAAATCATAATTTATAAATAAATTTTCACCTCAGGGGAGGGGAGAAAACATGTATATTTCAGGAAAAACAGATATCGGTCTGCACAGGGCTAATAATCAGGATTCATTTGCTGTAGGCGAATTGCCGTCAGGCGGTGCATGGGCAGTTGTCTGTGACGGTATGGGCGGTCATGCAGGTGGTCATATCGCAAGTAAACTGGCAGTAGATTGTATATCGGAGCGTATCAGAACAGGCTTTTATGAATCAATATCGGTTTCTTCAATAAAAAATATGCTTGAATCTGCAATTGTTTTTGCAAACTCCGAAATTTTTGAAAAGGCTGAAAAATACAGAGAACTCAGAGGTATGGGTACAACAGTTGTAGCGGCTGTTTATTATGCTGATGTTGCAGTTATTGCATCGGTCGGTGACAGCAGATGTTACAGCATAGACGGAAGAGAAATAAAACAGATTACAAAAGACCATTCTTTTGTACAGCAGCTTGTAGATTCGGGAGATATAACTCCGGAAATGGCAATAAAGCATCCCATGAAAAATATTATTACAAGAGCATTGGGTATAGAAGACGATGTTCAGGTTGATTTCTTCGATCTGTCATATAATCCCGATACATCAGACGGCAATGATAAGAAATTTCTTCTTTTGTGTACTGACGGTCTTTCAAATTGTGTCAGTGACGAAGAAATGATTGCTTGTCTTTATGATAAAAACACCAGCGAATCAGTAACAGATGAACAGGTTGAAAAACTTGTTGCACTTGCCAATCAGAACGGTGGTTCTGATAATATTACAGCCGTAATAGTGGCTGTTAATTGAGGAGGACAGTATGGACAATTATACCGGAAAAATGCTCGGCAACAGATACTTGCTTGAAAATGTAATCGGTGTGGGCGGTATGGCTGTTGTATACAAAGCAGTAGACAGTATTGATAACAAAACTGTTGCTGTAAAAATACTTAAAGAAGAATACAGCACTAATGATGATTTCCGCAGAAGATTCAAAAATGAATCAAAAGCTGTAGCGATGCTTTCTCATCAGAATATAGTAAAGGTTTATGATGTGAGTTTTGGTGAAAAGCTTCAGTATATCGTTATGGAATATATTGAAGGAATTACTCTTAAACAGTACATTGAGCAAAAAGGCGTACTGTCATGGCGCGAAGTTGTGTTGTTTGCAACACAGATTTTAAGAGCGTTGCAGCATGCCCATGAAAAAGGTATTGTACACAGAGATATCAAACCTCAGAACATAATGCTTCTTAACGACAACAGAACTATCAAGGTTGCTGATTTCGGTATCGCAAGTTTTCATAATAAAGGCGATACAAAAACACTTACAGACGGTGCAATCGGTTCTGTGCATTATATCAGTCCTGAGCAGGCAAAGGGCGAAATTGTTGATAACAAAACAGATATTTACTCTGTGGGTGTTGTTCTTTATGAAATGCTTACAGGTCAGCTGCCTTTCCAGTCAGACAGTGCAGTTTCAGTAGCAATAATGCAGCTTCAGAAGGATGCCGTAAGTCCCAGACTTATCAATTCTTCAATTCCTGCAGGTATTGAACAGATTACAATGAGAGCAATGCAGAAAAGTCCGAGAGGCAGATATCAGTCTGCGGCTGAAATGCTTCTTGATCTTGATGAATTCAGACGCAACCCCGGTATCAGATTTGATCACAGCAGTTTTGTGGATTCACAGCCCACAAGATACGTGCCGACAGCTGAAATAAAGAAACGTGCATATGCATCGGGTGCTCCCGTTGAAAAAATTCCCGAAGAGGAAGAGAAAGAGTATGTTCGTACAACCGTCATCACTCAGGAACCTGATGAAGACGATTACGAAAACGAAATTTTAAGCAAAAAGAACTATACTCTTCCGATTCTTGTGGGAATCATGTTCTTCCTTGTTGTTGTTATAATAGGTATTGCATGGTTTTTCCTTACAAATACCGATGAGGTAACAGTTCCCGAATTTGAGGGTAATCTGATTGAAGAAATCCGCGATGCTGACGAATTCAAATACTTCTTTGAACACGGCATGATTGAAGAAAATCTTGTTTACACAACTGATTATGAAGAGGGCTATATCTTCTATCAGAGTGAAGAAGCAGGTAAAAAACTTCAGCTTGCATCCACTTCATCATTTATTATAAAACTCAACATTGCTTATACCAGTGAGTCCATGACAGTTCCCACACTTGCAGAGGGAACAAAACTTCAGGATGCACGAAGTATTCTGCAGAAAATGGGCTTTGTTGTTAAAACTGAAGGCATAGTCAACGATTCGGTTGCTACCAGTACCGTTATAAAAATGGATCCTCCGTCAGGCAAGAGTGTGGCTTACGGTTCAACTGTAACTATTTATTACGCAGTTGACGATGCAGGAAAGATTGCGGTTCCGAGCGTTATCGGTCAGAAGCTTGCAGATGCGAAGAAAGAACTTGAAGATCTCGGATTAAAGGTAACTGTTGAGTATAAAGATTCAAACGGTGCTGCTTCAGGTCTTGTTATTGAACAGTCAATCGCTGCTGATACAACAGTTGTGGCAGAAAATACAGAAATCACAATTGTAGTTGGCAGATCATCAAGAAAAACAACAGCGGTAACAATTACACTGCCTGATATGCGCAATACGGAAAATCATCACGAATCAGTTTATGTATACGTCGGTGATACTCTGTACAGATCCTATAACAGTGTGAAACTTGACGGTTCAACACATACAGTAGAACTCGGCGGTTCGGAACTTGCGGTATTCAAGATTTATATCGGCGATCAGCTTGTATGTTCGGGTAATGTTGATTTTGCATCAGCTACTCCCTCTGTAACAAACAAAAAAGTGTACAAGTATAAAAATGCAGAGGAAACAACAACTGCAGCTGAGACCACAACCAAGGCTCCTGAGACCACAACCAAGGCTCCCGAAACCACAACCAAGGCTCCCGAAACCACAACAGAAAAACTGTACCGAATTCCCGGATATTCAGGTAAAGAGTACACAGATTATTACTTTGAACTTGTTGATATCGGATTTGATAAAATAAGAAAAATTTCACAGCCCTCCGATACTGTTCCCGAAGGATATGTAATTGAGGTGTCTGCAGATAAACTGAGATTTACAGCAGACGAGCTTGAAGGTGCAGAAATTAAAGTTTATGTAAGTTCAGGTCCTGCAGCATAATTATGATAAAAAAGAATTGTCTTATAAAAAAATCAACAGCAGGTTTTTATTATGTAAGCTGTGATGATGAGATTATTGAATGCCGTGCCAGAGGAGTTTTCAGAAAACAGAAACTTTCTCCTTTGGTAGGGGATATTGTAACGGTTGAAACAGACGGAAAAACAGGTACTGTAACTGAAATCAATGAGAGAAAGAATTCTCTTATCCGTCCTCCCGTTGCAAATATAGATAAGCTTGTTATTGTTGCATCCGTTGCTGAACCTGCGCCAAATCTTCATATTATTGATAAGCTGACTGCAATGGCTGTTGATAAAAACATTCAGCCCGTTGTTGTTTTCTCAAAAGCTGATCTCGGTGATGCTTCAGGCTTTGTTGAGATTTACAGAAAAGCAGGTATCGTATCTTTTGCCGTTTCTTCCGAGACGGGAGAAGGTGTGGAAAATTTCAGAAAAGTTTTTGAAAACAGTGTATGTGTGCTGACTGGTAACACCGGTGTTGGTAAATCTTCTATACTCAATTGTATAAAGCCCGACCTTGCACTGGCAACAGCACATATCAGCAATAAACTCGGCAGAGGACGCCACACAACAAGAACAGTTGAGCTGTATGAAATCTGCGACGGATATATTGCAGATACACCGGGATTTTCATCCCTTGATTTTGAAAATATTGAAATCATTCTCAAAGAAAATCTGCAGTTCTGTTTCCCTGAATTCAGTGAATACATAGGTCAGTGCAAATTTGTTTCATGTGCACATCTTTGTGAAAAAGGATGTAAAATCTGTGAAGCGGTAAGTAACGGTGAAATTCCCGAAAGCCGTCATGAAAGCTACAAAAAAATGTACGATGAAGTCAAAGACTATAAAGAATGGGAACATTGACCGTCGGATATGTCTGTGAAACAAGATTTGTTTCTGCGGACACGCACATATAAAATAAACCCTCCGTATAATGTGATGAACATTCATTACGGGGGGTATGTTTTTTTGAAGCGAAACAAGAAAAATAACAGTTGTTACACCGGAATTATTTTTGTATCGTTGGGGATAGGAATTATTTCAGTCTGTGTGTTTCCCTCGGAATGGATTATTGTAATTACATCTCTCACGCTTGTTGCTGCAGGTGTAATTCAGATAAAACGATGAACGGAGCTGATTGAATGAAGATCCTTGTGCTTGAGAGTCCCGGATTTCTGAAAGGAATACTGAGAATGGTTTTTAAATTAAAAAAAGAAGAAAGCTGATTGCATGTAATCCCCGAAAAAAGCACCGATAAGCTTTAAGCATATCGGTGCTTTTTACATTTTGTTTATTGTTAATTTTTTTATTGCTTCAAAGGTTTCATCGCTTATAACATGTTCTATTTTACATGCATCATCAGAAGCTGTTTCACTGCTTACACCAATGGATGTGAGAACTGATGTAAGAATTCTGTGTTTTTCAAAGATTTTATCAGCGTGCGCTTTTCCTGTTTCAGTAAGCGTGATATGTCCGTTGTCTTCAACAGAAATGAAACCGCCTTTTTTCAATAAACCTACCGCACGGCTGACACTGGGTTTTGAATATCCCATATAATCCACTATATCAATTGATCTTACGTATTCGAGTTTTTTAGACAAAATGAGTATGGTTTCGAGGTACATTTCACCTGATTGATGTATCTGCATATAATCACCTTCCGAAATATGATATCATATTTCATTGGCTTTTGCAAGTCGTTATTCAACAGTCACTGATTTTGCGAGATTTCTGGGCTTGTCTATATCTCTGCCCAGTCTGAGAGCTGTGTAATAAGCAAGCAACTGTACTGCTGTTGCTGTTGTGAAAATGTTTCCTGCATTGTCTGCGTCAGGTATTGTGATAGTACAATCGGATATTTCTTTAATCAGTTCAGCGTCCTCACTGCAGACAGAAATAATTTTTGCACCTCTTGATTTTACTTCTTCAATATTGCTTCGCATCTTTTTGAAAAACTTTTTATCTGTTGCAATAGCTATTACGGGCGTGCCGTCCTCTATAAGTGAAATTGTTCCGTGTTTCAGTTCACTTGCGGCATATGCTTCTGAATGGATATAGGTTATTTCTTTAAGTTTGAGAGAAGCTTCAGTTGCAAGATGTCTGTCATAACCTCTGCCAATAAAAAAAGCGTGGCTGCTGTCTGCCAGTAATGACGCGGCAGCATGGTACTGCTGAGTTTTTTTAAGCATTTTACTGATTGCGTTTTCTGTGCAGTCAAGCAGATCTCTGAGGATGCTTTCGGCTTTTTCTGTACTCATACGGTTGTTTATAAGTGCAATTTTTGTTGCGAGAATCAGAAGAACCTGCGTCTGTACGTTAAAGGCTTTTGTTGATGCAACGGCTGTTTCAGGTCCTGCAAGGGTATAAATCACTTCTGATGATTCTTCAGCTATTGTTGAGCCGACGGTATTCACAACTGAAAGTGTGCGTAGTTTTTTACTGTTGACAAGTCTTAAAGCCGCAAGGGAATCGGCAGTTTCACCTGATTGGGAAATTATAATCACCAGATCGTTATCCGAAAAAACAGGATCTGAATATCTGAATTCTCCTGCAGTTTCAGTGCGGACGGGAACTGATGCATATTTTTCAATGAAATATTTTCCCAGAAGTCCTGCGTGCAGAGCAGTTCCGCAGGCAACAATATGAATATTTTCAATATTGTGAAAAAAGGAATCATCATCTATTGTAGCTGTAAAATCAGGCAGAAAGTTTTTTGTAATGCTGAAAAATGTGTTTTTCATGGCTTCCGGTTCTTCATAAATTTCTTTCAGCATGTAATGACTGTAACCGTTTTTACCCGTTGAATTTTTATGAGAAGGAATAATCTCTGTTTTAATGTTTTTTTCCTTTCCTGTTGAATCAAATACGGAGATTTTGTCTTTTTCAATTTTTGCAACATCACCGTCTTCAAGACGTGCGTATCTGTCTGTATAATCTGAAAAAGCAGACATGTCTGATGCTATAAAATTTTCATTTTCTCCCTTGCCTATAACAACGGGGCTGTCTTTTTTTGTTGCAAAAACAGTGTCGGGGCAGTCTCTGAAAATAATTCCCAGTGCAAAAGAACCTTTCAGCTGCTGTGTTGTGTTGCATATTGCAGAAATAAAGTCTTTTGTTTTTTTGTATTCTTTATCAAGCAGTTTTGCTGCAGCTTCAGTATCTGTATCGGAGAGGAAAGTATACTCAGTCAGCAGATTTTTTATTTCATCATAATTTTCTATAATTCCGTTGTGTACTATCATCAGGTTTTCCGTTCCGTGAGGATGAGCATTGATTTCAGAGGGTTTTCCGTGAGTTGCCCAGCGCGTATGACCTATCCCGCAGACTGTTTCTGCGGTAAGTTTTTCATCGGCTTTTTTCTCAAGTTCTGCAACACGGCCTGCTGTTTTTATTGTTCTGATACGGCTGTTTTCAAAAACACTTATTCCTGCCGAATCGTAGCCGCGGTATTCAAGTTTTTTCAAAGATTCAATCATTATTTCTTTTGCATTGTTTTTGCCGGTATATCCTATAATTCCGCACATAAAGTATTTTCTCCTTAATAAAATATTTACTTGAATTTGTAATATCTGTATGATATAATGATAAAATGAAAAATTTGTAATAATGAGGAGATTTTTATGGTAAAAAGAATTCTTGTTTTTCTTAGCCTGATTTCTGTTCTTGTATGCTGTTTATCAGTTGCAGGTGTAAGTGTTTATGCTGCTGAAGAACTGACTGCAGATTCAGAAATTGTTAGTGAAGAAGAAAGTGAAGTTGCAGAAAAGGAAGAAAGTATTTTCGTTCTTAATGAAAATGCTCCCAGAGATTTTTATTATGACGGAGAACTTATTACTCTTTATCTTTGCGATATCGCTGTTGATATGAATGATGACGGTGAAACAACAGCTTCCGATGCCCGTGTTCTTCTGAGAATTTCTGCAGAACTTGAATCATTTGATGGAAATCTTGCAAAGTGTGACATGAACGGTGATAATTCTATCTCTGCTAACGATGCAAGACTGCTTCTCAGATACAGTGCACAGCTTGACACTTATTATTCAAATAAGGATAATTTCCGTTTGTCAGGTTTTGTTAAGGATGCAGACGGTGACACATGTTATTTCTCAGATTACGGTGCACTTTCAAGCGGTTATATGGCAATAGACGGTTCATATTATTATTTCAACGCAGAAGGTGCAATGTGTACCGGTGTTGTATACGCTCCCAACGGTTTCTATTACATGAATGAAGAAGGCAAGGGTATTGAAGGCTTCATGACAATTTCAGGAAGCAGATATTACTTTGTCAAGGGTAAGGCACAGAGCGGCTGGTTTACAGTTGGAAGCAACCGTTATTACGGTGATGTGGATTACAAAATTGTTACAGGCAATGTAAAAATCGGCGGCGATATTTACGGTTTTGCTCCCACAGGTGAAATGTATAACGGTTTTGTAACTCTTAACGGCAAAACTTATTATTATGCAGAAGGTAAGCTTTATACAGGTGCTCTCACACTTTCAGGAAGTATCTATTATTTTGACAAAAACGGTGTGATGTATACAGGTCTTCAGAAGATCAACGGAGAAACTTACTATTTTGAATCAAACGGTAAGGCTGTAAAAGGTCTTAAGACAGTAGGCAGTGATCTTTACTTCTTCGGCGATGACGGAAAAGCTGTAAAAGGTCTTAAAAATGTAAACGGCAGTCTTTATAACTTCGGTGCTGACGGTAAAGCAACAAAAGGCCTTGCAACAATCGGCGGTAAGCTCTATTACTTCGGTTCAGAGTACAAGGCTGTATCAGGACTTATAAAACTCAACGGTGAAGTTTATTGTTTCAGCAAGGATTGCACAGGTTCAAACGGTTTTGTAACAACAGGAACAGACAAATATTATATCAAGGACGGTAAGGCTCTCAAAGGCTGGCTTACTGTTTCATCAAAGCGTTATTATGCGGGTTCCGATTACAAGATTGTCACAGGAAATGTAAAAATTGACGGTGTTGTATACGGTTTCAATTCAGCAGGTGAAATGCTCAGCGGTTTTGCAACCATGAACAATAATACATATTATTACCAGAGCGGTAAGCTTTATACAGGCTGGCTTTATAACGATCTTGATGTATATTATTTCTATTCTGACGGCAGAATGGCAAAGAATACATCAATCGGTGATGTTTCATTCAATGCTTCAGGTATTGCATCAGCTAAAAAAATCACAGAAGCTACATTACCTGTTCATTTAAGAACAATTCTTAAGCAGAACGGAAGATCAGTTTCTGCAATTTATAACTATGTTCACAATAATTACAGATATAAGTACTATAATAAGCTGACTCCCGATGCAATGGTTGTAAGAATTCTTACAAACAAGAGAGGCGCATGTTACGATTTCGCAAATCTTACAAAATACCTTCTTGAAATAGCAGGTTATGAATGTAAGATCGTTGTTGGTAAAGCATTCAACCCCAACAATCCCGAGCATGACTGGGTACTTGTAAAAGTAAACGGTGTATGGCGTCATCTTGATGCACAGAGAGGTACATACCTTAAGACAGATGCACAGATGAAGAATCTGGGCTATAAGTGGACAGCACAGGGACTGCCTGCAGCTAAATAAGGAATTATTGTAAAATGGTTTTTAGTTCGGTTATATTTTTATGTTTCTTCTTACCCGTTGTATATATTGCATTTACAGCGGTAAGAGGAATACGTGCAAAAAATATCATACTTATGCTGGCAAGCATATTGTTTTATGCTTACGGCGAACCTGTTTTCGTTTTTGTTCTGCTGGCAGTGGCATTTTTGCATTACATTTTTGTTCTGCTTGGTGAAAAGTATCAGAAACTGCGTACAACGTTGCTTATAGTTCTGGTTCTGATAGATGTATTTTTACTGTTTTCTTTCAAGTATTGTGCATTCTTCACCAATGTGTTCAATGATATTTTCAATACAAGTATTCCCGTTACAGAAGTGGAAATGCCCATCGGAATATCATTCTTCACATTCCAGATTATGTCATATGCAGTTGATGCATACAAAAACAAAGACCTTATCCAGAGAAAATTTACAGATCTGTTGTTGTATATTTCATTCTTCCCTCAGCTTATTGCCGGTCCGATAATCAAATATTCAGACGTGGCACAGCAGATAAAGTACCGTGAAATAACAGCAGATAAGCAGCTTGAAGGGTTCAGACGTTTTATTTTCGGTCTGGCTCAGAAAGTATTGATTTCAAACTCAATGGCTTACATTGCAGACAGCGTTTTCTCATGGTCTGACAGCGAAATAACCATGCCTGCCGCATGGTTGGCTGCTGTTGCATACTCAATGCAGATTTATCATGATTTCTGCGGTTACAGTAACATGGCAATAGGTATGGGTAAGATTTTCGGTTTTGATTTTATGGAAAACTTCAATTATCCGTACACTGCACTGAGTATTACAGATTTCTGGAAACGCTGGCATATCTCGCTGACAACATGGTTCAGAGAATATGTTTATATTCCTCTCGGAGGAAACAGAAAAGGTAAAGCAAGAACATGTCTTAACATTTTTATTGTTTTCTTGTTAACAGGTTTGTGGCACGGTGCTGCATTCACATTTATCGTATGGGGTATATACTATGCTTTCTTTATGATAATGGAGAGACTGGAGATTATCCCCGTCAAGAAGATTAAAAGTAAAATAATTAAGCATGCATACGTTATATTTGTTGTATTTACAGGTTTTGTTCTTTTCAGAACAGAAAGTCTGTCAAGATTCGGTGTATTCTTAAAAGCACTGTTCTCATTCGGAACATTTGCAGCACCCGGTTCAATGAAGGCACTTTCTGTTATGTCACCCTGGTTCTTGTTTATGCTTGTTGCGGCGATTGTTTTCAGTTGTCCTTTTGTAAAAAACAAACTCGAACTAAATTCCGATAAAAAAACAGTCCGTACGGCAACAAATATTGTTAGTGTATTATTGCTTGTAATCTGTATGGTTTTCCTTATAACAGATTCTTACAACCCATTTATTTATTTTAATTTCTAAATAAATATATGATTTTTCGGTGACTAATTATGAAACAAAAAAAATTACCCATTATTTTTATTGTTGTTTGTCTGTCGGTATGTTTTTTGCTTGGTATATCTGCATTTTTTTCATCAGGTGACAGTTCAACTGAAATGAGAGATGTAAGCTCTGTTCCGAAATTCATTAATGAAGATAAAACCATAAATGAAAATTTTGATTCGGAGCTTGCGGATTATATTGCAGTCCGTATGCCTGTCAGAAATACGCTGCTGAGAATAAAGGCATTTGTGTTTGAAAAAGTGTTTGCATCTTCAGCTGCGCAGGATGACGTTATAATAGGTAAAAACGACTGGTATTATTTTAACGAAACAACAAATGAGTACCTCGGTATAAATCTGCTGAGTGACCGTGCAATTAAAAATATTGCAGACACTGTTGAACAGATGCAGGAATACTGCCAGGATAATTCCATGCAGTTTGCATTTACCGTTGCACCCAACAAGAACACTCTTTATCCTGACAACATGCCGTCAAGATATATAAAAAGTGATGTCAATAACTATTCAAGATTAAGGGAAGAATTGATGAACAGTAACGTAAATTACGTTGATTTTTCCGATCTTGCTACATATTCACAGGAACCTCTTTATTATGCAACCGATTCGCACTGGAATGTTGAAGGTGCAATTATTGCTTATAATAAAATTCTTGACAGTATAGGCAAACCCCATGAGGATTATTCCGCTGTTGAAAGAACAACCGGTGAAAAAAACGGTGACCTCAGCAGAATGCTTTATCCTGACGGGAATGTTACTGAAGAGGAATCAGTTCCTGATTATGCATACAGTTTTGCGTATGCATCAAGACTTAAAAGTGAAGAAGATATAAACATCAGAACAAAAAACAAAAATGCAACAGGTTCACTTCTGATGTTCAGAGATTCATTCACAAATGCTTTGTTGCCCTTTATGGCAGAGGCTTTCGGTTCTGCATATTTTACCCGTGCTATTCCTTGCGATATGACATTGGCAACAGACATGCAGTGTGATACGGTGATTTACGAAATGGTTCAGAGAAATCTTGAGAATATCATTTCATATGCACCTGTAATGCCTGCAAAAATTCAGGATTTCGTTTTTGCAGACTGTGAAGATGCAGAAGGTAAATCAGAGGCTTTTATGCGTGAAAAGTCAGAAACGCTCATTCACATTTACGGAACGGTAAATGAAGAATATATTGAAGATGACAGCCGCATATATCTGAAACTCCGCTGTGAATCAGGAACAGAATTTATATTCAGATGCTTCAATATCTACGAAAAAGATCTGTATGAAGATACAATCTGCAGAGATAACGGATATTCTGTTTATATTGATTCAACTGTTTTACCGTCTGAATCAATAGAAGTTTTTGTAATTATTGAATCTGAAAGTGGTACTTATGTTTCACAGACAGATTTATATATTAATTAAATAATTAAGGAGTGAAATTTATGTCAAATTTCAAAAGAGTCATTGCTGTTTTATGCATAGTTGCTACTTTTGTTTTTATGGCAACTTCATGTGCAGATAAAACTGTTGAAGAGCCAGAAACAATTGAAAATGTAAGCAACGAAGTTGCAGAAGAAGCAGTTACAGTTGCTGATGAAACAGTAGCTGACGAAACTGTTGCAGAAACAACAACAGAAGCAGAAACAACAACAGAAAAAGAAACACAGGAAACAACAACAGCTGCAGAAACAACTACAGCTGCAGAGACAACAACAAAGCAGGAAACAACAACTGCAGTAACAACAACCAAGCAGGAAACTACAACAGTTGCTGCAACTGCAAATACATCTTCAGGTTCATTCTCTGCATCAGACATTGCATGTACAATCAAAGGTGTAACAATAAAGCCCAACACAAAGTGGTCAAATTATGAAGCAGCTTTAGGTCAGCCTTCAAGTGTTACTCAGGCTCCCAGTTGTCACTTTGATGGTATGGACAATATTTATCAGTATAACGGATTTGCTGTATATACATATATGAATAACAATGAATCATATGTATATGATATTGAAGTTACATCATCTTCAATTTCAACAAATAAGGGTATCCGTATCGGCAGCTCAGCAAGTGATGTTATTGCTGCATACGGTACAGGCTATGCTGAAAATTCCGATTACCTCATTGAATATACAAGCGGTGCAAAATCATTGTATTTCTCAATGGATGGCGGAAAAGTTTCAATGATTGAATTTTACAGCGACTAATACATAAAAAAAGAAACAGAGGCCGAGTAATTGGACTGCCCTAATTTGTACGGACAGCACAAAAACAGATACTAAGGTAGAAAAAATTAAATTTTAAGCAGCATACTGACATCGCTTTTCAAGTGGTGTCAGTTTTGTTTTTAATTGGATTCGCTGATGATTGTAGAAATGAATATACTCACCTATGAGGAGACGAGCCTCCTCATAGGTCTGAAGTTTTACGCGATAGATGCATTCCGTTTTGAGTATTGAAAAGAAATTTTCTGCCAAAGCATTGTCATACGGATTACCACGCCTTAACATTGAAGGTGTAATATTGTATTCTTGAGTTAGCTTAAAATACCCGTGTGAAGTGTATTGAAAGCCTTGGTCACTGTGGAGCTGCAACTCTGCGGTGACCTTCTCTTTTTTCTTAGCTTCTCTAATTGTACTTAAAACAAGATTTATGTTTTGTTCTGTACCGGTCTTGTAAGCAACAATACTATTGTCATACAAATCTCTGATGACCGAGAGATATATCTTGTCTTAAACTCTTGCACCTGTTCCTTGCTAAATCCAAACTTTTCTGCAATTTCTCGTAAAGTTTTTCCTTGTTCCCAAAGTTCGATTATTTCTTTTTCATATTGTTGTATATGTCGGTATTCCCTTGGCATAAAAATTCCCCCTATGGTAGTTTGTTTTATTCTACCATAGGGGGTCTGTTTTTTCTATTGTCCGTTTTTACTGGACTTGTGCAAATCTCGGACTCTGTTTCTTTGAAGGAGTATATTATGAAAAACGTCGGATGAAATCAGAATTTTCGACAAATTAAATATAAATGTCTTACATATATATTTGTAGCACATTTTTTTCTTTAAGTCAATAGTTTATGTTCAGGTAAAAAATGAGCTTAAATTTTATGTAATCAGGGTGATGTTATGGAAATTCTGAAAAAGGGTATTCGCGGCTCTCTTGTGAGTCTTGCACAGCTTGCACTGAAACGGTCCGGATTCTTTTCGGGAAAAACGGACGGGATTTTCGGTCCGTTGACGGAATCTGCTGTCAGATATTTTCAATATTCAAACAGATTAAGGACAGACGGTATTATAGGCAACGAAACATGGCAAAGGCTCGAAAAATATATCCGAGGTTATTTCAGGTATACACTCCGCAGAGGCGATACTTACTGGTTACTTGCAAATAAATACGGAACAAATGTAAAAGCGATAATGACGGCAAATCCCGATATAAACGAAAATTTCCTGAGAGTAGGGCAGGTTATAAATGTGCCCTTCGGTTATAATGTTGTTCCCGTTAATATTCCGTATTCTTCATATCTTACAAAACTTATTATTCAGGGGCTGGCGGTGAGATATCCTTTTCTCGATGTTTCTGTATGCGGTAAGAGTGTTATGGGCAAAGAACTGTATTGTATAAAAGCAGGAAACGGTAAAAAAGAAGTATTCTTTAATGCCGCACATCATGCAAATGAATGGATAACCATCCCTGTACTTCTCAAATTTCTTGAAGAATACTCATCAGCTTATGTGAATTCAGGACAGATAGCTTCTTTTTCAGCAAAAGAACTGTTTGAAAGCACAACGCTTTACATAATGCCTCTTGTAAATCCCGACGGAACAGACCTTGTAACAGGAGCGCTGACAAAAGGTGATTATTTTGACGGTGCGGTGATGATATCTGAAAATTATCCCGTAATCAGATTTCCTGACGGGTGGAAGGCAAATATCATCGGCACAGATCTGAATCTTAATTATCCTGCAGGCTGGGAAAATGCAAAGGTACTGAAATTTGCGCAGGGCTTTGTTTCTCCTGCTCCGAGAGATTATGTGGGAACTGCACCTTTATCAGCACCGGAAAGCCTTGCTGTTTATAAACTTACACTTGAGCATGATTTCAGGCTGATTCTTGCATACCATACCCAAGGGGAAATCATTTATTGGAAATATCTCGATTACGAACCGCCCCGTGCCGAAGAAATAGGTGAGCGTCTGAGCGAAGCCGGCGGATATCCTTTGGAGATAACACCCGAATATTCATCATATGCAGGATATAAAGACTGGTTCATAAGTACATATAATCTGCCCGGGTATACTGTTGAGGCAGGAAAGGGAATCAATCCATTGCCGCTGACACAGTTTGATAAAATTTACAATGATAATAAGGGGATTCTTGCGACTGCTCTTGCCGAAGCATAACCAGGATTTGTTATTTATTTTTTTTCAGAATGTATTTGACTTTTTTTTAATAATGTTGTAGAATATTATGGAATATAAAATCAAAGGGTGAATATATAATGAAAAATGCTGCTGTAAAAAAAATATCGGCAGTCATGTTATCTGTATTGATGATTTTCATTTTTTCAGCTAATGCATTTGCTGAAACAATACAGGATAGACTTGAGCAGCAACTTGATGATCTTGCTAATCAGTATGAAAATGCAGATCCTGAAACTCAGGAATCCATGCAGGATAAATTCAGTTCTCTTCTTGAAGGTGCAGGACTTGGTAATATTGATCTCGGCAGTTTAGGTAATTCAGACATTGGTGCTGTTGTAGGCGGTCTTGGTGACAATCTTGCACTTGACGGTGTAATGGGGATCATAGGTGATACTTTTTCAAGCGGTATGGATATGGTTCAGGATGCTCTCGGCGGCGGTCTCGGTACTTCTGACGGATCAAACACTGCAACAACAACCAAACCTGCAACAACAACAGGATCTCCCAATGTAATCGTTCCCGTTACAAAACCTCAGGGCGCTACAAATGCGGTGGGAATTCCTTCAACAGAAGTTCCTTCATCAGCAATTACAAACATTTCTGCAAATCTTCCCACAACAACTGTTGCTACAACAACTGCTCCTGTTACATATGTGCCTGAAACAACAACAGCTGCAAATATTGTCGGTGCAGGCGTAACAACAGCTCCTCAGGTTGATCTTGACGGTGTTACAGATTCAGGATCAGACTCTTCTTCAATGGCAATATTGATTGTAATGTCAATATCAACACTCGTAATAATTACAGCAATCATAGTATTCTTTGTACTTAAAAGAAAATAATTTCAATTTAATATTGACTTTTTTAAATGCCGGTACTAAAATTAGTATCAGCATTTATTTTTTTGAGAGGAAGTATCTATTATGGATATCAGAATAGAAAGAACAACAAATCCCAAGGTTAAGCCTGCAGACGAAAGCAAGCTCGGCTTTGGTAACTATTATACAGATCACATGTTTGTAATGAACTATGACGAAGGTCAGGGTTGGCACGATGCAAGAATCGTACCTTACGGTCCCGTTGAACTTGATCCTGCCGCAATGTGTCTTCACTACGGTCAGGAAGTTTTTGAAGGTCTCAAGGCTTACCGTTGTGCAGACGGTGAAATCAGACTTTTCAGACCTGACAAGAACATGGCAAGACTCAATGTTTCTAACGACCGTCTCTGCATTCCCCAGATTGACGAAGAGTTTGCTGTTGAAGCAATCAAGACTCTTGTTAAGGTAGAAGAAGACTGGATTCCTTCTGCAGAAGGCACATCGCTTTATATCCGTCCCTTCATCTTTGCTGTTGATCCCCACCTTGGTGTTCATGCTGCAAAGCACCTTCTCTTTATGATTATCCTTTCACCTGTTGGTGCATACTATCCCGAAGGTCTTAACCCTGTTAAGATTTATGTTGAAAACAACTATGTCCGTGCAGTCAAGGGCGGTATGGGCTTTGCAAAGACAGGCGGTAACTACGCTGCAGGTCTTAAGGCACAGGATGATGCTGACAAGGCAGGTTACACACAGGTTCTCTGGCTTGACGGTGTAGAAAGAAAGTACATCGAAGAAGTAGGCGCAATGAACGTATTCTTCGTACTTGACGGTGAAGTTGTTACTCCTGACTTCCAGGGTGCAATCCTCAGCGGTATCACAAGAATGTCATGTATCGAAATCATGAAGTCATGGGGCATGAACGTTTCTGAAAGAAGACTTTCAATCGACGAACTTGCACAGGCTTATGACGAGGGCAGACTTCTTGAAGCATTCGGCAGCGGTACAGCAGCTGTTATTTCTCCCATCGGTGAACTCAA